>UQOJ01000001.1 GCA_900542635.1 uncultured Collinsella sp.
ATACTCATGGAAAACCTCCCATTTCCCGATGTCCAAGAAATGGGAGGCGGTTCACAGGCACCTTTGTGGTGGTTTTTGCTTTGACGGGCCGCGCCTGTGCCTTGGTATACCATGTACGCCGTTCACGAATACACCCCACACCGCCGCACAACCCAGAAAGGCCCCCATGGACACCACCTTCAGCCACATCAAAGCCGTGTTCTGCGATATCGACGGCACGCTGCTCACGAGCCAGCACACGGTGTCCCCGCGCACCGTGGCGGCGATCCGCGCCCTGCGCGAGCGCGGTGTGCTCTTTGGCCTGTGCACCGGGCGCGACGCCCACGCGACCGAGGCCATGTACGAGCTCTGGGGCATCGAAGGCCTGGTAGACGTGATGGTGGGCTGCGGTGGCGCCGAGGTCATCGACCGCGCGCACGACATCAACGAGCTGAGCTATCCGCTGCCGGGCGAGACCATCGCGCGCATCTGCAAGCACATGGCGGACCTTCCGGCAACGCCCGTCTGCCCCCGAGACGGCGTGTTCTACGTGCCCGAGAGCAACGCGTGCGTCGAGCACCTGTCGCGCGTCGACGGCGTGCCCTACCAGGTGGTCGATTTTGCCGAGTTCTTGCGCGAGCCGCAGCCCAAGGTGATGTTTACCATGGCGCCCGAGGTAATGCCGCGGGTGATTGAGCGAGCATCGACGTTTGCCGATGACACTGTTAAGGCGGCGGCTCTGCAAACCACGCAGCGGCTCTACGAGTTTATGGATCCGCGCGTGTCCAAGACGCGCGGCCTTGTGCGCGTGGCGGAGCTCAACGACATGGAGCTCCAGGACATCTGCGTGTTTGGCGATGCGGACAACGACACCTGCATGGTGGCTGACGCCGGCGTGGGCGTGGCCATGGCAAACGGCAGCGACGCCACCCGTGCCGCCGCCGACTTTGTGACCGCGAGCAACGACAAAGACGGCATCGCGATCTTTATCGAGGAGCATCTGCTGTAGCGCCGGGGGAGAACCACCACAAAGGGGCAGGCACCTTTGCGGTGGCCTCAGGCGATTTGGGCGAATTGATACCGAAAATCTGCGCAAAAATTTAAATTTAGTTGTCTGAACATCACACGTCTAACCACCGATGGGTCAAAGATATTCTCATCAGTTTGGTAGGGTATTCCTTCCGGTTAATGACCTACTGCTCACGGTCGATTTTCGACCGTGAGCGGGATGTTTGCTCTTGAGCAAAATGTTGTGCAAATAAATCTAATGCCATTAAAAAATGATGGGCAACTAAATTACCAGTAAAAACAAATAATAGATAGCGAATAAATGAAGGTAAATCTGAGCAAATGTCAAGAGAATTGAGAATTCGCTACAAAACTATCGGTTTTCTTGTTCAGATGTTCAAACAATTGCTACAATATGGATTACTAAGCGAGCGCAATTACAGATTGCGCAAATACGTTTGATAGTGAAAGAGCAAGATCGCGGTCTCTTGGGGAGGAGACATCGATGAAAGCGAATTCAGAAAAAACTAAGCAGAGTAAAAAAGCGACGCGCCGTGTACTGGCAGGCGTTTTGTGCGGAGCTTCCGTTTTGAGCCTGGTGCTGTCGCTCGTCATGCCTCCGATCTCGCAGGCCATTGCCAACGATGGTCAGACAGATTCTACCGAGGAAACTGTGATGGGGGGGGGTTCCTCAAGTGAGTCTACTGATGTAGACAACACCAACAACGGGGATACCGAAAACCAGAATAGTGACGAGACCGAGGGTGACGCGAGCGAAGATATCGTTGCAGCAGACTCGACTGCCGATGGCGCGGAAGCCAAGAGCACCGCGCAGCCTTCCGACGCACAGCCTTCCGATAATGAAAATAGCGACGAAAACGCTATCGCTCCCGTCAGTGACGATGGCTATATCGAGGTAAACGGTGACGTTGCTGGACGATTCACCGGTGGCGGTACGTTTCGACTGACGGGTTATGCCTATTCGAATCAGCAGATTGTCATCAACAAAGACACCACCATCGATCTTAACGGCAACATGCTCTGCCATGGTTCCGGCAACAAAGACTCCTTCTTTGTGGTCAAAGAAGGAGCCACACTCACTATCGAGGATTCAGGTAAAACTTCAGGTAAAACAATAGACAAACAGTCTCGGGTCGAAACGACGGCGGGTCAGCCTGCGACTATGACATGGGAAAAGGGAGACGGGTCTAGCTCTAATGGCGGCGCACCCAAGAGTCTTACTTACTATGAGACTAAGAGCACGCCCAATACAGATGGACTTTGCACCACCGAGACTACGTACAAGCATGACGTTACGGGCTTTGGCGCTATCGTTGCGGCATCGGACAGGGGTTCCGTAAAGCGAGTGGTCACCGTTAATGAGGACTGCACGCTCGATCTCAAGGGCGGCATGATTACCACGGCCGCCAATCTGAGCGATGACGGCCATGTGATTTTTTCTACGGGTAAGGTCAAAATCGAAGGCGGTTACGTCACCAACGGCAACGGCGGTGGCTGGGGCGGTGGTCTGTGCATAACGGGCGCGAAAGCCAGCCTCGAAATGACAGACGGTGTGGTCGCGGGAAACAAGGCAGCTTCTGGCGGCGGCGTCTACGCTGACAATGGAGCCACCTTGAAGCTTGCGGGTGGAATCATTTCTGGCAACGCTACGTATTCTGATTCGGTTGGTCTCGGTGGCGGCATCTTGGTTTCGGGCGGTAGTGTGACCGTTTCTGGTGGCTACATCACTAACAATAAATACGCCAAGTTTTGCGGCGAGGATGGCCAGAGTGGCCATGGCGGCGCTGGGCTTGCTGCCAATAACGGCGCCCATGTCACCATTTCTGGTGGCCAGATTACTGGCAACTATTCCGAGGAAGCTGGCGGCGGCGTTTACGTAACCAATATTTTTCAACATGATAGGGCATGGCTCGACATTAAAGGAGGAATTATTGCCTCTAACGTGAGCTACCGATCTGAAGGTGCCGGCATCCGAGTGGGCCAGATGATTGACGCGATGATAAGTGGAGCGTCAAAAGATAGCCCAGTCTACATCACTAATAACCACTGCATGTCTCGCTTTGACTGGGGCGGCGGCGGCATCTTTGTTCAGGGTGATTCGAATGTTGCAGCATCTAATGCTGGCAGGCTCTTTGTGTACAACTCGTACATTAGCGCCAATACAGCCGACGGCTACGGCGGCGGCGTTGCAGTCTGCCCCACGGGCAAGACGTTGGTAACGAACACTGAGGGCACGGCAATCTTTGGCAATTTGTCTGCCGGCGAAGAGCATGATGATAATCATTTTAATAATGAAAATGTTTACAACAAGGAGAAAAATACCGGCAATGAAGCTAAACCCCATCTTTCAGGTGGTGGTGGTGAAAAGACTGAAGATAGAGATGCATACAACTCGGAGGTGTTTCGCGAGAACGGTCATGCCGATTTCTTCCTTGCGGCAAAGGCTGGCCATACTGATCCGATTGCGGCAGTAATCGGCAAGATGCTCGGCGGCGGAGATGCCCAGTATTCGGGAAGTAAAGAGCTCAAGGAGAAGATTGATATTCCCGCCAATGGCGGTGTGCAGATTTATCAAAGCATAGGATTGACTTCGGGTGTTCAAGCCGGAAGCGATGAGGCGACGGCTGCGCAGAAAGCTGCGACAACCTTCATCACCGGAAATTATTCCTGGGATCATGGCGGTGGCATCATGTCGAATGGCGACCTGTACTTGGGTCAGCCTGCGGATACGTATGTCTACCCGAGCCTTAAGCTGAAGGCGACCAAGAAGCTAATCGATTCGCAGACTGATAAGAACAAAACGCTCACTGGGAATGAGTTCACCTTTATGGTCTACCGCAAGGATTCGGAAGATCCTTTCGTTAATGGGAAATTCAATCGCGACGCTTGCGCTGAGGTGGGAACTGCAAATAATGATGCAAGCGGCAACATCACGTTTAAGCTTGGTGAACAGTTCGCAGCGAGCGGTACGGCTGACAAAATCACATACTACTTGGTCGAAGATACCGGCGAGGACTCCGACATCACATACGACTCAGCTGTGTATGAGATTGTGGCATCGGTTAAGGATACAAAGACCGAGCTCATGACTGTTCCGACAAAAGAAAACCCGAACAAGCAGATACCCCTCAACATCCATAACTACACGATTGAAAACGTCAGTGTGACCAAGCATGAACTCGACAAGTCATCTGGGGTGTGGAGTGTCACAAATTCATGGGACAATGTGCAGAATAGAGATGGCTATTATCCAATTGCCTGTGAAGATAGCTCGGTGACTTTCACTAACGAATACACTCCGTACAACTCGTACGGCTCCTGGACTCCTAAGGCGACCAAGGTCGTTAAGGGTGGCGAGATGAAGGAGTTTACGCTCGAGTTTGCGGATAACGAGGACTTTAATAACGCTAAGACGGTTAATACGAAGGCTGGCGACAAGAAGTCCCAGACCCTGAGCTTCGTCGACAAGATTGAGTACACACTCGATAAGCTAAACAAGCTCGAGTCTGACTCCACCGGCCGTGGTGCAAGCAATACCTTCACCTATTACGTCCGCGAACAGCCGCCGACCGCACCGTTCACGAACTACACGTACGACAAGTCGGTCTACAAGATTACGGTCAACGCAACTGATCAGTCTGATAAGACGATTAAGTGCGAAGTGTCTTACACCAAGATTTTCAATGCCAAGGGCAAAGAGATCTCCGCTGATAAGCAGCAACCGCTTAAATACGGTGAGGACGCCAACGCTGGCCAAAGCCTCCCCACCTTCACCAACACCTACTCCACCTCTTTGCCCCTTTCTGGTATGTCGGGCGTCACTCTGACGTACCTTGCCGGCGCGGCGGTGCTTTGCGCTGCTGCGGCCTGGATGCACATTCGTCGCAAGGCGAATGCGAAGGGAGGTAAGCGTCGTGAATAAGAAAGTTTGCTCCTTCCCGATCTTGTTTGCGCTGCTTGCCCTCCTGATCGGCACCTGCGCGGTTGTGTTCCCCGCTTCCGCGCAGGCCACGCCGACCTCGACCGGTTCCATCACGGTGAGCGGTACCGTGGCGAGCAGCTACGACGCCTACCAGATCTTTAGCGCCAACGTCGTCGACGGCGACAGCGACGCCAAGATCGCCACCGACCTTGCCTGGGCAAGCGACGCCGTGCGCGATGCCGTGTTGCCTGTGCTGCACAGCGCCGGTATGCCCAATTCCCAGACCACCGCGCAGGAAGCTGCCGAGTGGCTCAACACCGATTCCCACCTTACGAGCGCGCTGAGCGCACAGCTCGCTCGTTCCCTCCAGAGCTTTGACGCCGAGTCCGTGGCCCTTAACGCGGACACGACGGCCGAGCTGCCCTGCGGCTACTGGCTCATCGTCGCCGACGACGACGCCATCGCCGAGGGCGAGGCCGGCACCGCGCCGATCATGGTCCTGGTCGGCGGCAGCGCCGTCACCGTCAAGCCCAAGGCCGCGACCCCCAAGGTCAAAAAGCATGTGCTGGAGGACAGCACCGCCGCCTGGCAGAAGGCCGCCGACGCCACGGTCGCCGACGACCTGTACTGGCGCCTCTCCGCCACGGTCCCGGCGGGTCTTACCGCCTACGACACCTACGCGGTGCAGTTCGTCGACACTATGAGCGCGGGGCTCGACCCCTCCAAGGTGGCCGCGAGCATGCGCGTGTACGTGGCGGCGGGCGCGGACGGCGGCTTCGACGCCGTGTCGGCCGGCAGGGACGGGCGCGCCGGCACCGAGCCCGCGAAGGGTTGGACCGACATCACGGCTCAGTGCGCTACCAAGGTAGCGGCCGACAGCAAGACCTTCACCGTGCGCACCGGCGACCTCATCGCCGCGCTCGGCGGGGCCGACGCCTTTACCGCGGGCGCCCGCGTGGTTGCCGTGTACAATGCGCCGCTCAACAGCGCATGCAACCACGGCATCGCGAAGGGCAACCCCAACGAGGTCTACCTGCGCTACCCGCGCTCTCCCTTTGCCGACCAGTCCGGCGACGCCGGCTTCACCCGCACGCCGAGTGATGACGCGTGCGCCTACACCTGGGATCTCGCGCTCACCAAGCGCGGCAGCGACGGCGACAAGCCGCTTGCCGGGGCGGTCCTGAGCATCACCGACGATCGTGGTCGCACACTGGCGGCCGACGGCACGTGGAATGCGGAGGGCAAGGCCACCGTCACCACGGGCGAGGACGGCCGCGTGACCGTCTCGGGCGTGGACTCGGGCAAGCTGGAGGTCCGCGAGCTCAAGGCGCCCAAGGGCTACACCGCTTTTGAGGGCACGCGCTCCGTGAAGGTCAAGGCCGAGGGCCTGGACGTCGACCAGGTGGCCGCCGCCAAGCCCAAGCTCACCATCACGGCCGAGTCGCCCCTGCGCGCCGACAGCGCGGACGGGTCGACGGGCAGCCTGGAGGCGTCGCTCATCAACACGCCCACCGGCACACCCCCTAGCATTATCACCGGAGGCTTTATGCCCTCGACTGGTGATATGGCAATGTACGCCGCGGCCGCCGCAGCGGTCGCCGGAGCCGCGCTCATCGTGGTCGCGCTCCTGGTCAAGCGGGGAGGTGGCAGCCATAAAGAGTAGCTGGCAGCCCCGCAGAGAGCGGGGCGAGACGTAGCGAAGCAGATGCTAAGACACAGACAGATTTAGATCAAATGGACTTCAAGCAGAAAGCAGAGGAAAAGAAGATGAGCATGAGCAAGAACATCGCACGCCTGGCAGTAACCGCCGGCCTCACAGCAGCGCTGAGCTTCGGCGGCGTCATGGCCCCGGTGACCATGGCGTTTGCGGCTGAGAGCGGCTCAACTGTGACGTTCAACGATCCTGATTATGAAGCGTCCACGACCTATAAGGGCATTCAAATCTTTACGGCTACGGTTACGACGACCGCCGGGGGCACGACTGTGAGCAACATCGCGTGGGCCAGCACCGACGTCCAAACTGCTGTCGTAAACGCCATCAAGGAAAAGGATGAATCCTACATTAGCAATAACGCGCAGGATGCCGCTGATTGGCTGAACAAACACAACGCAGGCACCGAGAAGACCGACGAAAATACTAGAATCAGCAGCGGCCACGTTCTGAACAAGATTGCTGCCGATCTGAAGAACAGCGGTGGCTGGCATACGACGGCTGCGGGTAGCGCGTCCCTTTCTGGTCTTACCGCTGGTTACTGGCTTTTCCTGACCAATAGCGTTGCGGAAGGTTCGAATACCAAATCGAAGGACGTTTTTACCTCGCCTGTATATGCGGTCGTTGATGGCACGAATAATAAAGTGGTGACTCCCAAGAAGAGCGTCCCTGCCGTCGATAAGAAAATCGTGAGCGCCGAGGGCGATAATGAGCTCGATGCGAGCGACTCCCATGTTGGGCAGGACGTAACGTTCAACCTCTACGGTACTATCGCTGACAACTATGACACGTACGATACGTATTACTATCGGTTCTCCGATCAAATTTCCAAGGGCCTGACGCTGCAGGATGGTGCTCAGGTGTATTTGTATGCAAGCAAGGATGCTGCGCAGAAAGATCTTAAGCACGAGAATCCGATGTCGAACATCACGAACTCGTTTACGCCGGATAGCGGTGATGCGGATGCGAACGGCAACAAGACGACGACTTGGACCTGCAGCAATCTTAAGAGTGTGGCGGGTGTTACCTCGCAATCCTGCATTGTCGTCTCCTATAAGGCAAAGATCAATAGCGAGGCCGCCATTGGAGGCAACGCAGGCAACACCAACACCGCTACGCTTACGTACTCAAACAACCCTATGACCACCGACACCGGCACGACGGTGCCCGATGAGGTCAAGACCTACACCTATGGTCTCAAGCTTAATAAGGTTGACCTTGGCACCGAGGAGGCGCTTAAGGATTCGAATATTAAATTTACTATCAAGGTGAAGTCAGCGGCGGATTCCAACTTGGTGGGGAGATACGTTAAGTCCGATGGAACCCTCGTAGACGCTGAGTGCAAGCTTTCCGTCACCAACGGTGCTATTACTATCAAGGGCCTTGGTGCGGGAACCTATACGGTTGTGGAGACGGACGCTCCCGCTAATTACGATAAAGTGCAGCCCTTCGATTTCACGATTACGCCAAACAGGGACAGCGAGGCTTCAGGCAAAAGCCCGGTTGGAGCCAAGTATGAGATTAATACCAGTCAGAAAGACCAGGTCATCATCGGCACGCCGAACGATGCGAAGGACGACAACAAGCTCGAAGCCAAGGCTGGCACAGCTACAAACGGCGACGGTACCTTCAACATCACCGTTGGCGATACCAAGCATGTCGGCCTCCCCCTCACCGGCCTTAATGGCGTGACCTTCACTTGGATCGCTGGTGGCGCGGTGCTGTGCATTGGCGTGGCGCACCTCATCCGCAGCCGTAAGCAGGCTGAGGAGTCCGAGCAGGAGTAACGCTCGCTCATCCATCTCTTTGGCAGGTGGGATGTGATGGCCATGAGACTTGCGGACACTTTTCTCGTCCATCCACGTTCTTGCTTTGCCATTCTCTTTTCGGGGCAGACTCCGTGCTGGAGCCTGCCCCGTTTTTTGGGATAACGCAGCCAGCCTCCATCGTCCGATGGATCAAGCACATGAATATCGAACAGATGTTTGCAAATGTTGCGTTTACCAGCTGTAAGTGCGAGTGCTCGCAGTAAAATACCCTTGCGACGCATTCCGTGCGCGGGCGGCCGACGACTCGATCGGAGGTCCCCAAATGCTGAAATTCCTTAACGCGCTCGCCGCCCTCGCGGCGGTGGGCACGTTCGTCATCGCGTTTCTTGACTCGTATGAGGTTCGGTTTAAGGTCCGTAGGCGCACGCGCGGTGCGGACGGTGGACGGCATTTGCGCCACAAGCGCAAATAAGAATGCCCGGGGTTAGAGGCCCGGGCATTTAACAAAACCAGAAAACTAGGCCGCCCGCGCTTTCGAACACTTACGCGGGATGCGTCGTTTCCTATTGACATTGTATCCCGAATCGCCCAACCGATTCGGGACATTTTGAAAACGCAAATGCGGGCTTATCCTCGACTGGACGGTGCAGTCTAGCGGCGTTGTCCGGCGCGGAAGCTTGCTAATCGGCTATTATTTGTTTAGACAACCTGAGCTTTAGAGGAGTGACCGGCGATGGTGCAGGGCGCTAAACATATGAAGAGCGATAACGCTGCGGCCAGCGGCGGCTCAAGCCCGCAACCCAAGCCCAAGCCCAAACGTCGTCGCAAACGGCTGCCGCGTTGGGCCGACCGGCTCATCACCATCGTCATCATCCTTATTGGCGTGGGCCTTATGACCTGGCCGTGGATCTTGGACCGGCTCGAGGCCTCGGGCGTGTTCAACCAGATCAGCACCGTGTCCAGCACAGTGGACGCGCTCTCGGAAGAGGAGCGCGAGCGCATCCTGCTGCAGGCACGCTCCTTTAACGAGCAACTTGCCGGCGAGGCCACCGAGCTTCCCGCCGACCAGATCGAGCCCTACGCTCAGCAGCTTATCTTTGACCGCGACCCCATGATGAGCTGGGTCGAAATCCCCTCCATCGACGTGAGCATGCCCATCTACCACGGCACGAGCGAAGAAGTCCTTATGGCGGGCGTCGGCCACCTGGAGGGCACGAGCCTGCCGGTGGGCGGCACCTCGACGCATTGCGTGCTCACCGCGCACTCGGGCATGCGCAACCTGAGCATGTTCGACGACATCCACTCGCTAGAGCCCGGCGACCTAGTGCTGCTGCACACCATGAACAAGACGCTCGCCTACAAGATGGTGGACTCCGAGGTGGTGCTGCCCGAGGAGATGGAGTCGCTGACCATCGAGCCCGGCGCCGACAAGGTGACGCTCGTCACCTGCACGCCCTACGGCGTGAACGACCATCGCCTGCTGGTGCATTGCGTGCGCACCAAGTACAACAAGAAGGATGTCGACAAGCAAAAGTCGCTGGCCGGCCGCCACTGGGGCAAGCGCGAGTTTGCCGTGCTCATCGTGGTCGTGGCCATTGTGCTGTTGCTGCTGGACATCGTGATCCACACGGTCCGCAAGCGCCGCAAGGCCAAGGCCTCGGCATAGGGCATCGTTCAGAACCACCACAATGGGGACAGTCACCTTTGTGGTGGTCGGGGCTTCCAAACCATCACAACATTCGATGAAAATCGCGATTTTGATGAAAAGCGTCGAATGTTGTGATGGTTTTCGTTGTGGGCGGCGCGATTTTCGTTGTGGGCGGGACGGTTTTCGCTGCGGGCGCCGCGGTTTTCGCTATGGACGGTGCGCTTTCGCTGCGGAACCGCCGGCCCGCCGCCTGCCAGCCCGCCGTCCTCGTTACGTTTTCGCTGCATTTGGGTAAAGCACCTGCTCCAAGCGGCGTTGCCTTGTATACTAGAGCGGTTTATCTGTTATGCGGAAGGGAGCGCCTATGGCACTCAGCGAGAAAGACGTGCGCGGCATCGCCGAGTACGCAAAGATCGCACTGACCGATGACGAGCTCACCCAGATGACGTCCTACCTGAACGACGCTGTCCAGATGCTCGAGCCCGTCTTGCAATATGACTTGCCCGACGTGGAGCCCACGTTCCATCCCATCGGAAGCCTGTCCAACGTGATGGGCGATGACCTGCGCGAGCCCGAGCGCGACCTGCCGCTCGACGTTGCGCTCGAGAACGCCGGCAGCGCGCGTGACCGCTACTTCCGCGTGCCGTCCATTTTGGGAGAGGGGGAGAGCGAGTAATGGCGCTGAGCTTCGATTCTCTTACCGCCGCCCAGATCGCCGCAGGCGTTGCCGCCGGCGACTTTACCGCTACTGAGGTGGCCCAGGCCTCCCTTGCTGCCATCGAGGCGCGTGAGGGCGGGGTCCAGGCATTCCTGCAGGTGTCGCCCGAGCTTGCGCTCGAGGCCGCCGCGCGCGTGGATGCCGACCGTGCCGCAGGCAAGCCGCTGCCCCCGCTCGCGGGCGTGCCGCTGGCCATCAAGGACAACATGAACCTCGTGGGCACGCGCACTACCTGCGCTTCCCGCATGCTCGGGGACTACCAGAGCGTCTACACCGCCACCTGCGTCCAGCGCATGCTCGATGCCGGCTGCCTGCCCATGGGCAAGGCCAACATGGACGAGTTCGCCTTTGGTAGCTCTACCGAGAGCTCGGCCTTCCATCGCACCAACAACCCCTGGGATACCGAGCGCGTGCCCGGTGGCTCCTCGGGCGGTTCCGCTGCCGCCGTCGCCGCGGGCGAGGTCGCGCTCTCGCTGGGCTCGGACACCGGCGGCTCCATTCGCCAGCCGGCGTCGCTGTGCGGCGTGGTGGGCTTTAAGCCCACGTATGGTGCCGTGAGCCGTTACGGCGTGGTTGCCTTTGGCTCGTCGCTCGACCAGGTGGGCCCCTTTGGCCGCACGGTTGAGGATGTCGCGCTGGCCATGAACGCGCTTACCGGCGCGGGCCATGATCCGTACGACTGCACCAGCCAGGACTGCGCCGTCGACTTTACCGAGCATCTCAACGACAGCATCGAGGGCAAGCGCGTGGGCATTATCCCTGCGTTTATGGAGGCCGAGGGCTTGACGCCCGAGGTTAAGGCCGCTGTTCAGCGCGCCGCCCAGGAGCTGCAGAACCAGGGTGCCGAGCTGGTCGAGGTCGACCTGCCGCACCTGGACGCCGCCATCGCCGCCTACTACGTCATCGGCCCTGCCGAGGCATTCTCCAACCTGGCCCGCTTCGACGGCATTCGCTACGGCTATCAGGAGGAGGGCTGCGCCAACCTGTCCGACCAGAGCTCGCTTTCGCGCGCCCACGGCTTTGGCGCCGAGGCCAAGCGCCGTCAGATGCTCGGCGCCTACCTGCTGAGTTCGGGCGTGTACGACAAGTACTACTATGCTGCGCAAAAGGCCCGCACGCTCATCACACAGGACTACGACGCCGCGTATGCCAAGGTGGACACCATCCTCATGCCCGCCTCGCCGCGCACGGCCTTTAAGTTTGGCGAGATCAGCGACCCCACGCAGATGTATCTCTCCGACCTGTACACCATCTCGCTCAACATCTGTGGCAACGGTGGCATCTCGGTGCCGCTGGGCCTGGGCGAGGGTACTCAGCTGCCCGTTTCTGCCCAGCTGGTTGGTCCGGCGTTTAAGGACCGTCAGCTGCTCACGTTTGCCCGCGCCCTGGAGCGCGGCTTTGCCGATGCCGCCACGGGTGCGCCCGCGCTGGCCGTCGCGCCCGATTTTGCCGGGAAGGGAGGCGAGCTGTAATGAAGGAGCTTTCCGAGGTCCTGCAGGATTGGGAGGCCGTGATCGGCCTGGAGATCCATACCGAGCTCACCGCACTCGATACCAAGATGTTCTGCAACTGCAAGCTTAGCCACGATGACGAGCCCAACGCCAACGTGTGCCCGGTGTGCCTGGGCCTGCCCGGTGCGCTGCCGGTGCCCAACAAGCGCGCCATCGAGAGCATCGTCAAGGCCGGTCTCGCCACCAACTGCGAGATCCAGCGCCACTCGATGTTCTACCGCAAGCACTACTTCTATCCCGACATGGCCAAGAACTTCCAGACCACGCAGGGTCCGGTCGCCTTTGCCATGTACGGCCACCTGGATCTGGACGTGACCGGTCGCGGTGCCGCCGAGCGCCCCGACTGCGCGTTTGGCGAGGCCGAGGCCCAGAGCCTGGCGAGCGCCTCGGCCAACGCCGAGGGCCTGTCCACGTCCATGACCTCTACCATGCGCGAAGGCAATCAGCGCGCCGGCCATCTGGCTAGCTATGACGCGTCCAACCTGCAGATGCCCGAGCGCCGCGAGGACGGTTCCTACACGGTGCCCATCCGCATCCTGCGCATCCACATGGAGGAGGACGCTGCCAAGATGGTCCACGTGGGCGGCGCCGAGGGCCGCATTACCGCCGCGGCCGAGTCACTCGTCGACTACAACCGCTGCGGCACGCCGCTGATTGAGCTCGTGACTGAGCCCGACTTGCGTACGCCCGAGGAAGCGCGCCTGTTTATGGAGAAGCTCCGTCGCATCTTTGTGACGCTGGGCATCTCCGACTGCTCCATGGAGAAGGGTTCCATGCGCTGCGACGGCAACGTGTCGCTGCGCCGCCGCGGCGAGACCAAGCTGGGCACCAAGACCGAGCTTAAGAACCTCAACTCGTTTAAGAGTCTGCATGACGGCCTTGCCTACGAGATCTGCCGCCAGGCCGAGGTGCTCGAGGAGGGCGGCATCATCTATCAGGAGACCCGCCACTGGGAGCCCAGCCGTAAGCGCACCGTGGTCATGCGCGTGAAGGAGACGGCCGACGACTATCGTCTGTTCCCCGACCCCGATCTGGCGCCGTTCGATCTGGACGACGAGTTCATCGACCGCTGCCGTGGCGAGATTTCCGAGCTGCCCGATGCCAAGCGTGCCCGTTTTGAGGCCGACTTTGGCATTAAGACGGCCGACGCCGAGCAGATTGCCGGCGACCCGGAGTTTGCCGAGTTCTTTGAGGCCGCCGCTGCCGGTATGGTTGGCAAGGAGGCCCAGACGGTCGCGAACCTGCTGGTGAACGAGATGATCGCCTACCTTAAGGGTGCGGGTGTCTCACTGACAGAGTCCGGCATTGCGCCGGCTCAGGTTGCGGCGCTTGCCAAGCTGCTGGCGACCGATGCCATCAGCTCTAACCAGGCGCACGAGGTCTTTGAGGCCATGGCCCAGACCGGTGATGACCCCAACAAGATCGTCGACGAGCGCGGCATGCGTCAGGTGAGCGATGCCGGCGCACTGCAGCCGATCGTGGACGAGGTGCTGGCGAACTGTGCCGATCAGGCGCAGCAGTATCGTGACGGCAACCAGAAGGTCATTGGCTTTTTGGTGGGCCAGTGCATGAAGGCGAGCCGCGGCAAGGGCAACCCGAAGCTCTTTAACGAGTTGCTGAGAACGTCGCTCTCGTAAACGGGAACCCGGGAGCCCCGGCAGGGCGGGTGCTTCCTCAAAATTTCGAACAGTCCTGCGCAAGACGAAGGCCACATTAAGTGGCCTTCTTTGCGTGCGGAACTCATTTTGAGCAAGCACCCGCCCTGCCGGGGCTCCTGGGTTTCGTGACGACTCGGCCGTTCGGGTCAGGCGGGCTGATAGGAAAGATGGTGGCGTAGGCGCAAAATGCGCCTCCGCCTTTTGAATGTGATGAAAGTGTGGCGAAATGAGCTTAAAACTTCCGTAAATGTGATAAATGTCACGTTTTGCCTAGGGTAAAATGTGGGAAATATCACGTTTACGGAAGTTTCTTTGCGGGAGGTTCGGTCATGCAGCGAGATATCATTGCCAAGCTTAACGCTTGGAAAGCGTCAGAATATCGTAAGCCGCTTATCCTTAAGGGGGCGCGCCAGGTTGGAAAGACGTGGGCGCTTAAGGAGTTCGGCCGAACCTCGTACCTCAATTTTGTGTATCTGACGCTCGAGGAGCCGTCACCTGGGGTACAGAGCGAGTACGCTCAGTTTTTCGAAGGTACGCGCGATCCTCGACGGATCATCTCAAATCTTTCCCTGGCACTTGGACAGCCTATCAATCCCGGCGAAACGCTGCTTATTATTGATGAGATCCAGGATTGTCCTTCTGCAGTCGGCGCCCTTAAATACTTCTGTGACGAGGCCCCCGAGTATCACGTCGCATGCGCAGGGTCTTTGTTGGGCGTTCGCTTGTCCCGTGAGACCAGCGCTTTTCCGGTGGGAAAGGTCGAGTTCATGGAGATGCGCCCCATGAGCTTTTCCGAGTTTCTGAAAGCCGAGGGCGCTGCAAACTACGACGAATACCTTGGCGGCCTGGATCAGATCGAGACAGTGCCCGATTTCTTCCATGTCCGTCTCGTCGAGCATCTTCGTCGTTATTTTGCATGCGGCGGCATGCCAGAGGCTCTTGGCCGGTGGGCGGAGACGGGCGATATCGTTCAGGTCGATAAGGTGTTGTCTGATCTCTTGGATTCCTACGAGCGCGATTTTGCCAAGCATGGTGGCCGTGCGCAGTTCGCCAAGCTTTCGCAAATATGGAACTCGATTCCAGCTCAGTTGGCGCGCGAGAACAAAAAGTTCGTTTGGGGTGCGGTGCGCGAGGGGGCTCGTGCTCGAGAATACGAGGATGCTCTGGAATGGCTTGCCGATGCTGGGCTCATCACGGCGGTTCGCCTTAATGCTGCCGGTGGTGTGCCGCTCTCTGCGTACGATGACCTCAAGGCATTTAAAGTCTACTGTCTTGATGTCGGCTTGCTGCGCCGCATGGCAAGGCTGGATGCGTCCGCTTTTGCCATCTCGGATGCGCTATTTTCGGAGTTCAAAGGTTCGTTTGCTGAGAACTATGTGCTTCAGGCATTACTTTCACAGTTAGATGCTGCTCCGCGTTATTGGACAAACGAGAAGCCGAAGCACGAAGTCGATTTTTTGATTCAAGTCGGAAACGAAATCGTTCCCGTCGAGGTCAAATCGGGAGAGGTCGTTCATTCCAAGAGCCTTAAGTACTATGCCGACAAGCATGCGGAGACGACTCCATTGAGGGTCCGCTACTCACTTAAGAACCTAAAGCTCGACGACGGGGTGCTCAACATTCCGTTGTATTTGGCTGATCGATCTGTCCCTCTTATCAAAAAGGCGCTTGATTGTGCGCATCTTGACGTTTAGATCCTGGGTGAGCTGACGGGCGGCGGCTAATTAATCGCTCCGTTACGGCCAGGGAGCTTGGGCCTTAGCGATGCTTGCTTCGCCAAGCCGTGGGTGTCATGCCGGTGTATTGTTTGAAGGCTTGGGCGAAGGCGGCCTGCTGAGGGTAGTCGAGCCGCTCTGCCACCTGCGCTATCGTGAGCGCGCTATCGGCCAAAAGGTCCTGTGCTCGCTCCATGCGGCGTCTGCGAATGTAGGCGCCCAGGGACTCGCCGGTTTGGGCCTTAAAGGTGGCGCATAGTTTGGAGCGGCTTGTGTAGAGTCTCTCGGCCACCTCGTTGATACCCACACGTCTGCCTTTGTCGAGCGCGCGCTCAATCATTGCCGTTGCTTCTTCGGCAATGGTTATGCTGACGCGTGTGTCTGCCGCCTGCCGCGCCTGCTTGTGGGCCGCGCGCGAACAGGCGAGCTCCGCGACCATGGTCTCCACGATGCCCTGCATATAGACGTGTCCGCCTACGGTGCGGGCGCGGTCCTCGTTAATCCGGTGGAGCGTGCGGCAGATGGCGGATGCTGCCTCCTCGTGCCATGGCTCGGCAAACGCCTCAAAGATTCCCGCGAACTCGGTGGGATAGCGGTGCTCCAGTTCGTCAAAATATCCAGGCAAAAAGAGCACCGAGCACGAGTGATAAAGCTCCCCCGCAAACAGCGGGCTTAATTCCTCGCCACAGCTATCTTGGATAAAGCTGCAAACGGCATTGTTTGGCCACGGTCCATGCAAGGGTTTAATGTTCGCGGGTGTTATGCCAGCCTCGGGCATGCATGTAAGTGTGGGCGCGCTGACCTCGCTCACGCAGGCGTATGGCTCGGGTGTGTATTCGGTCAGGTACATATCGTGCGTCGGGGTGATGAAATGCTCCATGACGATGCAGGCAGGAGAGAGGGGCATGATCCATGCGCGTCCGTGCGCCCGATCGTTTGCCACCTCGCCGGTAAAGACGGCGCCCTTGCCGGTAAGCTCCAGGCCAAACTGCTCAAATTGCGGTGCGTAGAGCTCGGTTATGTCGGTCGCTGCCCGCCGTATTTGCAAAAGCGTCCCTTTCCTTTGCAGAAACGTCCGCGCCTGGCTCGATTGTGTGCCTTGGCTAACATATCAATGATAAGTTGATTGAGGTTAACTCTCAAGCCGTTAGAAAGGAATCTCATGGCAAAGGAATCAAAAAAGGAAGGTGGCGGTATCGGCGAGCTGCTTGCATATGCCGGTGACCGCAAATTCCTAACGTATTTGGGCATGGCGCTCTCGGCGCTCTCGCAGCTGCTGAGCTTTGGCCCGTACGTGTGCATTTGGCTTGTCGCGCGCGATCTGATCGCCGTGGCACCTAACTGGAGCGAAGCCACCGATATCGCGATGTATGGCTGGTGGGCCGTGGGTTTTGCCCTGGCAAGCATCGTAGCTTATTTCGTGGGGCTCATGTGCACCCACCTGTCTGCGTTTCGCTGCGCGTCCAATATCCGCAAGACTACGAGCAAGCACCTGCTTAAGCTGCCGCTTGGCTACTTTGACACGCACGCCACCGGTGAGCTGCGCCGTATTGTAGACGGATGCGCCGCCTCCACCGAGACCCTGCTCGCGCACATGCTGCCCGATATCGCCGGCGCTGCCGCCATGGTCGCAGGCCTGCTCGTGCTGCTTTTCGCCCTCGATTGGCGCTTGGGGGTGGCATGCCTTATCTCGGTCGTCGTTTCGCTTGGCGCCATGGCCACCATGATGAGCGGCAAAGGCGCCGAGTTCATGAAGGCCTACATGGGCGCGCTGGTCAAGATGAACAAGACCGGCACCGAATACGTACGCGGTATTCCCGTGGTCAAGGTGTTTCAGCAGACGGTCTACTCCTTTAAGGCCTTCCACGATGCGATCGCCGAATACGCCGACATGGCACAAAACTATGCGGGCACGTTCTGCCGAGGTCCGCAGGTACTCAACCTTACCGCGCTTAATGGTCTTGTGGCATTCCTGTTGCCCGTGGCGTTGCTGTTGGCGCCGGGCGAGACGGACTTCGCGCATTTTATGGCCAACTTCACGTTTTACGCGATATTTTCGGCCGTGGTGCCGACGGCCATGACCAAGCTCATGTTTGTGGGCGAGGCCTCTCAGATGAGTGCCGATTCGCTGGCTCGTATTCGAAGTGTAATGGATTCCAAGCAGCTCTCCGTGCCTGCCCACCCCAAGCACCCTGCCGGCGGCGACGTGCGATTTGAGGACGTGAGCTTTACGTACGAGGGTGCCGAAGCACCTGCCGTTAGCCATGTAAGTTTCAGCGTTCCCGCTGGTAGTTCCCTTGCGCTTGTGGGTCCTTCGGGCGGCGGCAAGTCAACCTGCGCAAGCCTGATCCCGCGTTTTTGGGATGTCTCTTTGGGTCGCGTGCTCGTAGGCGGTGTGGACGTTCGTGATATGGATCCGCACGAGCTTATGGACCAGGTCGCCTTCGTGTTCCAGACCAACCAGCTGTTCCGGCAAACACTTGCCGATAACGTGCGCGCCTCCAAGCCTACGGCCACTGACGACGAAGTGCGTGCAGCTCTCTCCGCAGCTCAGTGCGACGACATTGTGGCCAAGCTCCCACAGGGCATCAATACCATGCTCGGCGCCGGCGGGGCGTATCTTTCGGGCGGCGAGGTCCAGCGCGTGGCACTCGCCCGCGCGATCCTTAAAGACGCGCCTATCGTGGTGCTCGATGAGGCCACGGCGTTTGCCGATCCCGAGAACGAGGCGCTCATCCAGCGCGCCTTTAGCAAGCTGGCGGCGGGTCGCACGGTCATTATGATTGCGCACCGACTCTCGACTGTAGTGGGCGCAGACCAAATCGTGGTGCTCAACCGGGGCAGCGTGCAGGAGTCGGGTACCCATGCCGAGTTGCTGTCCCAAGAGGGTCTGTATGCCAAGATGTGGGCCGAATACGAACAGGCCGCGAGCTGGAAAATCACTGCAGCGACCGTGGATGCCGCCGTCACGAAGGGAGGCGAGGCCTAAATGTTCGCCTCATTCCAAAAGAAGTATTTCCTATCCGATAAAGGCGTCGCCGGCGTAAAACGCGGCATTTTCTGGACCACGCTCACCAATCTCATTACCATGGCCGGCATGGGCTTTTTATTCCTGGTCATGGCCGGTTTTGTAGAACATCTCGCCATCGGCGCCGACCTGCCGGATACCCTGCCGATCGTGGGTGGCCTCCTGGTCTTTTTCGTGTTGCTCTTTGCCTCTAACTGGCAGCAGTATTACTACACCTACTGCATCTTCTACGAGGAGTGCGGCAAGCAGCGTATGGAGATCGCCGAGCGCTTGCGCAAACTGCCGCTGTCGTTTTTTGGTCGCCGTGATCTGGCCGATTTAACCGAGACCATCATGGGCGACGTCCAGGCCATGGAGCACGCCTACAGCCACGTGCTGGGAGAGCTTTGGGGTGCCATCATCGCAAGCGCCATTGTGTTCGTGGCGTCGCTGTTCTTTTGCTGGCAGCTGGCGATCGCGGCGTTTTGGAGCGTTCCCGTGGCCTTTGCCGTGCTGTATCTAACACGCGGCCCCATGACCCCGGTGTTCGATCGCGTGCGTGCCGAGAAGGTCAAGGTTACCGAGGCAATTCAAGAGACACTCGACTGCGTTCGCGAGATCCGCGCCACCAACCAGGAGGCCCATTATCTTGAGGGACTCAACGCCGTGATCGATGCCGAGGAGTGCGAGACCACCAAGGGCGAGCTCGCTAACGGGCTTTTGGTCAACTCCGCCTTTGTCATCCTGCGTCTGGGCATTGCCACCACGCTGGTTACGGGCGCCGCGATGGTTGCCTCGGGGCGGGTCGACTTTTTGGTGATGTTTGCCTTCTTGCTTATGGTGAGCCGCATCTATGCGCCTTTTGACCAGGCGTTGATGCTGATGTCCGAGCTGTTTGTCGCCGAGTCCTCTGCCAAGCGCATGCGTTCCATCATGGAAGAGCCTGTGGCGCGGGGCAGCGAGAAATTTGAGCCCGCGGGCCACGATGTGGTGTTCGATCACGTGGCATTTGGCTATGGTGCGGGCGAGGACGGACGCGCCGGCGAGAAAGTTCTTACCGATGTGAGCTTTACCGCCAAGGAGGGCGAGGTCACGGCACTGGTCGGTCCTTCGGGTTCCGGTAAGTCCACGGTGAGCCGCCTGGCCGCACGCTTTTGGGATGCCACCGAAGGCACGGTCACCGTGGGTGGCGTGGATGTCGCGAGCGTGGATCCCGAGGTGCTCCTACGCGACTACGCCATTGTGTTCCAAGACGTGCTGCTCTTTGACGACACGGTGATGGGAAACATCCGCCTCGGGCGTCGTGACGCCACCGATGAGGAAGTGCTTGCGGCCGCACGTGCCGCCAACTGCGACGAGTTCGTGAGCCGCATGCCACAGGGCTACGACACCATGATCGGCGAGAACGGCTCCAAGCTGTCCGGCGGCGAGCGCCAGCGCATCTCTATCGCCCGCGCGCTGCTCAAAGACGCACCCATCGTGCTGTTGGACGAGGCGACGGCAAGCTTGGATGTGGAAAACGAGACCGTGGTTCAGGAGGCGCTCTCCCGTCTGCTTGCAGGCAAGACGGTTATCGTTATTGCCCACCGTATGCGTACGGTGGAAAATGCCGACAAAATCGTCGTGCTCAAAGATGGTGTGGTTGCCGAGCAGGGCGCTCCGGCGCAGCTCAAGGCGGCAGGCGGAGAATTTGCCCGTATGGTCGCACTGCAAAAGGAAGCGGCTGCCTGGCAGCTGTAGGAATGTGACAAAGGGACAGTCCCTTTGTCACATTGAGTTCACCCCCATAGTTTCCAAAAGGTTAACTTTGGTTGACCGTAATAGTTCGACTAAACTAGTTTCAAAAGCGTACTCGAGCAAACTAATGAACTCGGGTGCTAAGGCACCATGCCGCGCTTGTGCGGCAAAAGGGAGAAGCAACATGAAGAAGTCGACGTTTAACACCCTGCTTGTCGGTGGCGGTTTTCTGCTTGGCACGGCCGGCATCAAGCTGCTCACCAGCGCTCCGGTAAAGAACGCCTGCGTGCAGGGTATCGCGTGCGGCATGCGCATCAAGAACGGCTACCAGGACATGGTCGAGCAGGCCAAGGCCAATGTCGATGACATGGTTGCCGAGGCTGCCTACATCACCCAGAGCGAGGCCGCTGCTGACGAGGCAGCCGAGTAACGCTCCCAGGCACAAACTATGAGATTCTCGATTATTAGCGAGATCCCCGGCAGGACCCGTCTTCAATTGGCGGGTCCTGTGCCAGAGAGCGATCTCGACGCACTTCTTAAGCTTGGCGGCGAAATCGACGGCGTGCGCAAAGTGCGCGTATATGGCCGCATTGGCCAGATGGCGCTGGAGTACGACGAGCCGCGCCGCGCGAGCGTGCTCGACGCCTTGGGCGCACTCGATGCTCAAGCTATCGCCGATGCCAAGTCGGGCTACGTGATGCAACTCGAGCCGCGCAAGCACAAACTCGTTATGGACCTGGCGACACTCGTCGGTGCCCACTACGCGCGCCGCTGGTTCCTGCCTACGCCGCTGCGCGCCATCTTTGTTGTGGCCGGTTACATGACCTTTTTGCGCGCCGCTCTCCACGAGCTCGCGCAGCCGCGCCTGACCGTCCCCGTGCTCGATGCCTCGGCCATCGGCATTTCGTTCGTCAAACGTGATGTCGACACCGCGGGCCAGACGATGTTCCTGCTCAACGTGGGCGAACTGCTCGAGGACTACACGCGCGCCATGAGCGAAAACGAGCTCATCAACTCGCTGCTCGATGTGCCCGACAAGGCTCAGAAGGTCGTCGGCGACACCGAGGTAAGCGTTGCCGCTACTGAGCTCGAGCCCGGCGATCTGGTCGCCGTACGCACTGGCATGTCCATCTGCATCGACGGTGTTGTCGAGCAGGGGAGCGCTATGGTCAACCAGGCGACTCTGACCGGCGAGCCGCTGGCTGTCGAGCGCAGCGCAGGCGACGACGTGTTCGCCGGAACCGTCGTGGAAGACGGCAGCATCTTGGTGCGCGTGCGCGCCAATACGGCGCAGACCAAACTGCGCTCAATCGTCTCGCTCGTGCAGACGGCCGACTCTCTCAAGTCCGAGGGTCAGTCGCACATGGAGGACCTCGCCAACAAGATCGTTCCGTGGAACTTCCTGCTCGCGGGCCTGGTTGCGCTTACCACGCGTAGCCTCATCAAGACCTCGGCGGCGCTGATGGTCGACTACTCGTGCGCACTCAAGCTCACGGGTTCCGTTGCCGTCATGACCGCCATGAGCGATGCTGCCAAGATGGGCGTCATGGTCAAAGGCGCGAAGTATTTTGAGTCGTTTGCCAAGGCCGATACCATTGTCTTTGATAAGACCGGCACGCTCACCGAGGCACAGCCGCGTCTTGCCTGCGTGCTCACTACCGATGGCTGGAGCGAGGACGAGATTCTGCGCCTTTCCGCTTGCTTGGAGGAGCATTTTCCGCATCCGGTGGCGCGTGCCGTGGTCAATGCGGCACGCGAACGCGGGCTCGAGCACCGCGAGCGCCATGCCGCCGTCGAGTACATCGTGGCGCACGGCATCGCTTCGTCCATCGAAGGACGTCGTGCCATCATCGGTTCGGCACACTTTGTGTTTGAGGACGAGGGCGCGCAGCTCGAATCCGACATCAAGGAGCGCATCGAGTCCCAGATGCAGGGCTTGTCGCCGCTGTACCTGGCGGTCGACGGCACGGTCGTGGGCGTGCTCGGTATCGAGGACCCGCTTAAACCCGGGGTCCGCGAGGCCATCGCCGACTTGCACGCGTTGGGCGTTAAGCACGTGGTCATGCTCACGGGCGACTCGGAGCGCACAGCCGAGCGCATTGCTCGCGAGGCAGGTGTCGACGAGTTTAAGGCCGAACTGCTACCCGAGGACAAGTACGCCTATGTGGAGCGCATTAAGGGCGAGGGGCGCCACGTTGCCATGGTGGGCGACGGCGTCAACGATTCGCCGGCGCTCGGTTTGGCCGACGTGGGGCTGGCAATGGGCGGTGGAAGCGACATCGCCAAGGAGGTCGCCGACATCATCCTGACCGATACGGAACTCGATGCGATTGTTCGCCTGCGCCGCATGAGCCAGGGTCTCATCGACCGTCTGACGAGCTCCTACTCCAAGGTGATGCTCACCAACTCGGCTCTGCTGGCGCTGGGCATTACCGGCGCGATTACGCCGCAGGCGTCGTCGCTGCTGCACAACGGCTCAACGATTGCCTACAGCCTGAGCAACGCAAAGGCGTACTTGCATTAGCGTTTTCGATTGAGTGTATGGCCTGCACCCTGGCGGCATCGCAGCCGCCAGGGTGCAGGCTTTTTTAGACAAGTGCAGCTTTGATGGTGGGGGCTTCGGTGAGCTGCTCGGCGGCCTTTTCGTCGGAGCTGTCGAGCGCGGCTAAGCTGCGGTAGACCCACTCGTTGGCCTGGGTGTTCTTGACGCCTGCGGTCTGCATAAGGGCGCCTACCTCGCGGATTGCTGCGAGCAGATCGGCTTTGGGACCCGCGAGCTCGACCGCGATGCCGTGGTGGGCGGCCACGCCGCGGTTCTCACTCACGTGGTCGATAAAGCCCTCGACGGTCTCAAGCTGCTGGGCGAGAGCTGCGTCATCGTCAACGTCCAGCGCGACGAGTGCGTTCGATACCGTGAGGGCGGGATGTCCGCAGGGGACAAAGCCTTCGATGACATCCATAGCTTCGGTAATGGTTGAGCCCAGGCCTACGAGGGCATTGACGAGTTGCTGCTTGGTATCCATAACGGTCCTTTCGACGGGTCAATTGTGCTTGGCGAAAATATACGTGACGCGATTGGTGGCAAAAGTGCGAAGTGCAGCGCACATTGGGGTCTTCACAGCTCGTGCATAGAACAGCTGTCCGCTTTCAGAACGTGGTAAGATAACACTCCACAAGCGGGGCTCGCCCCGCATGTTCCTTGAAAAGTCGACGGTTGTTGGGTGCTCGTGCCCAATGCCATCCAGACTTTCCCAACATTCGGGGGCGACTGGTTTCGACACGATAGCTCTGAGAGAGGAAGCAAGCCGAGGTCTCCTCGCCTCGTTAAACAGGGGTACCGTCAAATTGAATTGACAACAACTCTTCTTTTGAGCCTATGGCTCTCGCTGCTTAGTTTATAGCGGCGCGTCAACCCGGTGATTTCCCCGACACCGGCGCGACGTCATTTTAGGGGAATGCTCCTGCGCACGTAATCGGTATGGCGCAGGCTAAGACCGAACCGGTTGGGATGCCGCGAGCGTGTCGCTGCGCGTAAAGCGTCCGAGACAAAACCAGCGACTGAGCTTGGAGATGCCAATCAGGGGGCTTTCGTGGACCGGAGTTCGATTCTCCGCGCCTCCACCAATAGTTACAAGCAGGTAGAGAAGTGTCTCTACCTGCTTTTTTATTACTTACAGATACCGCGGAGAATCGAACTCTGTGCAGGGCGCGGGCGTTAAGCAAACGCGGAGCGTTTGTAGCGAGCGGGCGAGGACGCCGGCAGGCGGCCGAAGCCGGTGCGGATTTGCGAAACAAATACGCGGATTCTCCGCGCAAAGCCCCAGCCCAAAACAGATGCGATGTCGACTGAGCTTCAGCTGCCCGCCCCCCGCTCCGACGGAAGCCCCAAACCGCGGAGAATCGAACTCTGTGCAGGGCGCGGGCGTAAAGAAAACGACGTGGCAATGCAGAGCGGGACGCGCTTCCCAATGGCGGCCCAGGCGGAAAGCGCGTCCCGGAATCCGCACTCAGACTGGGACGTAGTTTCCGGATGACACATCAAGCGGAAACTGCGTCCCGGAATTCTCATTCGGAATGGGATGCAATTTCCAAATGAATGGCTAGCGGAAAGTTCATCCCGGAATCCCGCCTCAAACTGGGACGCGCTTTCCGCTCCATCTCCTCAACTCCAAAACCTATGCGCCCTCCATTCCAAAACTGGGTAGAAGAAAGCCAAAACGCAATCGCAGGAGGTCAACATGACTGCAGAAGATAAGGCAAAGAACGCCGGCAAGGTCGCGCTCGTCTTGGAGGGCGGTAGTTTTCGCGGACAATTTACCGCCGGCGTGCTCGACGTTCTCATGGAGGCCGGCGTCGAGATTCCGGCGGTATATGGCGTATCGGCCGGCGCCCTCAACGGCGTGAACTACAAGTCGCACCAGATTGGCCGTGCCAACCGCATCAACCTGGCTTTCTGCAACGACAGCCGCTTCATGGGCGCCGCGTCGTTTGCGTCCACGGGCTCCATTGTGGGTTACGACTTTATCTTCAATGATGTCCAGGACCGCCTGGATCCCTTTGACAACGAGACGTTCGACGCCAGCCCCATCGAGATGTACGCCGTCGCGACGGACATGCTCTTTGGAACCGCCACGTACCTGCCGGTCAAAAGCGCCGTACTTGACCTCGACGCCGTGCGCGCATCGACGTCGCTGCCGCTGGTGACGCCATCGGTCGAGATCGATGGGCACAAATACGTCGACGGCGGCGTAGCCGATTCGGTCCCTATCGAGCACGTGCTGGAGGAGGCGGGCTTCGATCGCGCGGTTGTCATTGTCACGCAGGACCGCTCGTACGAGAAAAAGCCCTACGAGTTTATGCCCGCCGCACGCGCCCGCTATGCCGACTACCCCTATCTGCTCGAGGCTATCGAGACGCGCCACGACCGCTATAACATCCAGCGCATGCACCTGTGGAAGTATGAGCGCGAGGGCCGCGCGCTGGTCGTCGCTCCGCAAAAGCCGGTCGAGGTCGGCCATGTCGAGCACGATCCTGCCAAACTGCTCGACCTGTATATTCAGGGCCGCCAGGAGGCTAAGCGCTTGCTGGCCGACATCGAGGCATTCGTCGAGCGCTAGCGTCGCGACGTCATGACCCATGGATGACATGTGCAGAAACTCTGGTCGGAGCCAAAATACCTGTTGACTCGGGCGGCGAGCGGGGTAATATGGACGGGTTACTTGCAGAGCCCCGTGAATCTCTGTAACAACACGTACTGTACATGGAGGAGTCTAAGTGATTTCGAAATCGACTCACTACGCCAAGCAGGGCGAGGTCCAGCGCAACTGGGTTCTCGTCGACGCCGATGGTGCTGTCCTGGGCCGTCTTGCCACCCAGATCGCAATGATCCTGCGCGGTAAGAACAAGCCCCAGTTCACGCCCAACAGCGACTGCGGCGACTTCGTTGTCGTCATCAACGCCGATAAGGTCCAGCTTACCGGTAACAAGGCCGACACGAAGACCTATTATCGCCACAGCGGCTACAACGGCGGCCTCAAGGCTGAGAGCTTCCGCCAGGCTATGGAGAAGCACCCGGAGAAGGTCATCGAGCGCGCCGTTCGCGGTATGCTGCCCAAGACCACCCTCGGCCGTGCCCAGATGACCAAGCTTAAGGTCTACGCTGGTGCCGAGCATCCGCATGCTGCCCAGAACCCCACGAAGATTGAGCTGGAGGCTTAAAGATGGCTGAGAACACCGTTGTCTACCAGGGTACCGGTCGTCGTAAGAACGCCGTCGCCCGCGTCCGTCTCGTCCCCGGCACCGGCAAGGTGACCATCAACAAGCGTGACGCCGAGCAGTATTTCGGCCGCCATCAGCTCGTTGAGAACGCCCTTGCTCCCTTCAAGGTGACCGACACCGCCGGTCAGTTCGACGTTATCGCTCTGTGCGATGGCGGCGGCATCTCCGGTCAGTCCGGCGCTCTGCGCCTGGGCATCGCTCGCGCTCTTCTGAACGCTGGCGACTACCGTGCTGACCTCAAGAAGGCCGGTTTCCTTACGCGCGATGCTCGCGTGGTCGAGCGCAAGAAGTACGGCCTCAAGAAGGCCCGCCGCGCTCCCCAGTTCTCCAAGCGCTAAGGTTTTATCTCCTTTCGAGATACAATGTACAAGCGGGGCCTGCCGATTCCTCGGCGGGTCCCGCTTTTCTTTTTCGACTAGGGTGGGCGGTTGTATATCGCCTGCTAGGGAAGGAGCAATCCTATGCCCCAGAACATCTTCGGTACCGACGGCGTCCGTGGCGTCGCCAATGCCGACCTCTCGTGCGACCTCGCGTTTCGCCTGGGCCGCGCGGCGACCAAGTTCCTTGGTCCGGATATTTGCATCGGCCGCGACACGCGCCTTTCGGGCACCATGCTCGAGAGCGCTCTGACCGCCGGCATTATGGCCGAGGGCGGCCGTCCGCATTGCTGCGGCGTCATTCCCACGCCCGCCGTGGCGCTGCTCACTGTTCAAAACGAGCTCGACGGCGGCATTGTCATCTCCGCTTCGCACAATCCGCCGGAGTTCAACGGCATCAAGTTCTTTAGCCGCAAGGGCATGAAGCTTCCCGATGCTGTCGAGGAAGAGATCAGCGCCTGGGTCATGTCCGAGGAAGCCATGGCTGCCGATACGCTGCCGACCGGTGCCGGCGTTGGCCACATCATCAAGATGAAGGACGCTCGCAAGGCATATGTCGATCATGCCATCGATACGCTTGATGGCCTGAGGCTCGACGGCCTGGTCGTTGCCGTCGACTGCGGTCACGGTGCTTCCTGCCAGACTACGCCCGCCGCGCTGCAGCGCCTGGGTGCCACGGTCCATGCCATCAACACCGATTACTGCGGCACCGACATTAACGTTGAGTGCGGCTCTACGCACCTTGAGCCCCTGCGCGAGCTCGTGCTGCGCACCCACGCTGACATCGGTCTGGCCCACGACGGCGACGCCGACCGCGTGCTCTTTGTGGACAGCGAGGGCAATGAGATCGACGGTGACTACATCCTAGCTATCTGCGGTTCTGACCTCGCCGCTCGCGGCAAGCTCGCCAACTCCGAGATCGTCTCGACCGTCATGTGCAACCTGGGCTTCTCCATCGCTATGAAGGAGCAGGGCTTCGAGATGGTCCAAACCGCCGTGGGCGACCGCTACGTTCTGGAGCGCATGCTCGCGGACGGCGCCGTCATCGGCGGCGAACAGTCCGGCCACATCATCTTCCTGGAGCACAATACCACCGGCGACGGCCTGGTGACGGCTCTGCAACTGCTGGCCGTGCTCAAGCGCACCGGTCGTACCCTCACCGATCTTGCCGGCATCATGAAGAAGTATCCGCAGGTACTCGTCAACGTGCATTCCGACAACAAGGCCGGTCTGGACGATTGCCAGCCCATCTGGGATGCCGTCGCTGCTGCCGAGAAGGAGCTTGACGGCCGCGGTCGCATTCTGGTGCGCCCGAGCGGTACCGAGCCGCTGGTTCGCGTGATGGCTGAGGCCGAGACGCACGAGCTGACCCAGCGCGTTGTCGACGACATCGTCGAGGTTGTCAAGCGCGAACTTCCCTAATGGTCAAAAACCAGTGCCAAGTGGTAAACTGTTAAGGTTATTTTGATTGATTGGTATGTCCGAGGGGGAGCATGTTCACTAAAGTCCTAAGGTCTTTTGGTATGCGTGGTCGAGTCCTTACGCTGGATGCTCCCATCTCGGGCGACGTCATTCCGCTCTCCGAGGTAAACGATCAGACGTTTGCCACCGGCCTTTTGGGCCAGGGCGTGGCGATTCAGCCCACCGGAACGCGTGTGATTGCACCGGCTGATGCCAAGGTCGAGGCCATTTTCCCCACGGGACACGCTGTTGCGCTTAACACGGTCGATGGCCTGGACGTGCTCATCCACGTTGGTTTGGACACTGTTCAGCTCGAGGGCAAACACTTTACCGTACATGCGCAAGTGGGTGACATCGTCCATAAGGGCGATGTACTCATTGAGTTCGATCGCGAGGCAATTGCTGCCGAGGGCTACGATGTGACGGTTCCCATCTTGGTGTGCAACTCCGTTGAGTTCTCGAGCATCAAGGGCTCCGTTGGCGTGCATGTCGAAGAGATGGACCAACTCATCGTTGCTCGCGAGCGCTAGCAAGTGCACATGGCCATTAGCCTACAATTCAAACACGTTTACGGAGGGCGCCCTTGAAAGAGGACGCCCTCCGTGGCAAGATGGGATTTGTCCGAAGCTAAACAGCTTTGGGTCACCGTGGACGGGCAGGGGCCTCGACGCGGTTAGACACGAGACACATACATTACGCGACCTCGCCCTGGTGGCCGCACACGTTGGTTGCGGCCGACGCGGGCCGCGGGCAAGTGCTTGTAAGGGAGCCTTGCCTCTCTTGTACGAGAAAGGACGCGTAATGAAGATCATTAAAGCTAAAGACTACGAGGATATGAGCCGCAAGGCCGCTAATATCATCTCGGCCCAGGTTATCCTCAAGCCTGACTGTGTACTGGGCCTTGCCACCGGCTCCACCCCGATCGGTGCCTACAAGCAGCTCGCTGCTTGGTACAAGAAGGGCGACGTCGACTTTGCCGAGGTCAGCACCTATAACCTGGACGAGTATCGCGGCCTTTCGCACGACGATCCCCAGAGCTATCACTACTTCATGCGTGAGAACTTCTTCGATCACATCAACATCGACCTGAACAACACGCATGTGCCCGACGGTTCCAACCCCGACGCCGCCGCTGCCTGCTCTGAGTACGACAAGATCGTCGCCGCTGCCGGTTACCCGGATCTGCAGCTGCTCGGCATTGGCAACAACGGCCACATCGGCTTCAACGAGCCCGATGACCACTTCTCCAAGGGTACGCACTGCGTCGACCTCACCGAGAGCACCATTCAGGCCAACAGCCGCTTGTTCGACAGCATCGACGATGTTCCCCGTCAGGCCTACACCATGGGTACCCAGACCATCATGTATGCCCGCATGATCCTGGTCGTCGCCAATGGCGAGGCCAAGGCTCAGGCCGTGCATGACATGTGCTATGGTCCGGTTACGCCCGAGTGCCCGGCTTCGATCCTGCAGCTGCACACCAACTGCGTTGTCGTTGCCGACGAGGCCGCCCTTTCGCTCTGCGAGTAGCGCGAATCCTGCAGCTCGACATAGCCTTGCCTAAGGCCTCCGCTTTGCGGGGGCCTTTTTGCTATCCCTTTTTGCCCACTTGACCAAAATCTTGCCGCAAGCTTGACGAATGCCGGATGTCCAACAGCTTGATTCATTCTATACCAGATTCTATGCAAAAATGCCACTAGTAGGTCGTAGACGGTAGCGGGTGCTAGGCGAGTTGAATGACATGGCTGAACCTTGTTCATCTGCGTTACACTGCCGCTTAGATGGGACAAGCTGACAAGCTCATTTACCTGCTTAAAGACCGATTAGTCGGGGGATTAATAACAATCGGCCCTCGCTGTACAAAAACTTGCCGCTTGCGTACCAAAAGACAACCTAAAACACAAGGTCGCTCTATTCATAGCGCGGCTTGTATGGTCTTGCGGCTACAGTGTCCATACGGTCGAGTTGAGGAGCGGGCATGGTAAACGATTTGAGCGGTATAGACGACCTCGAGCTGATGCCGTTAGGCGGAGGCTATATGGTGCGACGCGAACGCTTGATGAATGAGCTTATTGCCAAGGGCCGAAAGGCCGGCATCGTGGTTCTTTATGCGCCCGACGGGTTTGGGAAGACCTCGGTGCTGCTGCAGTACACCCATGAGGTTAAATGCGACCCGACGCGAGGCCCCGTGCGGATTATCGAGGCCGATCGCGCCACTGGGCGCGAGGTGTTTATGCAGCTCGAGGTGGTTACCGAAGAACTCAAAGACAAACCGCACTCTCTTATCGCGATTGATAATGTGCCAAACCTCGATCAGCACGATACCGAAGACCTCATCGACAGGATCCGCGGCCTGCGCGCTATGGGGGTAGGGGTCTTTATCTCCTGCCGTCCTTCAAATCGTCAGCTGATTCATGGGCTGGGCGATTCGGTTAAGATCAATGCGCAGATGCTCAAGGTGCATGCCTATGAGTATTCGGCGTGGGCATCGGCGTTTTCGATCAGCACATCGCTCGACTTTTATCAGCTCACGCAAGGCGTGCCCGAGCTTGTTTCGGCATTGCAGACGGGTCTGTATGGCCAAGGCGACGTAGCCGGTCTGCTCGAAAACGAGATTGTCAACGTATATGGCGCGGCACTTGTCGATCTGGCTTCGCTCGACAATAATGCGCTGTTTTGCGTGGCATGTCTCATGGTTTTGATGGGCGAGGGTAATATCGCAGAACTCGAGGCTTGTGGGGTAAGGCTGTCGATGGTCGACCAGTCCTACTTTGTACGCGACTACCCGATCTTTGGCTTGGATCCCGCCGAGCGGAGTTTTACGTGTCTGGGCACGGAGGATAACGGACGCTTGCGTTTGCGTAAGTTGGTGGCCGAGGTTCGCCCCGAACTTGTTCCGAGGGCGGCCCGGATTTTGCTTAAGGCGGGCCGATGCGATACGGCGATGGGCCTGGCGGACGCCTTTTTGGACCGTGAAGCGGTTCTTGAACTTGCTGGACAGTATGGGGTCGATCTTGCTCTGACGGGGCATGGGGCCGATATCTGCCGAGCAGCGCTGGGCACGATCGATGCCGACGATCCGGCTCTAGAGCCAACGCCTGCCGAGGCGCTTGGCGTATATCTGGCAGCGGTCAGCGTGTCCAACACAAAGCTCGCCCGCTATATGGCATCGGTCATCGAGCGCGGGGGCGAACGGGCGGCCTGCGAAATAGACCCTGTTTCATGGAGGGTGGCCCAGACACTGACGGCTGTTTGCTATGGGGACAACGGGCTTGGGCTCCCTACGAACCTGGCCGTGCCAGAAATCGAGACATCCCATACCGCACTCGACATGCTGTCCGCGCATATCGAGGTCAAGCGATGCCTGACCGAGCGGGGAGATGACGGCGCCGTTCTACAGCAGCTCAAAACAAGCAAGGCCTACGACTGTGAGCTCGACATCGCGGGGATTTTTATACGGGCCGATAGCATGCTGGTGGAGCTCTTTGATGGGTCGTTTGCGGGAACCGACGAGCGCGACGACGAGATGACTGTGGTGCGGGAGGCGCTCGACGTACGCGGGCTTAAGGCGATGGCTATCTGGGTGCGCATGGTGTTGGCGGCACGGCGGCTCCTTTCCGGCTTGCCGGTAACCGACGACGCGGCGTTCAACGAGCTCGATCGTTTTGCTGTGCGCATGCGCGACAACCAGATTCAGCTGTTTGGCCTGTTGCTAGAAGGCTGGCAGTCGCTGGCAGAGGGACGGCCGGTTAATGCAAAGTTCCGTGCGGTCCAAGTGCTCAAACTTGCCGAGGAGCCGATTGCGTACATGCGCGATAACGCATTGCTGCTGGAACGCGCGGCATATCTGCGTAACACCTCGATGGTTTCGGTGCGCGAGGAAGCGGAACTACTCGATATAAGCCAGACGCAGGTTGGTGGCGCAGAAGCCTGGATGGTGGCGCTGCATTTGGCCTGTGCGGGCCGAGACAGCGATCTTGCGGCCTGGATGTCCATGAATCGTGCGGGGATTCTAGAGCCATCGTATCGGCTCTTTGCGCGCCTTGCCATGCATTGTCTGGGCGAGCCGGCGGGCAGGATACGCAAGAAGCTTCCCGTGCGCGAGCTGTCGCGGTACTCGCTGCGCGACGATTTGGAAGGGGAGGGCGAGCGCCTGTTCCAGGCTGGCGAGGTTGAAGCCGTTGATACCATCGACCATATCGAGATTCGCATGTTTGGTGCGTTTCGCGCCGAGCGCGACGGGTTTCCCATCACGGACAAAATGTGGCGCCGCAAGAAGGCGGCGACGCTTGCCGAGCGGCTTGCGCTGGGCATGGATGCGCTCGTCGATCGTGAGACGCTGGCCATGGAGCTGTGGCCCCATGCCGAGTTCAATAGTGCCCGCAACAACCTGTACTCGACGATATCGCGCTTGCGGTCGGCTTTGGGACCGACGCCGGATGGCAAGTCGTGTGTGCTCATCCAAAATGAATGCATCGGACTCAACGGCGACTACGTCAAGACCGATGTACGGCTGTTTGACCAGATAAGCCGCGAGGTTTTGGGAAATCGCACGGGTGCGCGCGGACCCCATTTAGTTGAGCTGTGCCTTAAGATTGAGCAGCTTTATGCCGGACCGCTGTATGTTCCCAATGGCTGTAATCCCACCTACTTTTTGCGCATGCGACGCATTATGCAGTCAAAGTACATCGATTGCATGATTAAGGGAGCAAATGCCGCTCTAGAAGAAAACGATCTGCAGTCGGCGATTTGGCTGGCGGAGTCGGGGCTTCGACAGGAAACGGCGCGTGAGGATATGGTGCGCTGCGCCATGCGCGTCTACAGTGCAGCGGGGCGGCGGCGCGATATCGTCGAGCTGTACAGCGGGCATATGCACCATCTGAGGGAGCAGGTCAATGGCGTGCCCGAGCCCGAGACGCGGCGTCTATACGAGCGCTTGGTGGAGGGGCGGCTCAATCGCGTGTTGGTCGAGCGATAAAATACGGGCGCCCGAAGTACTTGGGCGCCCGTAAGCTTGCTATATGTTGGCTCGCCGGATCATTGGCTCTTAGACGAGCTTGATCTTCTCGATGTCCTTGCGCGAGGACTCGCGATATAGCGAGAACTTGCGGCCGATGACCTGGACGACCTCGGCGTGGCAACGCTCGGCGAGCTCCTCGGCGGCCTCGCGGGCGGAAAGGCTGGAGCCGTCCAGCACAGAGCACTTAACGAGCTCGTGCTTCTCCAGGTAGGCGACCGTTTGCTCGACGGTGCCCTCGTTGACATCGGACTTACCGATGATGATGGCGGGGTTGAGGTGATGGGCCATGCTGCGAAGCTGCTTGACCTGGGCTCCTGTCAGTGCCATGGGTTCTCGCTTTCTATGTATGGGGCGCCCCGCGACGGGGCCTTAATCTACGTGAGCTGTCCCACGATAGCGCAGGAACGGCGCGGTGTGGAGCGCGTTTGCCCAGTTCAAAAAGAATGCGGATGCCGAGTGAGTGGGCAGTGCGGGCTGCGAACAGGCTATGAGCTGGGCGCAGAGACCGGCTCCCATGCAATAAACGCCCAACGGACCTTGCGGACGTGGTCGAGCATGTAGCGTCCCTGCGGTACGCCCTTGGAGCCTGGCTCGCCGGCACGGGGATTCTCAATCATGTGTTGAGCGATGTAGTCGCGCAGGCGGTCGATCTTATCCTCGTTGCCATGCTCGAGCATACGGGAAAAATCTGCTACGCCCGCCTCAAGGCTATCGAAGGTGTCGCGACGGGGCGATTCAAAGTACGTAACCTGCGGCAACGCACCCATCTGAATGAGGATGTTGAAGGCGTACACAAAGCCATTACTGCAGGTAACCGAGGCACCGATAGCGTTCATCAAGTGCAGATCATAGCGCGGGCTGGAGTTGGCGACCATCGTGACAGCACAACGCCGACGAGCCGTACGATCAAGCTTGGCAAGCGCACCTTTTAGATTGGTCGTCGTAACCGACCGACTGGCAAAGGCCACATCCACTGCTTTCGCGACCGGTCCAACCAAATCCCAATCATCATCCCAAGCAAGCTCAAGCGGTGTAATGCGATCCTCGAGCCCATAGTACTCAATGCCAGCATCAAGCGTGCCCAACATAGCAGGGGAAAAGTCGGCAGCAATCACAGGATGCCCAGCCTGAGCAAGCGGAATAGCAATCGACCCAGCCCCACACCCCATATCAAGCACAGATTCACCAGGCTTTAACGCCAACAGCTTCATAAAGACCCGGGCATACGGAGCAGTCTCAAGCGGCCGAAAATGCCGAGCCCTTTTATCCCACTCAAAAGAATCATCAGCCCGCCGCCGACCAGCCTGCAGGCGCATCCATTCGCCATTCCAATCAGCGGAAAGAAGCTCAGAGCGAGCGTCCCTATCAACCACGGGCTAACCTCCTAGCAACAAAAAAGCGACTCCTCCCAAAAGAAGAGCCGCAACCAGCATATATCAGAAAAAGAACCGTTCCAACGCCAAATCGCCGCACCAGCCAAGTGGTGCAGGAGCGAAGCAACTGCAACCGGGATAGAACCCAACTGAGGTCCCGTTGTGCGGGAGCCCCGGGGAGGGCAAATATATAAGGTCGATCGCGAGTTCCGCACGAGCCGGAGAGCACTTAATGTGCTCTCCGTGCGAGTCAGGACTGTCCGAGCAGGCGACCTTATATATTTGCCCTCCCCGGGGCTCCTCGCCCGAACCCCTCAGCTAGTTCTTCAGCGAGTTCAGCGGCGCCGGGAAGCGTCCACCGCGGTGGGCAAGCACGGTGCCGGCGTTGGGGTTCACCGGCATGATGGGCGCACGGCCGAACAAGCCACCGTACTCGACGCAGTCGCCCACGCCCTTGCCGATGGCAGGAATCACGCGGACGGCCGTGGTCTTGTTGTTGATGACGCCGATGGCCATCTCGTCGGCGATGATGCCGGCGATGGTCTCGACCGGGGTGTCGCCGGGGATGGCGATCATGTCCAGGCCAACGGAGCACACGCAGGTCATAGCCTCGAGCTTCTCGAGCGAAAGCGCACCGGCCTCGACGGCGGCGATCATGCCGGCATCCTCGGACACGGGGATAAAGGCGCCGGAGAGACCGCCCACGCTGGAGCTGGCCATGACGCCGCCCTTCTTGACGGCATCGTTGAGCATGGCGAGCGCGCAGGTCGTGCCCGGGCCACCGCAGGTGCCAACACCGATGATCTCGAGGATGCGTGCGACGGAGTCGCCGATGGCGGGCGTGGGAGCCAGCGACAGGTCGACAATGCCCTTCTCGACACCCAGGCGATGGGCGGCCTCGCGGCTCATGAGCTCGCCGGCACGGGTGATCTTAAAGGCGGTCTGCTTGATCTTCTCGGCGACTTCCATCATCGATGCGGAATCGGGCAGCGTCTCCAGGGCTGCGGCCATAACGCCGGGGCCCGAGACGCCTACGTTGATGACGGCGTCGGCCTCGCCACCGCCGTGGACGGCGCCCGCCATAAACGGGGAGTCCTCGACCATGTTGGCAAAGCAGACAAACTTGGAGGCGCCAACGGAATCCTCATCTGCCGTAAGCTTGGCGGCTTCGATGATGGTCTGAGCCGCCATGAGCACGGCATCCATGTTGATGCCGGCGCGCAGGCTGGCGACGTTGACGCTGGAGCAGACGCGGCTCGTGGTGGCGAGCGCCTGGGGGATGGACTGGATGACGCGGCGGTCGGCGTCGCCGATGCCCTTCTGGACGAGTGCGGAGAAGCCGCCCAGGTAATCGATACCGAGCGTCTCTGCCGCGCGGTCGAGGGCATGCGCGATAGGGGTGAGGTCCTCATCCTTGCAGCACGCGGCGATCTGCGCCACCGGGGTGACGGAAACGCGCTTGTTGACGATGGGGATACCGTACTCGCGCTCGAGGTTCTCGGCGGTCTCGACCAGATGCTCAGCCGTGTGCGTCACGTGGTCGTAGATCTTCGTGCACATGCGGTCGAGGTTCTCGTCGCCGCAACCCATGAGCGAAACACCCATGGTGATGGTCCTGATGTCGAGGTTCTGCTCCTCAACCATGCCGCGGGTTTCCGCGATTTCTGCGGGCGTGATCGCCATCCTTGCGCTCCTATCTGCCAAAACGAGCATAGTCTTATCTATTCTAACGTGCCGCACGTGCCAAGTGGCGCATGCGGCACGTTTTGGTGCTCGGTTGTTTCCGTTGTGTTACTGCCCAAAGACCTCTTCGGCAATACGAGCGCTTTCGGCGGCGTCCTTGGCGTAGTAGTCCGCGCCGATCTGCTTGGCGTATTCGGGGGTGAGTACGGCGCCGCCTACGATGATCTTGACGCCCGGAACCTCGGCATGGAGCAACTTGATGGTCTCTTCCATGGCGACGACCGTGGTAGTCATAAGCGCCGAGAGGCCGACGAGTTTGATATCGCGCTCCTTGACGGTCTTGAGTACCTCCTGCGGATCGACGTCGCGGCCCAGGTCAAAGACGGTATAGCCGTAGTTGTCGAGCAGCATCTTGACGATGTTCTTGCCAATGTCGTGGATGTCGCCCTTGACGGTGGCCACGCAGATCTTGCCCTTGTCGGCGATCTCGCCGGCGGGCATCAGGCGCTTGATGGTGTCGAAGCCCACACGCGCTGCCTCGGCCGAGGCCATAAGCTGCGGCAAGAAGAACTTGCCCTGGTCAAAGAGAACGCCAACCTCGTCGAGGGCGGGGATAAAGTGATTGTTGATGAGGTCCATGGCGTCGTGGTCTGCCAGCAGACGCTCGGTCTCGGCAGCGATCTCGCCTTTGCGGCCCGAGACGACCATGCGACGAATCGGGTCGTCGTTGCCGTCGGTGCCGGCGGTGCCCGCGGCAGGCGCGGCATCACTCGATGCGGCCTGAGCTGCTGCCGGGTTTGCGGCGATCTTATACGGATCGGTCCAACCGGCGTAGCGCTCGATGTATCCGGTCGAGCCCTCGTCCTCAACGCTCAGGACGCGATAACTGTAGACGGTATCCATAAAGCGCTTGGAGCCCGGGTTCATGATGGGGGCGTCCAGACCCGCGCCAAAAGCGGCAGCCAAAAAGACCGAGCCCAGCAGCGGGCGGGCAGGCAGGCCAAAGCTGATGTTCGACACGCCGAGCGCGCATTTGACGCCCAGACGCTCCTTGCACAGGGACATGGCGCGTAGGATCTGCTCGGCCTGGCGTTGATTGGTCGAGGCGGTCATGACCAGGCAGTCGATGAGGATGCGGTCCGGTCCGATGCCGTAACGGGCGGCCTCGGCCACGATGTGCTCGGCGATGGCGAAGCGAGCCTCGGCGGAATCGGGGATGCCGCCTTCGTCGAGCGTAAGGCCGACAACGTTGGTGCCGTAGTGGGCGACCAGCGGGAAGATCTCGTCCATGATCTGCTGCTTGCCATTGACCGAGTTGATGATGGGCTTGCCGGCGTAGCGGCGCACGGCGGCCTCGACGGCTGCGGGGTCGGTGGAGTCGATCTGCAGCGGCAGCAGCGTGGACCCCTGGAGCTGTTCGGTCGCCTGTTGGATGATCTTGACCTCGTCGATCTCGGGCAGGCCCACGTTGACGTCCAGAATGTCGGCGCCCTGTTCCTGCTGGCTGATGCCCTGGCTCACAACGTAGTCCAGGTCGCCGTCGCGCAGGGCCTGCTGCAGGCGCTTTTTGCCGGTGGGGTTGATGCGCTCGCCGATGACGGCGATCTTGTGGCCGTCGCAGGGAAGGTCCACGACCGTTTGAGCGCTCGTGACCGACATGCTGGGCTTGCGGCGGCGCGGGCTGGGCGTGTGGTTATCGATAAGCGTGCGCAAGGCCGCCATGTGCGCCGGCGTGGTGCCGCAGCAGCCGCCCACGACGCTCACGCCGTCGGCGATCATGCCGGCGACGGCTTCGGCGTATTCGGGGGCCTGGATATCAAAGACGGTATTGCCGTCGTCGTCCACGTGGGGCAGTCCTGCGTTGGCCTGCACCATAACAGGCTTGTCGGTAACGGTGAGCATACGCGCGGCGAGTCCTCGGAGCTCGGCCGGTCCTTGGCTGCAGTTGATGCCCAAAACGTCGGCGCCGATGGCGTCGAGCGTGATGGCGGCAACCTCGGGACTCGTACCCAGGAATGTGCGACCGTCTTCCTCGAAGGTCATGGTGGCAAAGACGGGCAGGTCGGAGTTCTCGCGGCAGGCGAGGACGGCCGCCTTGATCTCGGCCAGGTCGGTCATAGTCTCGATAATAAAGAGGTCCACACCCGCGGCGACGCCTGCGCGCACTTCCTCGGTAAAGAGGTCATAGGCCTCGTCGAAGCTGAGGGTGCCCAGGGGGCGAAGCAGCGCGCCGATGGGGCCGATGTCACCGGCGACGTAGCGGGCGCCGGCCTCGCGGGCACAGGCGACGGCCGCGGCAAAGACGTCTGCCACGGTGGCGGCACCGTCGAGCTTGTGGGCGTTGGCGCCAAAGGTGTTGGCGGTAATCACGTCGCAGCCGGCCTCGACATATTGACGTTGGATATCGGTGATAACCTGGGGTTCCTCAAAGTTGAGCAGCTCGGGCAGGGCGCCCGCCTTCATGCCAGCGGCCTGCAACATGGTGCCCATGCCGCCGTCGAACAGCAGGTGCCCCGTGCCCTCGATGGCGGCGCGCAGGCGATCGTCCTTAATGCGCAGATCGTCGATCGTGCGCGTCTTGTACGTGGCACCGTTGCGACGTGCGGCATCAACGGGTGCCGCCAATGCAGTGCCGTCAGAATCATGAGTGATAAGCGGAGTAAACATCGGGGGCTCCTAATGGCTGGAATAGCAGGTGGTGTGGGCGGCGCGGAAGCGGCAGTGTTCGCGCATGCGGCAGATATTGCAGGTGGGGCGGCTCTGGGCGTCGTGGACCTCGCCGTCAAACAGACCGATCACCGCGGTCACGCTTTTGGTGGGCATGAGTAGGCTGGTGGGGGTGACGGTCAGGCCGATGAGCCGCGTGGCGTTGAGCGCATTGACGATCGAGCGCTGGGCCGAGAGCGGGCAGTCGCCATAGCCGGGACTAAAGCGCCAGTTGCCGGCGAGCCCATGAACGGCGGCGTCCGTCTTGACCTGCTGGTCCATTTGCTCAACGGCGGCTTCCACGTAAGCGGAGCACGCGGCGTCGAGCACGGCGCCCTCCAGGGGATGTTGGGCTCCCGTGGTGCGCAGGCGACGCTCGGCGTCCATGCCGAGGGTGCATGCCATGAGCGCGGCAAAGCGGGCATCTTTGAGATGTCGATAGATATCGCGACCTCGCAGCTCAACGTTGGTGCCAACCAGACGGATGCTGGGCTCGCCCTGCTCGTCAACGCCCGTGGCATCGACGGCAAACACGCGTCGCACGCCACGGGGCTCAATGTCCAGTTCCAGACGTTCAACGACAAGCTCAATACGTCGTGATAGTTCGGGCTCAATCTGCTGGCCGCCGTAACCCAGATACCGCAGCATCTCGGCACGGTCGACACGGGGACGGTGCGCGGCATCGATACGGTAAAGCGCCGGCGACGCAAGGTCGGCCGGCACTTCGACAGCGGTTGTATCGATGTGCGGTTTTTCCATTACCCCAGGCGCTCCATAATGGTCGCGGCGATCACAGGACGGTTCATAGTGTACAGGTGCAGGCCGTCGGCGCCGTGCTCCTTGAGGTCGCAAAGCTGGCGGGCTGCATAATCTACACCAGCTGCCTGCAGGCTCTCGGGGTCATTCTCGTACTTGGCGAGAATCTTGATGACGGGGGAGGGCAGCGACGCGCCGCACATAAAGACCATGCGGCTGATCTGTGACTTGCCCATAAACGGCATGATGCCCGCGGTAATGGGCACGGTGATGCCGGCCTTGTCGGCAAGCTCGCGAAAACGGTAGAAGCACTCGTTATCAAAGAAGAGCTGCGTCACAAAGAAGCTCGCGCCAGCGTCCTGTTTTTGCTTGAGGTGTTCGACCGAGAGGTTGAGATCCTCACAGGCAATGTGGCCCTCGGGGTAGGCTGCGGCGCCCACGCAAAAGCCGGCGTCGACGAGCTCGGGGATGAGGTCGCGGGCGTAGGCGTAGTCCGAGGCGGGCTTGTCGTCCTCGGTCGCGCCGGCAGGGAGATCGCCACGCAGGGCCAGGATGTTTTCCACGCCGGCGGTGCGATACTCGTCGATCTTGGCGGCGATATCGGCGTGCGAGCGGCCCACGCAGGTAAGGTGTGCCACCGAGGGTGTATCGAATTCGCTCGTAATCATATGCGCGATGGGGGCGGTGGTGGCGCCGTTGCCCGAGCCGCCAGCCGAGCAGGTGACCGAGACAAAGCTCGGCGAAAGCTTGCACAGATTGCCTGCCACTTCGCGAGCCGTGTCGAGGGTAAGCTCGCCCTTGGGCGGGAACATCTCAAACGAAACGGGTGCGGTGCCCTGGGATGCTGCCTGCTTAAAAACCTCGTCGACGCGCATATCGTGCTCCTCTAGATACGTAATAGTGTGATGTGTTGTAAGGATTCTACAGCACCACTGTGTCACGGTGGAGTTTCACTCGCTATTTGAGGATACCAATCAAAGATGCCTTGCTATCGGCTTTATCTATAACAGAGCGGCTAATCTGGGCACGGACTATAAAGACTGGTATCTGATGCAAAATACCAGTTAATAGAGCTCCATCCCAAATTGACTACCCTTAAACCATGGGGAGAGGTCTGCTATTTATACAGTTGATTGGCTGTTGAGGGTGGCAACGCCGCCTCGATAGGGTAACCTCATTGATTGGTTTCGCGACAGCAACATAACGGTAATGTCGCGGAAACACGGCGAGTCTAAGCTATGACTCGTTCGTTAGTAATCAACACCGCTTCTCACGCGGTGCCGATACGAAGGGAGTTCCGTATGGCCGATCTTACTGACCGCTTCGGGACCATGGTGTTCTCTGAGGAAGTCATGAAGGACTACCTCCCCAAGGACATTTGGAAGCGCCTTGCTGCAACCCTCGAGGGCGGTGAGCCGCTCGACCTGGATGTGGCCAACGCCGTTGCCCATGCCATGAAGGTCTGGGCCATCTCCAAGGGCGCGACGCACTACGCGCACTGGTTCCAGCCGCTTTCGGGCATTACTTCCGAGAAGCACGACAGCTTCTTGGAGCCCAACCACGACGGCACCGCCATTACCAAGTTTACGGGCAAGAACCTCATCCAGGGCGAGCCGGACGCTTCCAGCTTCCCCAACGGCGGCCTGCGCGCCACCTTCGAGGCCCGTGGCTACACCGCTTGGGATCCCACCAGCCCCGCCTTTATCAAGGACGATGTCCTGTGCATCCCCACGGCTTTCTGCTCCTACACGGGCGAGGCCCTGGACAAGAAGACCCCGCTGCTGCGCTCCATGACCGCGCTCTCGCGTGAGTCTAAGCGCGTTTTGGCGCTGTTCGGTAAGACCCCCAAGAAGGTCGTTCCTTCCGTGGGCGACGAGCAGGAGTACTTCCTGATCAAGAAGGACGCTTACCGCAAGCGCAAGGACCTGGTCATCACCGGCCGCACCCTCTTTGGTGCTGCTCCCTGCAAGGGCCAGGAGCTCGAGGAGCACTACTTTGGCGCTATCCGCCCCACCGTCTCGGCCTATATGAAGGACCTGGACGATGAACTGTGGGCGCTTGGCATTCCCGCCAAGACCAAGCACAACGAGGTTGCTCCCTGCCAGCATGAGCTCGCCCCTGTCTATGGCGAGGTCAACGAGGCCATCGACCAGAATCTGGTCATGATGGAGAAGATGAAGCTCATCGCCTCCCGCCACGACTTGGTCTGCCTGCTGCACGAGAAGCCCTTTGAGGGCATCAATGGTTCGGGCAAGCACAACAACTGGTCGCTTGGCACCGAGTCCGAGAACCTGCTCGATCCGGGCGACACCCCGCTCGACAACCTGCAGTTCATCGTCTTCCTCACCGCGGTGATCGAGGCCGTCGATAACTATCAGGAGCTCCTGCGTGCCTCTGTTGCCTCGGCCGGCAACGATCATCGTCTGGGCGCCAATGAGGCTCCTCCGGCGATTATGTCCATCTTCCTGGGCGACCAGCTTACCGAGGTCGTCGAGAAGATCATCGATGGCAAGGCTTCTGTCCATGCCACGCGCGGCGTGCTCGACCTGGGCGCCGATACTCTGCCCAAACTGATGCAGGACAACACCGACCGCAACCGCACCTCCCCGTTCGCCTTCACCGGCAACAAGTTCGAGTTCCGTGCCTGCGGCTCCGAGCAGAACGTCTCCGACTCCAACCTGGTGCTCGATGCCGCCGTGGCCAAGTCGCTCAAGTCCTTCGCTGACGCGCTTGAGGGCACGCCCGAGGATAAGTTCCAGGACGCCGCGCTCGAGTACTGCAAGAAGGTCCTGACCGACCACCAGCGCATCCTCTTCTCCGGCGATGGCTACTCCGACGAGTGGCCCGTCGAGGCCGAGAAGCGCGGCCTTGCCAACAACAAGACCACGGCCGACGCCCTGCCCGCCTTTGTTTCCGATAAGGCCATTGCGCTCTTTGAGGAGACGGGTGTCCTGACCAAGGCCGAGGCCCAGTGCCGCTACGACTGCAAGCTCGAGAAGTACAACAAGCTCATGAACATCGAGGCCACCACGATGGTTCGCGAGGCGCGTCGTACCTATCGCCCGGTCATTACTGCCTATGCCACCAAGGTCGCTAAGGGCCTTGAGACTATTCGTGCCGCCGGTGCTGAGGCCGCCATGCAGTGCGAGCAGAACACGCTCAACAAGCTCTGCAACGGTATCACCGCCATCAACGACTCCATCAAGGCGCTCGACGCCGTGCATCAGAAGGCCGAGTCTCTCGATGGCCAGGAGCAGGCCAACGTGTACGCGCACGAGGTCGTTCCCGCTATGGATGCGCTGCGCGCCGCCGTGGACGCCATGGAGGAGATCGTGGCAGCCGACTACTGGCCGGTCCCGACCTACGACGACATCTTGTTCTACGTGTAGAGCGTAGCTGACATATCGTCACGGTATTGAGCCGGGGTCCGCATCGCGCGGGCCCCGGCTTTTTGATTGCGAAGGACGTTTAGGAGTCCGTTTTGCAACTGATTCGCCCACGTAATAAGGGGCCGTGGGCAAAAAACGTCAAATATGAGTACTGTCACAAGTCCTGTAGCATTATCTTTTTGCAAAATATGCAGTATTACGCAACATATGTCCAAGTACTTAGCTGATAAACGCCTGCAATTCTTTCGCCGTAGGACCCCTGGCGTCTAAATCGCCTTCTGATGGCATGAAATCGCTGTAACTAAAATGGTAACAGTACTCATATTTGCCATTTTTTGACCACAGGCCTTGCGATGATGCCGGGATCCGCACCCTGTCGGGTTCGAATCCCGGCGCATGGGTAGCAAAAAGCCCGTCACCGCGGGGGTAACGGGCTTCTTAATTTAAATGGTGCCCCCAGCGGGATGTCCGCGTGCGGCTGGCGCCGCCCGCATTCGCTGCGTCGCTTCGCTCCTTGCGTGCTGCGCTGGAAAACGCTTGCGCGTTTCCTCAGCTCCGCACCCTGTCGGGTTCGAATCCCGGCGTTGGGGAAGAAAAAAGCCCGCTACCGAATTGGTAACGGGCTGCTCAGATTCTGTGGTGCCCCCAGCGGGATTCGAACCCGCGATATCCACCTTGAAAGGGTGGCGTCCTTGGCCGCTAGACGATGGGGACAGCGGGAAAGAGTATAGCAGACTTTTTTAGTCGTTCACATATCGTTGGCAAACTGAAAAACCACCACAAAGGTGCCTGTCCCCTTTGTGGTGGTGGGGCGCTAGGGGAGGAGCTTCATGGCGGCGTCGTGGGCGGCGTGCTCGTAGGTGTCGTCGAGGGGCTTGAGCGGCAGCAGGGCGGCGGCCTGTGCATCGCCACGGCGCTCGAGGGCATGGGCGATGAGCCAGTCGGCGAGCTCGGGGTTCTTGGGCAGTGCCGGTCCGTGTAGGTACGTGCCGATGACGCCCTTGTAGACGAGACCCTCAAAGCCATCGTCGCCGTTGTTGCCGGTGCCCGTGACGACGGACGTTCCGAGCGGCGTGGCATCGGCGTCCAAAAGCGTGCGGCCGCCGTGGTTCTCGAATCCCACAAAGGGCTCGGGTGCCAGGTCGGTTTTGACGGCGACGTTGCCGATCAGGCGATCGGAGCCACGTACGGTTTCGGCGGCAATGACGCCCAGGCCCTCAATGCGATCCTCGCCCATATAGTACGAACGGCCGAGCAGCTGATAGCTGCCACAGATGGCAAGCAGCGTGCCGCCGTCCTCAACATAGGCCGCAACCTTATCTTTTTGAGCGAACAGCTCGTGTGCCACGGCCAGTTGGTCGCGGTCGGAGCCACCGCCCATCATGACGATATCGGCATCGGTCAAATCAAGCGTTTCGCCCATACGGACCTCGTCTACACGCGTGGGAATGCCACGCCAGGCGCAACGGCGCTCGAGCGCGATAACATTGCCGCCGTCGCCGTAGAGGTTAAGGGCATCGGGATACAGGTAGACGATGCGCAGCGGGCGCGAAAGCTCGACTGGCGCGATGCCGACAGGAAGAGCGCTGCCGTCGGCACGGGCTACGGCGCGCCCAGCAACAGCGTCGGCGGTGCCCTTCAGTCCGTCGAGCTCCTTGACCAGCGGCGGGAAGGCCGTGTAGTTGGCGACGGCGTAGAAGGTGTCATCGGTGGCCTCGTCTGCCACGGCGCCAATTGCCTGCGCGACGTCCGAGATAATCGCGGCATCGATGCCGGCGTACTTGAGGCGCACCTGCATGTCGTGTGCGCGTGTGCCGCCGGCAAAGGCGACAAGACCCGGCGTGTCGGCGATGCGCTCAAAGTCGACGTCGTAGATCCACGAAACATCGTGGCCGTCGGCGTCGTTGTCGTTAAGGAAGAAAGCGCAGAGTCTGCCGCCCGCCGTCTTAATGGATTGGATCTGTCGATCGAAGCCCACGGGATTCTTGGCCAGGTTTGCCTCGACGGTGCGGCCGGCGATATCCCAGCGCCCCATACGACCACCGGCGGGCACATAGGCATCGAGCGTAGGCTGTAGAAGCGCCGTGTCCACGCCCAACTCGTGCGCGGCAAAGAAGGCGGCGGCAACGTTATAGACCATGTACAGGCCATTGTAGCGTGTGGCGATGTGTGCGGCAGCCGCGTCGGGCGCAGATCCAAAGATCAGGTCAAAGCTGTAGCCGTCGCAGCCGAGCTCCACGCCCGTCACGCGACGGACAAGCGCGGGGCGGGCCCAGCCGCACGAGGGGCAATGGTAGGCGCCGAGCTGGCCGTATTGCACGTAGTCATACTCCAGCGGTGCGTTGCACTGCGAGCAAAAGCGCGAGTCGCTAATACGGTCGGACTCGGTGTTGGTGGCGCCGTCGATGCCAAAGGCAATACTCGCGTTGGGAACGCGCGCGGCAATCGAGGCGCACAGCGGGTCGTCGGCGTTGTAGATAAGCGTTGTTGTCGGCGAGAGCTCCAACGCATGGGCGATGACCTCCTGGGTGTGATCGATCTCGCCATAGCGATCCAGCTGGTCGCGGAACAGGTTGAGCAGCACAAAGTACGTCGGCTTGAGCTTGGGCAGAACGCGTACGGTGTAAAGCTCGTCGCACTCAAAAACGCCCACGCGCTTGCCGCTGCTGGTGTGCTTAAGGCCGCCGCGGGCCTCGAGCAGGGCACCCACCACACCAGGCTCCATGTTGTTGCCAGCGCGGTTGCATACCACGGTGGCGCCGCTGGCGGCAACGGCGTCGGCGATGAGGTTGGAGGTGGTGGTCTTGCCATTAGTACCGGTGATCACCACGCTGCGGTCGACAAGGCCGGCGAGGTCGCTCAGCAGCTCGGGGTCGATCTTCATGGCGATGCGGCCGGGGAGTACGCCGCCCTGGCGCTTAAGGACGGAGCGCAGCCCCCAGCGGGCGATATCGCTCGAGGTACAGGCAAGAGATGAGCGGAGGTTCATGAAACCGTTCCTAACGTAAACGACATGGTCGGGTCGAGTGCGTCACTAAAAACCGTAGCGGCGCGCAAATTCCTGGGCAAGCTGCGACACGTCTTCGCAGGCATTGGCCCAGGGGGCAAAGTCGGGAGTGTCCGAGATAATGCCGTCCGCTTCCCAAACGGCCTGGTGCGAAAGATCCCAGGGATCGCGTGGCTCGGGCCGGCAGGGAAGGTACGGCGTCTGGTACATGGGGTTCAGCAAGAAGAACGCACCGCCCTCGCAACGGTTGGCAAACTCACGCAGCGCGCGTGTCGCCGGGCGCATCTTGTTTGTTTTGAACAGCAGAATCGTGCGGGCGAGCAGATACCAAGGAGAGTTCTCGAGCGCGTCAGCCCCGATCTCTTCCTCGAGCTGGTGGGCCAGGGCAAAAAAGCCGTCCTGGTCTTCCAGGCGAGCGAGGGCGAGCAACACGGTGCCTGCGGCTCGGGTGGGGTAGCCTTCCGCCTTAAGGACGCGGCGGGCGTAGTTGGCGGCAGCACGGTAGCGGGCGCTCGCCATGCACAGCTGCGAGATGGCCTCGAGCGTGTGGAGCCACCCGATAAGAGCCGGCTCGCTCACGGTAAGGTCTGCTGCGGTGATACCATCGGCCAAAACATTATTGGCCCAGTAGTGCGGGGCTTCCATGTCGAACCCGGGCACGCTTTGCTGCAGGTAATCGGCCGTGGTCGCCTCGAGCTTCATCAGATCGCCCAGGCAGGCGTCGACGGGCGTGTCCGCCAGGATGATGGCGAGCAGCTGCGCGTCGAGGACATGCACATCGATGCGGACGATCTTGAGCAGCTCATCGCGCATGTCGTCGAACAGGCGATTGCGCGTCTGCTCGAACTCCTCGTCGCTGCCCATGTCCTCGATGCGATGGAGCTCGTCGAGCAGGTGGCGATGAACACCGGCATAGGACAGCAGCGCCTGGGCATGCTCGGACTGCGCATACTTTTGGGGATTCGCGCTAATGTCGTTATGGACAAGCTCGCGTGCTGCATCGGTGAGCTCGGGGTGCGACGCCAGATAGGTGCGCTCCAAGTAGGCGGGGATGTAGACGCTCGGATCCATTAGAGGTCCCCTCCCTTAAATGGAAGCCCCTGCTCGGCTGCGCGCAGGATGCGCTCGTCGATCTGGGAACGCACGATGTCGTTGGTGGCGACCCAGGCGGCAAAGCTGGCGTTGTCGGGAGCGCCCAGGCCCTCTTGCAGTACCGGCGTCGCCTCGGACAGTGCAAGGACGAGCTCGTCGGTGGAGCCTGCACCTACGTTGACGCGGGCATAGACGCCATCGGGAAACTCGGTTTGGAAGTAGAGCGCCTCGGCTGCGTGCGGGCACGAGCGTGCAAGGATGCGCAAGTAGTGCTCGGCACCCTCGTAGTCCAGCTCGCGCCAGGCAGTGCTCATCAGCGCGATGAGCGTCCACGGGTCCAAGTCGCGCTCAGCGTCCTTGGGACGACGGCGTAGCGGCGTGTTGGCGAGATAGGGGACGGAGTGGGCAGAGCGAAAGCGCTTGAGCTCCTCGGCGGGGTATTCGAGCTTTGCCATGGCGAGCATCGCGGTGTGGCGGACGCCGGCAGGGTCGTTGGGGGCAAAGTCGAGGCTGCGGTTTGCGGCTTCTAGCGACATGCGATAACGGCCGCTAATGAGGGCGCGCGATGCCAAGGCGGCAAGCCAGCGCAGATAGGGGCGGCGCGTAAGGTCGCCTGCGGCCTCGCGCTCGTAGGGGTCCTGGGCCGAGGCGATTTTGAGCGCTAGGTCGTGCTCCACCTCGTCGCACTTGGACACCAGATACTGCACGTATTCCTCGTTGGAGCTGGCGGTGAGGGCGGTCAGCATGCGCTGAGCGTCCCAGTTGGCCGGATCGAGCGCGGCTGCCTCGCGGAGCATGTTCTCGGCAGCTGCCTCTTCCTGCTCTGCCTGGGTATCGTCAGGGATAAAGGGAATGCGGTAGTCGACAGCCTCGACCACCTTGGCAATGAGGTGCCCGGCGCGGTCGCGGTCGTGCACGATGAGCGGTGCGGGGTTGCGGGTGAATTGTTCCATCAGATGCTCTACGGCGGCAGCGTCGGTGAGCGGGATATTGTCGCGGCGCAAGGCCTCAAGAACGAGGCGATGGCAATCCTCTTGAATGGGATCGAATGCCATGGGGCCTCCTTTGCTGCGGTTAGGGTTCAAATGTTTCTATATAAGGTTCTAGTTTACCCGCATGTGGCACACCGGGGGTGCCGCACTTGGACTTGCACCTTTGCACCACGAAGACGGATGTCGCACAAATGTCGGCACCTTGGACGAACGAGTGGTATCACGGTGCCGCAAACGGTCGATTTTTGGCGGCGAACGGTGCATATTTTGGAGGGGCACCGTCCTGCCCGGGATATGTAGTCAACCTTGATAAAACGTTTGCCCAGCTTGGGAGTATGAATGCCGCACAAGGGTCTTCAGGGATAGAAAAAACGTTTCATCATTGGCGGCTTTAGGTGAATAACTGACCAACCAGAACGGTAAAATAATGTTTGTCTGAGCGTTGAGACGTTTAGACATCGCGCATTGTCATCGCCGGCAACGCGCAAACCGGTCCTAACGGAGCCAATTGGGTGCTCCGTTATATACGCAAGTCTAAGAGGGGCTTGTTTAGGAGGCACAGTATGGGACGTTTTACCAATCCTCGCGATCTGTACTTTGGTGAGGGCGCTCGCCACGAGGTGAAGAACCTCAAGGGCAAGAAGGCCATCATCGTTTCTGGCGGCAGCTCTATGCGCCGCGGCGGGTTCCTGCAGGACGTCGAGAACGACCTTAAGGAAGGCGGTTTCGAGGTCAAGCTGTTCGAGGGCGTCGAGTCCGACCCGTCCATCGAGACGGTCATGAAGGGCGCCGAGGCCATGCGCGAGTTCGAGCCCGACTGGATTATCGCCATCGGTGGCGGCTCGCCCATCGATGCCGCTAAGGCCATGTGGGTCTTCTACGAGTATCCCGAGGAGTCCTTCGATAACATCATCCAGCCGTTCAGCTTCCCCGAGCTGCGTCAGAAGGCTCATTTCTGCGCCATCTCCTCTACCTCCGGCACCGCTACCGAGGTCACCGCGTTCTCCGTCATTACCGACTACGCCAAGGGCATCAAGTACCCGCTGGCCGACTTCAACATCACCCCTGATGTCGCCATCGTCGACCCCGAGCTCACCTACACCATGCCCGCCAAGCTGTGCGCTCACACCGGCATGGATGCTCTGACCCACTGCATGGAGGCCTACGTTTCCACCTGCGCCTCTATGTTCACCGACGCCAACGCTCTGCACGGCATCCGCGAGATCGTCGAGTGGCTGCCCAAGTCCTATGCTGGCGACCATGAGGCCCGTCAGCACATGCACGAGGCTCAGTGCATCGCCGGTATCGCCTTCTCCTCGGGCCTGCTCGGCATCGTTCACTCCATGGCTCACAAGACCGGTGCTGCCTTCGAGAACGGCCACATCATCCACGGTGCCGCTAACGCCATGTACTTGGGCAAGGTCATCCAGTGGAACTCCAAGGACCCGCGTGCTGCTGAGCGTTACGCTTACGTGGCCAAGGAGATCCTGCACCTTCCCGGCGAGACCAACGAGGAGCTCATCGCTGCGCTCGTCCAGAAGATTCGCGACCTCAACGACCAGCTCAACATTCCGCAGTCCATCAAGGATTACGCGAATGGTGGCGTGAAGGTCGACGCCGAGAACCCGCAGATGGTTTCCGAGGAGGAGTTCCTCGCCAAGCTGCCCGAGATCGCCGCGAACGCCGAGCAGGACGCCTGCACGCCCGAGAACCCGCGTGAGACCAAGGCTGCCGACTTCGAGAAGATCCTCAAGGCCTGCTACTACGACACCGACATCGATTTCTAATCGACTCTTGTTATCGTAATGAGGGGCTCCGCACGTATCCGTACGGAGCCCCTTTCTTTTTACTTATTAGAGAATGGGATAAAAATGGCTGCAATCTTCAATAGCCCCAGCAAGTACATCCAGGGTCCGGACGAGCTCGCCAAGCTCGGCTCCTATGTCAAGCCGCTCGGCGCTAAGGCCCTCGTCATCGTGACGCCTTCGGGCAAGAAGCGCGTCGGTGCCAAGATCGAGGGCGGCTTTGCCGAGGCTAAGGCCGAGCTGCTGTTTGAGGACTTTAACGGTGAGTGCTCCAAGGGCGAGGTCGATCGCCTGGTTGCGCTCGCTCGCGACAACGGTTGCGACATCATCGTCGGCGTCGGTGGCGGCAAGATCCTCGACACCGCCAAGGCCGTCGCCTATTACCTGGAGTCCCCGGTTATCATTTGCCCCACCATCGCCTCGACCGATGCTCCGTGTTCTGCGCTTTCGGTGCTTTATACCGATGACGGCCAGTTCGATAAGTACCTGTTCCTTAAGGCAAACCCCAACATTGTCCTGATGGATACGACGGTTATCGCGGCGAGCCCGGTGCGCCTGACGGTTTCCGGTATGGGCGATGCGCTCGCAACCTACTTTGAGGCCCAGGCGACGCACGATGCCGACGGCGGCACCTGCGCTGGCGGCAAGGGCGGCATGGCCGGCCTGGCGCTCGCCAAGCTCTGCTACGAGACGCTCATGGCCGATGGCGTCAAGGCCAAGGTCGCGCTGGAGAAGGGTGCGCTCACGCCTGCCGTCGAGCATATCATCGAGGCCAATACGCTGCTTTCGGGTATTGGCTTTGAGAGCTCGGGCCTTGCTGCTGCTCATGCCATCCACAATGGTCTGACGATGCTGCCCGAGTGCCACAGCATGTATCACGGCGAGAAGGTCGCCTTCGGCACCATCGTCCAGCTGGTACTCGAGGATGCCCCGACCGAGAAGCTCGAGGAAGTCTTGGGCTTCTGCATTGAGCTGGGCCTGCCGGTCACGATGAAGGAACTTGGCGTTGCCGAGGTTACGCGCGAGAAGGCCATGATTGTTGCCGAGGCCGCGTGCGCGCCCGAGGACACCATGTGCAACATGCCGTTTGAGGTGACGCCCGAGATGGTCGCAAACGCCATCCTGGGTGCCGACGCACTGGGTCACTACTATCTCATGGATGAGTAAATCAAGCTAAGGAAGGGGCAAAGCCAACAGATGGCTTTGCCCCTTTTTGCTATGGTGCAAAGGGGTCAGGTTACTTTGCACCAATCGTTGTTTGATGAAGGGCGGATTCTCGTATGGCGCTTCCTGTGGTTTACGGCGGTCCCGGCCGGTATGTTCAGGGGCCGGGCGAACTGTCGCGTCAAGGCAAGTATTTGTCATGGTTGGGCTGCGCTGCCTATGTCTTGTTTGACCAGGGCACCGAGGATCGGCTGTGCAGGCAGATCGTCGATGGATTTCTGGACGAAGATCTAAGCGAGCCGTTCTTTAAGATTTATGACGGTCCGTGTACGGAAGAGGCCGTTGTCGAAATGGCTAAGGAAGCCCAGGCCGAGTATTGCGACATGGTGGTGGGTATTGGCGGCGGCAAGATGCTCGATATCGCCAAGGCCGTTGCGTTTTATGCCGAGTTGCCGTTGTGCGTATGCCCCACGGCGGCTTCGATGGACGGTCCGTGCAGCGCGATTTCCGATGCCGATCTGCAGGGTGTTGCAAATGCGGTCTTTAGAAACGAGCGCAATATGGCTAACGAACAGGCCAAGGTGACCAAACAAAAACTCGTGCAGCTCATGTGCGAGGCATAGTTTGGCGCTTGATTGATCTTGTGCAATCGAGACGGCGATAGGCCATGGGCTATTTGCCGCAAAGGTGCTCCGCGTGTAATTTGCCCGAGGCGTGGGCCGATAGCGTATCATTATCTCTTGCTTGTTTGCACTGCTCAGGGAGGGGCCGCGCATGGCGCAGGAACACGATCTGTTTGATGACATTATCGAGATCAGCAAGGGTTTCGACTTTCTTAAAAACCCGCTTGGCGGCGTGACCGATGCACTCGATCCGTCGGCGCCGCAGTGGAATCCTGCCGACTACAAGGAGCGCCCGCGCGGCAACACCATTCCGTGCCTGACCTGCAAAAACGAAAAGAGCGGCTGCACCGCGTGCATGGACGTGTGCCCGGTCAACGCCATCGAGGTCGAGGAAGACGCCATTGAGATCCTCGACTCTTGTCGCAAGTGCGGCCTGTGCGCTGCTGCCTGTCCGACCGAGGCGATCATCTCGCCGCGCCTGGCGCCCAAAAACCTGTATGACGATATCGTCTCTGCTGCTACGAGCCACGAGACCGCTTACGTTACCTGCACGCGCGCCCTCAAGCGTATGCCGCGCGAAAACGAGGTCGTCGTTGCCTGCGTGGGCGATATTACGGCCGAGACCTGGTTCTCGGTGCTGGCCGACTATCCCAACGTGAGTGTGTACCTGCCGTTGGGCGTGTGCGATAAATGCCGCAACACCGGTGGCGAGGATATTCTGGGCGAGGCCATTGCCACTGCCGAGGAGTGGGCCGGTACGGGCATGGGCCTGGAGGTCGACCCCAAGAGCCTCAAATGCCATAAGCGCCGCGAGTACGAGCGCAAGGAGTACATGGATAAGATTGCCCGCACCACGGGCCTAACCGTGACTAAGCTCAACCCGGCGACTGCGGCACTGGCCTCGGTGACGCAGAAGTTGAAGGCCCACCGTCACCAGATCACGCAGCTCGAGCGCACGCTCAACACCATGTGCGGCACCACGACGACTAAGCGTCGCCGTTCGCTTACGCACGGACGCCAACTGGTGCTCTCGACACTGCAGAACCATCCCGAGCTTGCCCAGAACATGCGGGTGAGCACGCCAGAATGCGATTTTGACAAGTGCACGTCGTGCGGCGAGTGCGTCAACGTGTGCCCCACGTTTGCCTGCGATTTGGTGGGAAGTGGTCGCTTTGCACTGGAGTCCACGTATTGCCTAGGTTGCGGAGCCTGCGTCAAGGTGTGCCCCGAGCATGCGCTCAAGCTGGTCGAGCACGATGCGTCCAATCTGGTCGTTGTCGATCCCGAGGCCGAGGAAAAGGCCGCCCAGAAGGCGAAGGCTCACGAAGAGGCCCAGAAGGCCAAGGCTGAGGCAAAGGCCAAGCTTGACAAGATGCTCGACCAGGTGGAAAAGCTCGCGGACTAGTTAAACGAGCGTAAATGATGGCCGGTGGGACAGGTACTGCCCCACCGGCCAAAAAAGTTGCGGTGGAATAGTTCCTGTTTTGCCCTTAAGCTGGCCATTCTAGGAACTATCCCACCGCAACTAATAGATGGTTAGCTCATACTGCTCTGATGGGTCTCGCTGCCGTTATTGCGGCGGGTGACCGTTTCGTGGAGTAAAAAGAAGCTGGGAACCTGCTTTGTCTCGGTGTATTCCATAAGGATGCCGTCGGCGTTGTAGGTCTGTCCGCGTACAACGGCGAGCGCGTTAAAGTCGTCGAGATCGAGCACGCGTGCATCCTCGGGCGTGGGATGCTCAATCGTTACATCGCGTTTGCCCGTGGCAATCTTAATGCCAAGGTCTTCTTCGAGGTAACGATAAATCGAATCGTTGACAATCTCGGGTGTCAGTCCCGGTACCTGTGAGCTTAGGTAATAGGAGTCGTCGGAGCACACGGCCCGTCCGTCTGCATAACGAATGCGTTTGGCGCGCGTAAGCTCGCAGCCTTCGGGAAACCCGGTAATCCCGGAGAGTGCCTTGCTACAGACGAGGAGCTCAAAGACGGTGGTGACAGTCTTGAGCTCAAAGCCTCGGCTGGTCGCGATTTCCTTAAAGGTCTCGAGTCCGCCGCCACCACGACTCTTCTCGTCACTGATGTTGCGAATGACGCGCATGCCTTTGCCTTGCTGGGGGAGCACGTAACCATCTGCCGCAAGCATCGAGATGGCGCGACGGACCGTCATGCGCGAACAGTCAAACAGCTGCGTGAGCTCAGTCTCCGAAGGCAGATAACTCTGATAGGCGTATGTGCCGTCGTCAATCGACTGCTTCACGTTGTCATAAATAGTTTGGAAGATGGCTCGCGCCATGACGGTCTCCTAGAGCTGGGTGCGTGAACGACGGATGAGGGCCGCCCGCGCAGGTGTCAATCGATTTACTTGCCGGGGTCGATTATATATTTGCCCATGGCACGCAGGGCCGGGTCTGACAGGATGGCGCCGAGTTCGTCGAGGGAGGCTACCTTTGCGACCATCGAGGATACGTCGAGCCTGCCAGAGTCGATGAGCTCGAGCGCACGACGCTGCGTATAAGGGTTAATGTAGGACGAGGTAAGCACAAGCTCCTTCTGGAAGACCTCGAAGGGCTTGACGGTGATTGTCTCATCGGGCTTGGTGAGGCCGAACATCATGACCGTAGCCTTGTGGCCGGCGATCTGGATGGCCTGCTCGATGGTGACGGGCTTGCCAACACACTCGATAACGACATCGACGTTGCCGACGCCCTCCTGCTTCAGGCGGGCCGGGACGTCCTCGTGGATGGAATCAATTGCCAGGTCGGCGCCGAGTTTGAGCGCAACCTCGCGCTTGCCTTCGACGGGCTCGAGCAAGACAACCTTGGTGGCGCCGGCGTTTTTGGCGAGCTGCATCATGAGCAGACCGATCATGCCACCGCCGATAACGACAACTGTGCTGCCGGGCTTGATGTTGCACATATCGATGCCGTGCAGGCAGCAGGCGACGGGTTCGGTCATAGCGCCCTGCTCGAAGCTGGTGTGATCGCCCAACTTGTAGACTTGCTGCATATCGACGGAGCAGTACTCGGCAAAGCCGCCGTTAACGGTGGTGCCGTAACCGGTCATATGCTCACAGTAGTGGTTGATTCCGTCGCGGCAGGGTTCGCAGCAGCCGCAGGGATGGTTTGGGTCGATGCACACGCGATCGCCCGGTTTAAAGCCAGCGACGTCGCTGCCCACGGCCTCGACAACGCCCGCAAACTCATGACCAAGGATCGTGGGCGGGGTAACGTCGGCTGCACCCTTGTCGCCTTCATAGATATGAACGTCGGTACCGCAGACGCCGCAAGCTTTGACGTTGATCAGAACGTCGCGCCTGCCCACGGCCGGCTTTGCCGATTCCTCGACTCTGAGGTCGTGCTTTCCATAGAAGACCGCGCTTTTCATGGTGACTCCTTAACGTGGCGGTGAATGTTGTAATGAAGTATAGGCATGTATATAGATATAGACAAGCACATCTAGACAAGTAGAAAAGAAATTTAAAATGCAGCCATCAGCTATGTCAGATTTAGCAGGCGAAATACTGGACATATACCGTTTACGGCCAATAATCAACCGTTTACCGACCGTAGTCTTTATGCTAACTTGTCTAGATAAGTGATGTGATAAAACGTAAGTGCAAGAAGTCAGGGACACGGGCCCACCCGTCCTATTGCACGAGGTACACGCAAACGGCGCGTCTGCGGTCTCGAGTGAAGCCAAAACCGCAGCGCTCCGAATGAAGAGAGGGGGATTCCCCGTCATGATGCAAAAGATACAACGTTTCGGCGGTGCAATGTACACGCCTGCAATTCTTTTCGCATTTTCCGGAATCGTCGTCGGCTTGGGTACGTTGTTTACCACCGAGGCGATCTTTGGCGAGATGGCCACAGCGGGTCATCTTTGGTTTGATTGCTGGAATGTGCTGCTCCAGGGTGGTTGGACGCTCTTTAACCAGATGCCGTTGCTGTTTTGCGTAGCGTTGCCAATCTCGCTCGCGAACAAGCAGAACGCTCGCTGCTGCATGGAGGCTTTGGCCATCTACCTTACCTTCAACTACTTTGTAAGCACGATCTTGGGGCAGTGGGGCCCTGTCTTTGGGGTCGACTACTCTGTCGAGGCGGGCAGCGGTACTGGTCTTGCCACTATCGCAAGCATCAAAACGCTTGATATGGGCATCATGGGCGCGCTTATCATTTCTGGTATCGCCACGATGCTTCACAACAAGTACTTCGACACCGAACTTCCCGAGTGGCTGGGCGTGTTCTCGGGCTCCGTGTTCATCTATATGATCGGTTTCTTCGTTATGGTTCCGGTCGCTATTATCGCTTGCCTGGTATGGCCGCATGTTCAGGCTGCTATCGCCGCCTTCCAGGGATTCATCCTTTCCGCCGGTACGTTTGGCGTGGGCGTCTTTGCTTTCTTCGAGCGCGTGTTGATTCCTACAGGCCTGCACCACTTTATCTATACGCCGTTCTATTATGACAACGCGGCGGTCAACGGCGGCATCTTTGCTGCTTGGGCCAACATCCTGCCCCAACTGGCTGCCGATCCGAGCATTGCTCTTAAGGATGCCGCACCCTGGGCTGCCTATACCTGCCCTGGTTGGACTAAAGTCTTCGGCTCGCTTGGCGTCGCCATTGCGTTCTATATGACCGCCAAACCCGAGCGCAAGCAGCGCGTCAAAGCTCTGCTCATTCCCGTCACCCTTACCGCTATGCTTTGCGGTATTACCGAGCCGCTTGACTTCACCTTCCTGTTCATCGCGCCCGGCCTGTTCGTCGTCCACTGCGTGCTCGGAGCGCTTGGCTGCATGGCTCAAAACCTCCTTGGCGTCGTGGGCATCTTCGACGGCGGCATCATCTCGATGCTCTCGTGGGACTGGCTGCCCCTTTGGGCCGCACACGGTCTGCAGTACGCAATCTCCATCCTTGTCGGCCTGTGCTTTACCGCCCTTTGGGTCGTGGTCTTCCGTTTCCTGATCGTCAAGTTCGACTTTAAGACCCCCGGTCGCGAGGATGACGATGTTGAGGTCGAGCTCAAGTCCAAGGCCGACTACAAGCAAAAGCAGGGCGGTGCTGCTGCTGGCAAATCGGTCGCCCAGAGTAAAGATGATGAGCGCTTGGTGCTTGCCGAGAAGATCCTCGATCTGCTCGGTGGCACGGATAACATCATCGATGTAACTAACTGCGCTACCCGTCTGCGCGTTAACGTCAAGGACAAGAGCGTCGTTGCGCCCGAGGCTTCCTTCAAGGCGATCGGTACGCATGGCTTGGTGGTCCAAGGTCAGTCAATCCAGGTCATCATCGGCCTTACCGTCCCGCAGGTTCGCGAGAAGTTCGAGAGTCTTCTGAAGTTCGAGAGTCTTCTGTAAACCATCGTCCATCGAAACAATCGGCCTTGCAGAGCCGGTATGCACCGCAAGGCCGATTCTAGAGATAAAAAACTCCACTTCTAGGTAACAATTCCAAACCGTACAGGCCGCGTGCGGGGATGGATTGAGCAAGCGGCCAGAATGAGGAGGACATCATGTCCAAGAAAAACTATGCCGTGACCATTGCCGGCGGTGGCTCTACCTTCACTCCGGGCATCGCTCTGATGCTGCTTGAGGAGCGCGACCGCTTCCCGGTCAACAAGGTGACCTTCTACGACAACAACGCCGAGCGCCAGGAGATCGTGGCAAAGGCCTGCGAGATCTACTTCCACGAGAACGCTCCCGAGGTTGAGTTCAACTACACCACCGACCCCGAAACCGCATTCACCGGGACCGACTTCGTCCTTGCTCACATCCGCGTGGGTCTCTACGCTATGCGCGAGCTCGACGAGAAGATCCCCCTCAAGTACGGCTGCGTTGGTCAGGAGACCTGCGGTGCCGGCGGTATCGCCTACGGCATGCGCTCCATCGGTGGTGTCATCGAGATCCTCGACTACATGGAGAAGTACAGCCCCAACGCCTGGATGCTCAACTACTCCAACCCCGCGGCCATCGTCGCCGAGGCCTGCCGCGTGCTGCGCCCCAACAGCCGCATCATCAACATCTGCGACATGCCGATCGACCTCATGGATAAGATGAGCCGTATGTGCGGCATCAAGGATCGTCGCGAGCTGCAGTATAGCTACTACGGCCTCAACCACTTTGGTTGGTGGAGCAAGATCTACGACAAGGAGGGTAACGACCTCATGCCGCAGATCAAGGAGCACATGGCAAAGAACGGCTACTTGGACGGCATTGAGCACGAGGCCGGTAAGGAGCAGCACGTCGAGGAGAGCTGGATTCACACCTTCGGCAAGGCCAAGGATGTCTATGCTGTCGATCCCGAGACGATTCCCAACACCTACCTCAAGTACTACCTGTACCCGGACTATGTTGTCGAGACGTCTGACCCCAACTACACTCGCGCCAATGAGGTTATGGACGGCCGCGAGAAGAAGGTCTTTGGCGCTTGCCGCGACATCATCGCCAAGGGTACTGCCAAGGACGGCGGCTTTGAGCCCGACGTACACGCCAACTACATCGTCGACCTTGCCTGCGCGCTGGCCGAGAACACGCTCGAGCGCTTCCTGCTGATTGTCCCCAACGATGGCGCTGTGCCCAACTTCGACCCGACGGCCATGGTCGAGGTGCCTTGCATCGTTGGCTCTAACGGCTTTGAGAAGATCTGCCAGGGCCCGATCCCGCAGTTCCAGAAGGGCCTGATGGAGCAGCAGGTTTCCGTCGAGAAGCTCGTTGTCCAGGCTTGGGTCGAGGGCAGCTACCAGAAGCTCTGGCAGGCACTCACGCTCTCCAAGACCATTCCTTCGGCGAGCGTTGCCAAGCAGATCCTGGACGAGCTCATCGAGGCCAACAAGGATTTCTGGCCCGAGCTTAAGTAAGGACTGCTGTCTCGAACTCTCACGCATCTCTGCTTCATTTGCGCCGCCGCGGTGTCCGGATTCGCCCGGATGCTGCGGCGGCGCTATACTTATGCAGTTTGAAGTACCTGTATCAAAAGGAGCTGTCGTGTCCCTTTCCATCGGTATCGTGGGCCTGCCCAACGTGGGCAAGTCGACGCTGTTCACCGCGCTTACCAAAAAGACCGGCCTTGCCGCCAACTACCCGTTTGCCACGATCGACCCCAACGTGGGTATCGTCGATGTGCCCGATAGCCGCCTGCAAAAGCTTGCCGACATCGTCAACCCGGGCCGCATTGTGCCGGCTACGGTCGAGTTCGTCGACATCGCTGGCCTGGTGAAGGGTGCCAACGAGGGCGAGGGTCTGGGCAACCAGTTCTTGGCAAACATCCGCGAGACTGACGCCATCTGCGAGGTCGTGCGCTACTTTAAGGACCCCAACGTCATGCGTGAGGTGGGCCGCACGGGCGAGTTTGTCGATCCCGCCGGCGATGCCGACACCATCATGACCGAGCTCATCCTGGCCGACATGGGCACGCTCGAGAAGCAGCTGCCTAAGCTCGAGAAGGAGGCCAAGCGCGACAAGGAGCTCATGCCCAAGTTCGAGGTGGCCAAGCGCCTGCTTGCCTGGCTCAACGAGGGCAAGCGCGCCGCATCCATGGAGATGACCGACGAGGAGCGTGCCGCCGCCAAGGGCCTGTTCCTGCTCACCATGAAGCCCATCTTGTACGTGGCCAACGTGGACGAGGATATGCTCAACGACGATCTGGCACCCATCGACGGCGTCAAACCGCTGCCTATCTGCGCCAAGATCGAGGCCGAGCTTTCCGAGCTCGATCCCGAGGACGCCGCCGACTACCTGGAGAGCCTGGGCCTGGAGCAGCCCGGCCTGGACGTGCTCGCTCAGGCTGCCTACAAGCTGCTCGGCCTGCAGTCGTTCTTTACGGCCGGCGAGATGGAGGTCAAGGCCTGGACGGTGCGTCAGGGCGCGACCGCCCCGCAGGCCGCCGGTGTCATCCACACCGACTTTGAGCGCGGCTTTATTAAGGCCGAGGTCATTGGCTACGACGACTACATCGAGCTCGGCGGCGAGCAGGGCGCCAAGGCCGCCGGTAAGCTGCGTATTGAGGGCAAGGACTATGTCATGGCCGATGGCGACGTCGTGCACTTCCGCTTTAACGTGTAAGGACGACGCGCATGTTTAAATATGGCAAAAAAGCTGGCTACATGGGCATCGCGCTGCTGGTGCTTGCGGTGATTCCGCTGGTGGTTGCAGCGTGTGTTATCCCCAACATTGGCCCCGAGGTGGCAACGAAGTTTAACGCAGCCGGCGAGGTGACGCGCTGGGGCAAGAGCTACGAGCTGCTGGCGCTTCCGGTGCTCAATTTGCTGCTGAGCGTGGCAACGTACTTTACGGCGGGACGCCAGGCCAAGAACAATGATGACTCCGCCGCCATGGCGCGCATCGTGTGCGAGCGCTACCTGCGCAACGGTTGCATCACGGGTGTGTTCCTCAACGTGATTAACGTTTACTTTATGTACTCGGCGATTACCGGAACGGGCTTTGGCTTTGGTTTCTAGCTTGTCCTTTTAGGCAACGAGCCTGCACGCATATTCAATGGCTGCTGCGAGGCCGCCGCTCGATCGTGGTTTAAAGACCATGTCGGCGGCGGTCTCGTTTTCGTATCCGGCGCCGCGAAGGGCGAGTGCGATACCGGCTTCCAGGAGAAGGGGCAGGCCGCGTTGGCTGGTTGCGATTACGGCAGCCTGATTGAGCGAGCAGCCGTGCGTTTGGCATTGGATGGCAAGTTCACCTTGCGCCGGGCAAGGGACCAGAATGGCGGCGACGCGACTTGATAGCAATGCAAATGCTGTGCGCTCATCGGGCGAGAGACATTCTGCTTCAACGACGACGAGCTTGGGCGGTGTGCTGTTTGTGCGAAGCGTGGCTCGGTACATGCGGACCGAAGAACCCGACATAGAAAACTCCTGTGTATTCGGCAAAACGTAAACTATAGTTTACGTTTATGTTCGGCTCCATTTCAAACTCGTCTGCATGGACGAACGTGCGAAACAGATTCTTGGCAGGCGGGTCGAAGAGGCACGCAGAGACCTTGGTATCTCCAAGGTTGATTTTTGTGTGGCGACAGGAATCAGCCGACCCTACCTCGACCGAATCGAAGATGGGACGGCAAATTTCACGCTCAAGGTTCTATTTAAGATCGCGCCCGCACTCGGCATGACGGTGTCAGAGCTTCTCGAGGGCATCGAATAGGGGATACCCGTCGACAACCGAATTACGCCATCGGGATGCGGTCGTGGTTGACTTGGCTGTAGAACAGGCGCTGGATTTCGGCGGCATCGCGTGACTGGCCGAGTGCCCACATGGTCTTGGCTACGAGCGTCTCGGTGGTCATGTCATCGCCGCGCAAAATACCCGGATGATCGGCGTAGGCACGACCGACCTCATAAACACCCAGGTCAAGGCCCTCCTCGGGGACCTGCGTGGTCATAACGACGGTGCGGCCCGAATCGACCCAGCGGAAAATCGCCTCCTGGAATGACTCGCCGGACTCGCCAAACTCGGGAATACCGCCAATGCCAAAGGTCTCAAGAATTACAGCATCGTAGCTATCGGCTAGGGCGTCCAGGATACCCGGGTTCACGCCGGGCGTAAGCTTAAGGACAAACACGCGCGGGTCGATGCTGTCGTAGAAACGCACTGGGTTTTCGCCCTGATGAGTGCCGTGGAGCCCGTTGCGCACGATGCGGTCGTTGCGGATGTAGGCAATGGGCGGATAGTTGACGCTAATGAACGCGTTAAAGCTCATGGTGCGCTGCTTGCGGGCGCGCGTGCCGGCAATGGCGACGCCACCAAACACAATCGACACATCGTGCGAGTGCTCGTCGAGCGCATAGAGCAGGCTCTGGTACAGGTTGAGTTTGGCATCAGTAAAAGGGTTGCCCATGGGCTTTTGCGAGCCGGTGAGTACGATGGGCTTGGGGCTGTCCTGAATCAGGTAGGAAAGCGCTGCCGCGGTGTAGCTCATGGTGTCGGTGCCGTGCAGAATCACGAAGCCGTCGTGGTCGGCATAGCCTTCGACGATGACGTCGCGGATACGCATCCAGTCACTGGGACGCATATTGGTGCTGTCGATGTTCATGGGCTGCACGACGTCGAGCTCGCAGAGGCCCGAGATCTCGGGGACGCTCTGGGCGAGCTCCTCACCGGTCAGGGCGGGGGAGAGACCGTTGCCGTCTTCGGTCGATGCGATGGTGCCGCCCGTGGCGATGAGAAGGATGCGTTTCATGCTGGTATTCCTATCGTATTTGCCGCCGCAGAGGCGGAATCGTTCGGCAGTATTGTGGCACAGGGCGTCCAATGTTCAAACGTATTACATCATCCGTAACGTTTGGTAACACTTCAATTGTCGTCAAACAGGGGCCCAGGTCGTGCGTTTGCCGTGCGCTGATGGCTGCGAGGGACGAGAAACCCCATATAACGTGTACACTATGGAAGTTATTTTCGTTCATTCGCGCGGGTGGGCACCGGCTCCCCGCCAACAAGAGGGGGAACCATGGATCAAAAGGCTTCCGCAAAGGTCCTCGTACTCGACTTTGGTGCGCAGTACGGTCAGCTCATTGCCCGTCGCGTCCGCGACCTCAACGTGTATTCCGAGATTGTCCCCTGTGACATCTCGGCCGACGAGATTCGCGAGATGAACGCCTCTGCGCTCATCCTTTCCGGCGGCCCGGCTTCCGTATATGCCGAGGACGCTCCGTCCATCGACCCCGCCATCTTTGATCTGGGCCTTCCCGTCCTGGGCTTCTGCTACGGTCATCAGATCACGGCCGTGACGCTCGGCGGCAAGGTCGGTCACTCCGAGGTGGGCGAGTACGGCCGCGCCACCATCACGCGCACGGCCGGCGCCAAGCTCTTTAACTCCACGCCCATGGAGCAGACCGTGTGGATGAGCCATCGCGACGCCGTTTCCGAGGTGCCCGAGGGCTTTACCGTTACCGCCAGCACCGACGTGTGCCCGGTTGCCGCCATGGAGTGCGTCGAGCGCAAGATTTTCACCACGCAGTTCCACCCCGAGGTCAAGCACTCCGAGTACGGTCAGCAGCTGCTGAGCAACTTCCTGTTTGAGATCTGCGGCCTGGAGCCTAACTGGAGCATGGACAACCTGGTCGAGACCATGACGGCCGAGTTCCGCGAGAAGGTCGGTGACGACCGCGTGATTCTGGCCCTGTCCGGCGGCGTCGACTCCTCCGTCGTGGCTGCGCTGGGCGCTCGCGCCGTGGGCAAGCAGATGACCTGTGTGTTCATCAACCACGGCCTGCTGCGCAAGGGCGAGCCCGAGCAGGTGGAGGAGGTCTTCACCAAGCAGTTTGACGTCGACTTTATCCACGTTCACGCCGAGGACCGTTATGCCGAGCTTCTGGCCGGCGTGACCGAGCCCGAGGAGAAGCGCCGCATCATCGGTACGCAGTTCTGGAAAGAGTTCTTCGCGGTTGCTCAGCAGCTTGAGACCGATGGTAAGCCGGTCAAGTATCTGGCTCAGGGCACCATCTACGCCGACATCATCGAGTCTGGCGCTCGCAAGACGGGCGGCAAGACGGCCACCATCAAGAGCCATCACAACCTGATCCCGTTCCCCGAGGGCGTGCACTTCGACCTCATCGAGCCGCTCGATCACTTCTTTAAGGACGAGGTCCGCGCGCTTGGTCTGGCGCTGGGCCTGCCGGGTCATATCGTGTTCCGCCAGCCTTTCCCGGGCCCGGGTCTGGCCATCCGCATTATCGGTGCGGTCGATAAGGAGAAGCTCGAGATCCTCAAGAACGCCGACGCTATCGTGCGCGAGGAGCTGGATGCTTACAACCAGCGTCTGTTTGAGCAGACCGGCGAGCGCAACTCCGAGCACAGCTGCTGGCAGTATTTCGCGGTCCTGCCCGACATTAAATCCGTCGGCGTTATGGGTGACGAGCGCACCTACCAGCGTCCGATCATCCTGCGTGCCGTCGAGTCCAGCGATGCCATGACCGCCGATTGGGCCAAGCTACCCTACGACGTGCTGGCCCGCATCTCTGGCCGCATCGTTGCCGAGGTCCCCGGCGCCAACCGCGTGTGCTACGACATCACGTCCAAGCCACCCGCGACCATCGAGTGGGAGTAGGACGACAGGGTTCTGACCTGCGATTTTGAGTGCCGCACTATGCCGCTGAGTTTCGTTTCGTACGAGAGTCATGACAAAGCCACCAGCGACGGAGATGAGTAAAAGCGATTAAAGAGCCTCCGTTCCCTGTGTTGGGACGGAGGCTCTTTCTTTGCCGTTTTACTCCCTTGTCTCCGTTCGGGGATTATTTCTTGCTCATTTAGGGCTATTCGCGCTGAAAGATTTTGACTAGCTTGGTGTCCTTTATTTCGTAGACAATGTCTGCGACGTTCTCGACCAGCCTCTTATCGTGGGAGACGAACACTATCGTTCCGGCATAGGCGCTCATCATCTGCTCGAGGGCTTCGGCGCTCTTGATGTCCAGGTAATTTCCAGGCTCGTCCATGAGCAAGATGTTGTATCTGCCCAGCAGCATCTTCGCGAGTAGCAGCTTGATGACTTCGCCTCCCGAGAGAACGCCAACGTCCTTTGTCAGGTCGCGCGGTCCGATTCCCATAGAGGCGAGGATGCTTCGGATTTCGGTCATGCTGTACTCGCAACCATCCTGCATGAACGAGATCGCAGACTGACGGGCGTCGAACTTGTAGCCTGTTTGCTCGAAGTAACCGATCTCTGCCTTGGGAGAGATGTTGATACCGTCGGCGCGTCGAGCGATTGCCTTCAGCAGGCTGGTCTTTCCTGTACCGTTGCCACCGGTGATGGCCACTTTGGCACCGAGCGGTATCTCGAATTTCGCGTGGTCATAGAGCATGCAGTTGCCGAAGCTCAAGCTGAAATCGTCTGCCGAGATGGGAAATTTACTATGCAGTTCCAGGGCCTTGCTCTGGCGGAACCGCACGGTGCGAATGCTGTCAGGGGCCTCAATCCCTTCGAGCGCTTCGAGGCGCTTCTCCATGTTCTTAGCCGCCTGGTACATCCTCTTCTGTTTGGTGCCGGTTGCTTTCTGATGTCCCAATCGACCTGCATTCTCGTTGCTTTTCTTTGCGCCCTTCTGCTTGGCGTCGACCTGCCGTGCTTTTTTCCGTTGTTTTTCGATGGCGGCTTCAAGGCGCTCGCGCTCGCGCATCGCCTCTTCGTATCGAGCCGCCTGAACTTTGCGTTCTTCTTCTTTCTGTCGCAGATAGTCGGAGTAGTCACCCCAGAATTCGGAAATACCGCCGTCTTTGAGCTCCCAGATCTTGTCCACTACCTGATCGAGAAAATAACGGTCATGGCTCACAATGAGCAGGGCTCCATCAAATGCCTTGAGTTGTCCGACGAGAAGGCTGATGCCGTCTTGGTCGAGGTGGCTCGTAGGCTCATCAGCAAAGATCGCGCTTGCATGCTGGGAGAGCGCAGAGGCAATCTTGGCGCGTGTCTCCTCTCCGCCGCTCATCGTCTCCTGCGCCACTCCGGCGACGTTGAGACGGGAGAGCATCTCACCACTGCCCTGAGCCGCATCAAGGTCGAGTTCATCGAGTTGGCCGATGAGGGCAATGCTGCCGAAACGCCTGACGTCGGCGTCCGCAATGGTAAGATTGCCGCTCAGAATTTTAAGCAGGCTGGTTTTGCCTGCGCCATTGTCTCCCACCAAGCCGATGCGATCGTAGGAGTAGATTTCCAACTCTTCGATATCTAGGATATCGCGGCCGGCATATTCCAAAAAGATGTCTTTAGCTTTGACTATGAGTTCCATAGGTTGAACCGCCTTTTGTGTATTAGCGTTTTACTGGAAACGCAGCCATGCCAAAAAAGATTGCTCACGTCGATTTTTCGCCTTTGCCCAATTGCCGGCGCGAGCGTTTTGACCTTGCGCAAGCCGGCAAATCCGAAAATGATAGTTGGCGACGAATAAGGAGCGCGATGTGGGATGTCAGTGCAATACCTCGTCGTCGCAAGGGCTTGAAGGCTGACGCTTGAACCGATGGCTGCTGCCTCTTTTTTTCGAATACTTGGGCTATTGAATCTGCCCGGTATCTCTTTTCCCCGCGCTTCGGACGCTCGGAGCAAGCAGCATAGCCATCGCAAGCAGTACCATGGTCGCTCCAGAGCCGACGAACCATAACGGAGCTCCAAGCAGATCCGCAAAAACGGAGGGAGCTGCGAGGCCCATGGGCATGGCCCAAGCCATGATGGTTCCGTAGAGGCCGAAAACGCGGCCTAGGTACTCAGGAGGTATCTGCTCCTGCATAAGGGCAGTCTGGGTTCCCGCGTACAACGGGGAGCATGCGCCCATAAGAAAGCTCACCGGCAGGAAAGCAGCGAACAATGACGGGCCGAGCGATCCGGATACGATTGCGGCAATGCCGAAGCCGGCAATCGCGGCGACCATGGTGAACGACCTATTGCGGAACCCTCCCGTAACCGCCAAGATACCGGACCCAGCCAGCATGCCTGCAGAAAAAAGGATTTCCACCAAAGCGGCATCCCCCGTGCTACCGCCAAAATGCCCCAAGGTCATTATTGGGAACAATGCCGCGAGCGGAGAGAACGCGAAAGCGAAGACGAACCCGCACCAAAGAAGGGCGAACAGCCCCCTGTACCCCCTAATCAGCTTGTAGCCGTCCGAAATCTCAGAGAAGAGCTCTCGAACCTTATTGGAAAAGGACAAGCTGCGGTCGGCTTCGTCGAGGCCCCCTGCGTCTATCTGTGCGGCGAGGACGGCTAAAGAAGCGAAAAGCGCTCCCAGCACGTCGAGGACAATCATAGCGGTAATGCCCGCCACGGGATAAATCACTGCTGCAAGCGCGGCGCCAAGAATGTATCCGCCGGACTGAATCGCCTGAGTCACCCCCGATAGGCGAACGAGATGCTCCGGTGGGGCGAGATGGGGCGTGAGAGATTGGGAGGCTGGCGTGTAGAACGAAGTACCAACTGCACGGAGAAACAAGGCGATGAGAATTAGCCATGCAGGTAAGCTGCCGGCCAACGAGGCAATCGCCAAGGCGGCACCCACCGCGGCAATGAAGAGGTCGGCGCCGATGAGGACACGTTTCAAAGGCAGTCTGTCGACAACGGCGCCCGCAAGGATTCCGAACAAAGCAATCGGCAGAAAGCCTGCCAGCGATGCTAAGGAGAGGAGAGAAGACGACCCTGTCGTGAGGGCGAGATGCCAAATAAGACCCATCTGGAGAATCGAACTCGTCAATGTCGAAACGAGCTCCCCGCCCCATACGAAACAAAGCTTGAATTGCCATGAATGGCACAGCAGAGCAGACCTGCCCCGAGAGGTTTCAAATATCATGGTTATGTCCAATCGTGAAATGGCGTGCAGAAAAACAGCGCGACGCCACAACAGCGCCGCTTTCTAGGCGCTCATCCACGTGCGGAAAAGACCAACCACGACACCCCTCCTTTGTTAATTCGGTCTGGCAAACCATGTAATATTAACGAGGCTTGAGTTTGCCTGTCAAGAATCGACCATCGGAAAGGGCAATCTCTCTGGCCATTCGATTCCTTTTGTATCTTTGGTTGCATAGGTGACCCGCCAGGGCTATTACGCGTGGAAGAGGCGCCTGCCGAGCTGGCCGATGAGGCGCTGAAGATGGCCCTGGTCAGGCGAAACGATCCCAAGGGATGCGTACATCATTCGGATAGTAAGAATGTTGCCAGCAGGTTTTGCGGCAACCGCAAAGGAGCCGTATCCTGCAGCTGGAATCACGTTGCAGCATCCTGACCCGCATTCCGATTGGCGGACGGCCCGCTTCGGCATCCTGACCAGCACAGCAATCGAGCCTTGTCATTCCTTGGATATGCCGGTTGCTCGGGGCGGTCCCGACGGAGGCCCTCGCCTCCCCGGTCCGTGACCCAAGAAGGGCAAGCATGCTGATCTGCATGGCTGGTTCCTCCTTTATGTAGACGACCATGCAAAGAAGGGACAACCGAGGAGGCAGGTTACTGATGCGGGCTCCCGCACGCCCATGACTACCCGACGGGCTGTTTTTCATCTCCGATGCCCGCATTGCAGCATGAACGAATGTGCCTCGACATCTCTGCTGGCATGGTACGACTGGGATCGCACCTCGACGCATCCTTGCGCATACTGCCTTCCAAGTTTCGAAACCGGGAAGGAAAGTGTATGTGAGCGACGATATCGGCGCCGATTCGACGCTCGAGAGGGAGATTGCGCCGATTCTATCCATCGGGGATGCATTCCCGAAGATTCTCATCACTCGCACGAGGCATGAGCCCCATACCCGGGAGGGCGTGCTCGTGCTGAATTTCGCGAGGTGGCTGCTTGGCGGGTAGGGTTCTGAACGTCGCATTGGGATATCGCGCGACAGGGCACGCAGGGCTGTTTGTGCCCGCACGGGAAACGCCGTCGCCATGCGGGCGGCCTGTCGTGTCCGATTAGCCTTTTGCTAAACAGGCTTACGCCAACTCATGGGCAAGCCACCTGAGACTATTCACTTTGCTTATCGTTGACAAAGACCTGTGGCCTGCGGTTTTGTGAACGGCTCGTAAGCCACCCGCGTCGACTCACTTACTGTTGAAGCTGGTGGTTTGCAGGCTCAAAGGCGGTTGAGTTTCAAAACGGGCGTTTTTCGGCGATATCGAGCCTCCAAAGGCGGCTCTCCGTGCCCCTTGGGACAAAAATAAAAACTCAATACTCTGAGTTTGAAAATGGTTTTTGAAGTTGTCCCAGCTTTTGTCCCCGAAGCCGATGAAACGCGACGTCGCGTCATTCAGCGGCACTCACTTCGAGATGCCGCCGAAAACTGGGTGCAACTGGAGTGACGAGACGGCAAAACTATAACCACCGAGTGGGAGTAAGCAGGGCTTTGACCTGCACTTTTGAGTGCCGTACTGTGCCGCTGAGTTTCGTTTCGGACGAGAGTCACGGCAAAGCCACCAGCGACATTGGTGAGTAAATACGGTAACCGAGCCTCCGTTCCCATGTTGGGACGGAGGCTTTTTCTTTGCCGTTTTACTCCCTTTCGCCTGCGATTTCGCGATTTACTCCCCGTGTTTCAAGATGGAAGCGTTTGATTGCGAGGCACGCTGGTGTGAGGGCCTGAGTTGTCAGGCCCCGCGCAGGGGGACCGCGATGGTGGCCACCGCGCCGCCCGAGGGGCTGTTGGCGAGCGAGACGGAGCCCCCGTGGGCGCTCGCGGCCTCGGAGGCGGCGTGGAGGCCGAGCCCGTAGTGGCGGCCTCCGTCGCGCGAGGAGCGGGAGGAGTCGTCTGTGAAGAGGCGCTCGCAGCCGCGTTCGAGGGCAGCGGGAGAGAAGCCCGGTCCGTCGTCGGACACCTCGATGACGAGGTGGCCGCCCTCGACGTCGCAGGAGACCGCCACGTGCGAGCGTGCGTGCTCGGCGGCGTTGGCCACGAGGTTCGCGGCGGCTCGCGCCAGGGCGGTTCGGTCGAGCGGGGCCTCGGGCGCGCCCGCGACAGCAGGGCCCGTGGCCGCGTCGAGCGTCACGCCTCGCGCCCGGGCGATCTGGGCGGCCTCAGCGAGGACCTGCTCGCAGAGCTCGGCCGGCCGCATGGGGGCCCTCTCCGCCCCGCCGGATCCGCGCGAGGCCTCGATGAGCAGGCGCACGTAGCCGTCAAGCCTTTCGACACTGCCGGCTATGTCGCGCGCGGCGGCCGCGAGGTCGGCGTCTTTCTCGTCTTCCAGCTCCTCCGCCACGAAGTCGGCGTTGGCGCGCAGCACGGTGAGCGGCGTCTTGAGGTCGTGGGCGAGCGACGCCACCTGCTCGCGCTGCCCCCGCTCCGCGGCCCAGCGGGCCTCGAGCGACTCGGCGAGGGAGGCCCGCATGGCGTCCATCGCGGCGAGGACGTCGTTCACCTCGCGCACATTGGTGCTGCCGACCGCGAAGTCGAGCTCCCCCGCGCCGACGCGCCCCGCCGCCTCCGCGAGCGGCGCCATCTTGCGCGAAATCACGCGGCTCGCGCGGCGCGCCACGAGCGCGAGCGCGAGCGCGCTTCCCGCCGCGGCGCTGACGAGCATGAGGTTCTGCGGGTTGGGAAGCAGGCCGGCGAGGTCGCGCGAGACCCACTGCGGCAGGTACTCGCTGACGAGTGCGCAGGCCCCGCCGCCCTTGAGCGGGAACGCGGCGTAGGTGAGGCCCGAGCCCCCGCCCTCGATCTCCACTGTGCCCGGATCAGCGGCGAGAGCCGTACGGGCCATTTCCGTCGCGTCCTCGAGCCGCGTGCCCTCGAGGTCTGTCATCAGCACGTATCCGTCCTTATTCAAGATAAGGTAGCGGTACGCCGTCGGCACGTCCTGCTGCCCGCAAACGCCGTCGCGTGCCAGGCCCTCCGCGACCTCGCGCGCATTGGCCGGCCCCCAGCTTGCCTCGTAGACGAAGCCCACATTGATCGCCGCGGAGAGCGCCATGAACGATGCGAGCCACGCCGTGGCGACCGCCGCGAACGCGTAGGCGAAGTAGCGCGCGATGACGAAGGAGAGCGGCATGCCCCCGCGACCTCGCGCCCCGGTCCTCAGAGCTGCCACTTGTACCCCATCCCCCAGACGGTCGCGATCGGATCGGCGCCGGCCTCGGAGAGTTTCCTCCGGGCGCGGCTGACCTGCATGGATATGGCCGCGTCGTCGGCGTCGCTCTCCCAGCCGAGCACCGCCTCGCGGATCTGCGCGCGGCTCATGACCTGCCCGGGGTGGCGGGCGAGGTACTCGCAGATGGCGTACTCGGTGGGCGTGAGCGGCACGGCCTCGCCACCCACGGCGAGGCCGCGCGCCCCGAGGTCGATCCGCACCTCCCCGAAGGAGAGGGCGTGCGAGCGCGGCCGGCGCTCACGGCGTAGATGGGCCGCGACCTTGGCGCGCAGCTCTGCGGCCCCGAAGGGCTTGCGGACGTAGTCGTCGGCGCCCAGGCCGTAGCCGGCCACGGCGTCCTCCTCGGCCACGCGCGCGGTCAGGAAGATGATGGGCCCGTCGAAGTCCGGGCGGATCTGCCGCACGAGCTCGAAGCCGTCGAGCCCCGGCATCATGACGTCGCAGAGCACGAGGTCGAAGCGCGAGAGGTCCATCCCCGGGACCGCCGTCGGGTCCGCCGCCTTGACGACCTCATGGCCGTCGCGGCCGAGGACGCGCGCGAGCGCGTCGAGGATCGCCCGTTCATCATCCACTGCCAGTATCCTCGCCATGTTCGACCTCCTGAAACTCCCGTCGGAATTGTACTAGCGCCGCGCTCAGCGGTCCAGAGCTCCGCGCGCAGCCGCGGGCGCCTCGGCCGCATCGCACGCGCGGTAGCGCACGCCCGAGCCGCCGCGCGCCTCGATCTCGAGCCAGCCCTCGCCGTCCGACTCCCGTCCGAAGAAGATGAGCTGGAGCTCTCGGACATTGCCCCTGTCGTCCGCCGCGTCCACCAGGTAGACGTAGTTCGCCCCCGCCCCGGTGGCGTCGGCGTAGGAGCTCGCGTGGCTGCCGGGCTCGGGCGCGGGTGCCCACATGGTGATCTCAGGGTTGGGCAGCACACGGTCGGCGATCGAGCGCAGCGCCGACCCCCAGCCGGCGTCGAGCAGGGCATTCCCGCCCAGGACGAGCGCTGCGGAGAGGAGGACGAGCATGGCGGCGAGCGGCCTCCTACGCATCTACCCTCCCGTCCTCGAAGCGGCGGAACCAGGCGAGAAGGACGGCGTCGGCTGCCAGGGTGAGAACGAGGCCAGCGAGCGCAGTCGTGAGGAGAGGGCCCGCCGCGCGTGCGGCGTCGATGAAAGCCTCCACCCCGAGCGACCCCAGGCGCGCGGGCCAGGCGAGCGGCACCCAGCTCAGGGGCGTCGCCAGGGCGCCGGTGAGCTCGCCGGTCATGAGGCCGTGCGCAAGTCCGCCCACCGAGAAGAACGCGAGAAGCATACCCGCCGCGCCGGCGCCGATGGCGGCGTTGCGGCCGAGGCGCAGGGCCACGCCGAGCCCCAGCGCGTAGAGGGGCAGGCTGCCCAGCACGATGCCCGCCCAGGCGGCCGCAAGCGGAGCGGTCCCGAGCGGCAGGCGCCCGGCGGCGGCGAGCACGGCCCCGAACACGCCGAGCGCCACGGCCAACGCGGCGGCGCCGAGCGCCGCAAGGGCGAGCAGCTTCGCCGCGACGGCGCACCCGCGCGAGGGGACCGCCGTGAGGTTGGCGAGGCGCCCGGCAGCGCGCTCCTCGTCCACGGCGAGCCCGCAGACGATGGCGGACATGAGCGGCATGAGGGCGCCGAGGAACTGGACGTAGGCGTCCGCGCCCAGCGCCGGGTCCCATCGGGTTAAGGAGAAGTACTCGCCGCAGGCAAGACCGGCTGCCAGGCCGCAGACGAGGTGCACCGCCGCGAGCGGGGAGCGCGCCAGGCGCAGGGCCTCGGAGAGCAGGGCCCGCGGGAGAGTCATGCGCGGCGTCGGGTCGGAGAGTCGTGCCATGGCCATCACCTCTCCTCGGAGCGCGCGAACCAGGCCGCGCCCGCCGCCGTGAGCGCGGCGAACGCGAGCGCGCAGACCGCAAGGCCCGCCAGCGTGAGCATGCCGTCCGCCGCGAGCGCCCCGCCGAGCGCCATGTCCGCCGCGAGCGGCTCGCCGCTCGGCAGCACGGGGATGAAGCTCGTGGGGATGACCATGCTCGCCGACGGCGGAAAGAGCTGCGGCAGCGGCACCAGCGACCAGGCGAACCCACCCACGAGCTGCGCGGCGAGCGGGCAGAAGATGCCCGCGAGCATGCCGAGCCGCGCCGTGAGGAAGAGCCCCGCGGGGATCATCCACGCCGCGGTCACCGTGTTGGCGAGCGCGCAGAGGAGCATCGTGAGCGTGCCCGCGGCCGTGAGGCCCTGCGAGGAGAACGCCGAGCCCGCGAGGTAGATGCCGAAGACCACGAGGTTCGAGAGCGTGCAGAGCGCGAGGCACCAGAGCGCCTTGGCCCACCAGGCGCGCCCGAGCGGGAAGCCCAGGCCCAGAAGCCCCCGCATCCGCGTGCGCGCGTCCGCCCGCGCGACGCACGCCACCACGAGCGAGAGAGCCACGGGCAGGAAGAGCGCGTACCAGTAGTTCCACGCGCTGAAGATCTGCACGCCCCGGTAGGGCATCGCGCCGAGCAGCGGCATCGGCAGCGCCATGAGCACGGCCAGGCGAACCGGTGCCGCGTGGCGCGACTTCAGGGCCTCGGCGCGCAGGCCCGCGAGCAGGCCGCCTTTCTTGCCCGTCATGCCGCCACCTCCCCGCGCGCTCGCCGCCCTTCCCGGCAGACGCTCATGAAGAGTTCCTCGAGGTCCTGCCCGGACCGAAGCGCATCCTCGTAGGCGAGGCGCCCCCCGTAGATGATGCCGATGGTGTCCGCCATCTGCTGCACCTCGGAGAGGATGTGGCTCGAGACGATCACCGTCGTGCCCGCCGCCGCGAAGCCGCGGATCTGGTCGCGCAGCTCCTCGATGCCGATGGGGTCGAGGCCGTTGGTGGGCTCGTCGAGCACGAGCAGGCGTGGCCGGGCGATTAGCGCCAGCGCGAGCCCCAGGCGCTGCCGCATGCCCATCGAGAAGCGCCCGGCGCGCTTCTTCCCGGTGTCCGCGAGGTCCACGGCGGCGAGCACCTCATCTATGCGGCTCTCGGGAAGGCCCAGCAGCGTGGTGCGCACGCGCAGGTTCTCGCGCGCGGTGAGGTTGGGGTAGAGCGGCGCCTCCTCGATGAGGCTGCCGATTGCGTAGAGGTCCTCGCGGCGCCAGGCGTGCCCGGCAAAGAGGATCTCCCCGGCCGTCGGCCGCAGCATCCCGCAGATCATCTTGAGCGTTGTCGACTTGCCGGCTCCGTTGGGACCGAGCAGCCCGTACACCTCGCCCTCGCGGATATGAAGGCTCACGTCGGCCACGGCGTCCTGCGCCTGGTCGCCGCGGCCGAAGCGCTTGGTGAGCCCACGCGTCTCGAGCATGTAACCCATGGGTTTATCCTTTCTCTTCCGGGTGCGCGGGCCGAGCCACCGTGCCCGCGCGCCTTACCTTTCGGGTTCACCATCCATGATGGGGCGCGTTTCTAACGAAGCCGTAACGGCCGTTGGGCTCTTTTGGTGCCAGCCCTTCTCGATCTGTACGCCACTCATGGTATGTTTATCGCGATAACAAGGATGGAGGTGCCCGCGGCACGCAATAAGTACCCGGAGGAGACGGTCGAGAAGATTCTCGACGTTGCCGAGCGGCTCCTCGTGGAGCGCGGCTACGAGCACACCACGATGATCTGAAGAGCAATACGCTAAACCGAAAAAGGCAAACGGCTGTATAAGCCGCCGTGGCGGGCGACGACTCATGCCCTCCCAAAAAAACATGCGTAAGATCGAGCGGAGGCTGAGCACGCCGAAACGGCCCAGCGAGTGTTATTTTGAGAGCTACGCGCATCGAAGGCGAGATTTCGTGGTAAAAACTACTTGCCGGAAGCCGCGGCTTTCAGAGTACGGCTTGCGTGTACGTTTAACCTCCGTGGGCGACGGGGTGCCGCAAGGCGTAGAGTATCGCCCACCTGTAGGGGCCTGCAGCGATGCGGGCCCCGCTTCGTATGAAGGGGCGCAACCGGTGAAGATCGGATCCATCTCCCAGGACTTCTTCGACCTCGTCGAGGGCGACCGCGAACTTATGCTCAAGCACAATCGCCCCTGCATCGTGGTGGCGAGGCTGCGTTTCCACGGAAAGCGCAGGGACTTCGCCGTGCCGCCGCGCTCCAACATCGCCCCAATGTGCCCAAAGACCAGTACTTCGCGCTGCCGCCCCGCCCCACGACGCGCCCCGGCTGCCGCCACGGCATCCACTATATCAAGATGTTCCCCATAACCAAGGCCTACCAGCGCCGCTTCAGGACCGAGGGCTCGGCCTACTACGAGACGCTCCAGCGCATCATCGATGGCAACACTAAGCGCATTGTCTCCGAGTGCCAGGCATACCTCGACCGCTACGAGCGCGAGGGAAGGCCTCGCTTTGCCGTCGACATCGACCGCATCGTGGGGCTGCTGGAGGGCGAGAAGTAGGGCATCTCGGCTCAGTCTCGAGCCATGTGGAGTCGCTCCGCATTTTTGAACGCCGCGTGTGCGTCCCAAATACTTGAGAAACAAGCTGTGAAGTGCGGTGGCGCGCCCGTGCCCGTGCATAGCCGTCACCATCAGCGTCTACGCGGCGTCGGCTTCAAGTGGAACTGGCGCCGCTGCTGTATATGGTTTGCCTTGCTGCAAATAGCGATCAATGCCCGCGATGTTTCTGCTTGCGCTTCAACTTTCGCTGCTCGAAGCGCGCATCAGCCTCTTCCGCGCGGCGTTGGCTTCTTACGTGAGTCGATTCCCGCTTCATCGTCTCCCGCTAATTCGAGAGCGCCTGCTGCGCCTTGGTGCTCATCGCCGGCTGCTTAAGTGCTTTCGCCGCCTCGCGAGCGCGTCGCTTGGGGTTCTTCGCGGGCTTGCTCGCCTCGGTCGAATCGTGACCGAAGAACGAGAGCTTCGCCCATTTGCTGACAACGAATCGCAGGATCTCCTCATCGGACGGCTCCGCGCCGAAGACGATGCGGGCGACGCCGTATCTGCCGCCCTCGACGTGCTCCGCCAGCCCGACCCAGAATTGACCGTCGTGATATACGGTCAGGGTGGACGACACGCTGATCTGCATGGTTGGTTCCTCCTTTATGTAGATGACCATGCAGAGAAGGGACAACCAAGGAGGCAGGTTACTGATGCGGTTCCCCGTATGCCCTTATGCATGCTGCTCCGGCGCTTTCGAAACTTCAAAATTATTCGACTTCCGAAACTAAGTGAGAATAAGTTATCGGTACACTTTTTTATAAAATGTAAAAAAGTACCCCCATAACTGATAAAATGGACACTGAAAAAAAGGGGGCGCATCTTGCGTATATACCGACGTGAAAAGTATCTGAAGCGAATGCGTGGTTTCTACCACGATGACGGGATGATCAAGGTGATCACCGGTGTTCGCAGGTGCGGTAAATCCTGCCTCATGCAATCAATCGCAGACGAGCTTGTGGAATCCGGTGTGGCGGACGACCACATCATCTATATCGACCTCGACTCACGGGAGAACAGGAAGGTCAAGACGACCGATGAGCTCGAAAATCTGATTGACACGTCGACCCCAGCAGACACTGAGGGGACGAAGTATCTTTTCATCGATGAGATTCAGAACGTAGAGGGATTCGAGCTGCTCATCAACGGCTACCGGACAGATGGCAGTTGGTCCATCTTCATTACCGGTTCGAATTCATATCTGCTTTCTGGGCAGCTTGTTACAAAGCTGACGGGTCGCTATATCGAGTTCGAGGTGTTCCCACTCGACTTTGCGGAATATATCGATATGAAGCGTTTTCTCGGCAAGCCTATCAATGACCTTCTCGTGGGAGAGTTTACCGAGTACCTGACCCTTGGAGGCTTTCCCAAAGCGCTGGAGTATGAGGGCGAGGATGAAAAGCGCACCTATATCAAAAGTGTTATTCACGAGATCTTTGAAAAGGACGTCAAACATTCGAACAAGATTAAGAATGTCTCGGTTTTCGATGCCGTCCAGACGTATCTCATCAACAACTTTGGTGCGCCGACGAACCTGAAGAACCTCCTTGCGTACTTCAATGATGTCGAGAAGATTCCCATCAAGCGCGAAACGCTCAATCGGTATATCCAGATTCTTGTTGACGCGAAGATCCTTTATCGCTGTTCGAGGTTCGATCTCAAGTCTCGGCGATCGCTTATCCGCGAAGAGAAGTACTACCTGGCTGATCCCGGCTTCTATTTCGCCATGAACACGGATGCGAGGATTAACTACGGGCCGGCGTTGGAGAACGTGCTCTACCTCTATCTTGCATCGCGTGGGTACGAGCTTTCTGTGGGCCGTATTGGGAAGCTCGAGTGTGACTTCATTGCTCGTAGGCGCAATGCTTACGCCTACATCCAGGTCTCTATGTCGATTGCCGACAGAGGCGTCGAGGAGCGCGAGTACAGGCCGTTCGGCCACATCAGGGATGGGTATCCGCGCTACTTGTTCACGCTTGATCCTCTATTGCAGGAGAGGGATGGCGTCAGGCACCTTAACATGGCGTCGTTTATGCAAGATGGCGGTGATCTTATTTGAGTGGTGGCCAGATCCCTTTGCTTCCAAGTGCGCAAACAGCGCGGGTATCAAATGAGGACCATTGCCTCACGTAGAATCGATAGATTGAAAACTTGTTTTGATGTTGACAGGCTTTTGACCAGTGGCTCCTATTACTAAGTGGAAGTAGCTGAAACGAGGCGACTGCATAGCTCCATCTGTTTTGGTTACAACAAAATGTGTGCCGCGCGCCTGCGGCATGAAGGAGGGAGATTTCTATGAATATCGTTGTATTGAGCGGCAGCCCGCGTAAGGGCGCCAATACCGACACCATGGTTGAGGCGTTTGCCGAGACCGCGTGTGAGGGCGGCAATACGGTCGAGGTCGTCCGTGTTGCCAGCAAGAAAATCGCTGGTTGCCTGGGGTGTCAGTATTGCTTCGCCCATGAGGGCACTTGCGTGCAGAAGGATGACATGGCCGACGTGATCGAGTCGCTGAAAGGCGCCGATATGGTTGTCTTCGCTTCGCCTATCTACTGGTTTGATATCACTGCGCAGGAGAAGGCCGCCATCGACCGCCTGTACGCCTTCGGTGCTACAGGCTTCCCGTTCACCAAGACGGCCCTTTTGCTCGATAGCCACAGCGAGGGCGTCTATGATGCGGCGATTGCTATGTACAGGGCCACATGCGCGTACTGCAAGTGGGAGGACCAGGGCATTGTCACCATTAGCGGCATGACCGAGCGCGACAGCATGGCCTCCTCGCCCAAGTTGGAAGAGGTGCGAGAGCTCGCTCGCAAGCTCGCCTAAGGACAAGAAGAACGCATGGCAATCGGTGTTGGTGGAAAATGCTTGCTATCCTTACCAAGAGGAATGCTGATTGCCATGCGTTGATGCTTCCGCGGACAATTCCGGCGTGCTAAAACGCCTTCTCGTTCAAGAATTCCCTGAACGCGGGAATGTCAAAGCCAACGAGACCACGCCCGCGCTCTCCAATGACGCCGTCCTCCAGGAGGCGGCGTTTGTATTGGCTTGCGTAGTTGCTGGCGACGCCCATGCGTTTGGCTATCTCCGAGACCCTGCTGGGGCCAGAATCGGGCAGCATCGCGAGCAAAAACTCAATGTCTTTATCGGAAAGCTCTCGATAGGTCGTTTCGAGAGAAGCCCGACGTCATGCTTCTCGAGTTGCCTGAAGACGCCATTCATGCCCGTGTGCCAGTTACCCTGAGTCTCCTGAGCATATGTCCAATCGATGCCGACTGGCTCAATCTGAACGCCGCTTATGCACGCGCGAGACTATGAGAGGCGGCTATCTGCCGCTTCTTTGGTTCGCTCGATAATATCTTCGAGCATGCCTGGCATGGCGGAGACATTTGCTGCGATCCATGGTGGCCCCTTTGCAGGTTTTGCTAGTTTTTGCAACTTTTGCTAATTTTTGCAAGTTTTGCTAACGGTTTAACATGTCTTGTGCCGCGGGATTGCAGGAGTGAAAAACGGGGATTCCTATTATTCCGACTACGTTGCAACGAGCGGGGCCCGGGGCGCGATATTGCTGCGCTCCGGGCCCCGCTGCTTTGTAAAACTATGGCGGTTCTGCCGTCGTCCTAATCAAACAAACTTGGCATGTCGTTTTCCTTCATGAGGGCGCCGGCAGAGGGCAGACTCTGCGCGGTGAACTTCTCGGCCGAGACGCCGGCGCCAAGGATCTCTTCGGTTGTGCCGACGGTGGTGACCGAGCGGCCCTTCTTGGCCGCAAAGGCCTGGACACCCTGCGTGTTGGTAGTCGTCTTGGTCTTGAGCAGCGACGTGTTGAAGTTCATCAGGCGGTAGTCGCTCGAGACCAGCGCGATGTCGCGATCTTCCTTGAGCACCTGGGCATACAGCAGCTTGCTGCCACCGTAGATGGCGTTCTTGAGGCGCTTGCGGTTGGTTTTGGTGACGTATCCAGAAAGCGCGACGCGCACCACGCGGCCGTTCTCAAAGACGAACAACACGTCGGCCTTGTAGTCCTCGGGGTCGATGACCCAGATGACACTCTCGTCGGGTTCCATCTCAAGATCGGTCGGCAGGTACGAGCCCAGCTGTGCCGACTTGGTATCCTCAAACGCCGCAACCTTGCACTTGTACACCTGGCTCTTGTTGGTAAAGACCAGCAATTCGTGGGTGTTGGAGGACGGAAACTCGATAAAGGGTTTGTCGCCGTCCTTGTACTTGAGCGTGGTCGCCTTCTTGAGCACGCGGTCTGTCATCTTCTTAAGGTAGCCATCGCGCGAGAGCATGATGGTGACCGGGTACTCCTCGACCTCGGGCTCCAAGCTTACTTCGATAACCTCATGGGGCTCAATCCTGCCCGTGCGGCGCGGCATCACGTACTTCTTGTTGACTGCGGCCAGCTCGTCGCTGATGACCTTCTTGATGTTCTCCTCGCTGGAGAGGATCTCCTCAAGCTCGGCAATCTCGCCCTCAAGCTTGGCAATGTCCTTGGTGCGGTTGAGGATGTACTCCTCGTTGATGTTGCGGAGCTTAAGCTCGGCAACAAACTCGGCCTGGGTCTCGTCGATGTCGAAACCCTTCATAAGGTTGGGCACGACCTCGGCTTCGAGCTTGGTGCCGCGGATGATGGCGATGGCCTTGTCGATGTCGAGCAAGATCGCCTCAAGACCGTGCAGCAGGTGCAGGCGCTCGGACTTTTTGCCCAGGTCAAAGTTGATGCGGCGACGCGTGGACTCAATACGCCACTTGACCCACTCGTGCAGGATCTGGCGCACGCCCATAACGCGAGGGTAACCATCGACCAGCACGTTGAAGTTGCATGAGAACGAATCCTGCAGTGTGGTCGAGCGATAGAGTTTGGCCATGAGCTTGTCGGGGTCGACACCGCGCTTAAGGTCGATGGCGATGCGCAGGCCCGAGAGGTCGGTCTCGTCGCGGATATCAGCGATTTCTTTGACCTTCCCCTCTTTGGAAAGCTTGACGATGCGCTCGATGATGACATCGGTCTTGGTGGTGTAGGGAATTTCGTACACCTCGATGATGCGCTCTTCGGGAATCCAGCGCCAGCGGGAGCGAATCTGGAAGCTGCCAAGGCCGGTCTCGATGATCTTTTCCATCTCCTCGCGGCGGTAGATGATCTCGCCGCCGGTAGAGAAGTCGGGCATGGGCATGTACTCGAGTAGGTCGCAATCGGGATCCTGCAGGTAATGCATGGTTGCGGTACAGACCTCGTTGAGGTTGAAACCACAGATATCAGACGCCATGGCGACGCCGATGCCCTTATTGGCCGAGACGAGGATGTTGGGGAACGTGGTGGGCAGCAGGCGCGGCTCCTTCATGGCGCCGTCGTAGCTGTCGACAAAGTCGACCGGGTCCTTGTCAATGTCCTTGAAGATCTCGGCGCTGATGGGGGAGAGCTTGGCCTCGGTGTAACGCGAGGCGGCGTAGCTCAGGTCGCCCGAATAGTATTTGCCAAAGTTGCCCTTCGACTCAACGAACGGCGCGAGCAACGCCTCGTTGCCCGTCGCCAGGCGCACCATCGTCTCGTAGATCGCGGCATCGCCGTGCGGGTTGAGCTTCATGGTTTGGCCCACGATGTTGGCGCTCTTCTGGCGCTCGCCCTTGAGCAGGCCCATCTTGTACATTGTGTAGAGCAGCTTGCGGTGCGAGGGCTTAAAGCCGTCGATCTCGGGGAACGCACGCGAGACGTTGACGCTCATGGCGTAGGGCATGTAGTTGACCTCGAGCGTCTGCGTGATCGGCTGGTCGGTGACCTCGGAGTGCAGGCCGATGACGTTCTCGGCGTTGACCTGCTTTTTCTTTGGCTGGTTCTTCGTCTTCTTCTTTGCCACGATTTCCTCTTGAACTTCTTATGGGCCGTCGTTATCGATTTGCTGCTACTGCAGGTCCAGCTGGTCCAGGTATTCCTTGCCGTGCTCGGAGATATGGCGCTTGCGGCCTGCCTCGTCGTTGCCCAGCAACAGGTTGAACATGGTCTCCATCTTGGTGACGTCCTCGGGCTCCACCTTGATCAGGCGACGCGTCTCGGGGTTCATGGTGGTGAGCCACATCATGTCCGGATCGTTCTCACCAAGACCCTTGGAGCGGTTGATGGAGCATTTCTGGTCGCCGATCTCCTTGAGGATGCCGTTCTTCTCGAGCTCGGTGTAGGCAAAGTAGGTCTTCTCTTTGCAGTTGATCTCGTAGAGCGGCGACTCGGCGATATACACGTAGCCCTCGTCGATAAGCGTTGGCACTAGGCGGTAGAGCATGGTGAGCACGAGCGTGCGGATGTGATAACCGTCGACGTCGGCGTCCGTACAGATGATGACCTTGTTCCAGTTGAGGTTGTCCAGGTCAAAGGCGCCCAGGTTCTTGATGCGCTTGTCCTTGATCTCCACACCGCAGCCCAGCACGCGCATAAGGTCCATGATGATGTCGGACTTAAAGATGCGCGGATAGTCCTCCTTCAGGCAGTTGAGAATCTTGCCGCGGACGGGCATAACGCCCTGGAACTCGGCATCGCGCGAGGTGCGAATGGCGCCCGCTGCCGAGTCACCCTCTACGATGTAGATCTCGCGACGGCTCTTGTCCTTGGAGCGGCAGTCGATGAATTTCTGCACGCGGTTGGCCATGTCGGTCTTCTGCTGCAGGTTGGTCTTGATGCTCTGGCGCGTCTTTTCGGCGTTCTCGCGCGAGCGCTTGTTGATGAGCACCTGCTCCATGATCTTGTTGGCGGCGTCTTTATTCTCGATCAAGTAGGTCGAGAGGCGCTCCTTAAAGAAGGCCGTCATGGCCTGCTGGATAAAGCGGTTATTGATGGCCTTTTTGGTCTGGTTCTCGTAGGACGTCTGGGTGGAGAAGCAGTTGGTCACCAGTACCAGGCAGTCCTGGACGTCCTGCCACTTAATGCCGCTCTCGTTTTTGTTGTATTTGCCCTGTTGCTTAATGTAGGCATCGATGGCGCTGGTCAGAGCGCTGCGGGCCGCCTTCTCGGGCGAGCCGCCGTTTTCGAGCCACGATGAGTTGTGGTAGTACTCCTGCATCATGAAGGTGCGCGAGAAGCACATGCACGCGGTGATTTTTACGTTGTAGTCGGGCAGGTCCTCGCGGTCGCGACCGCGACGGTCGGCTTCGATAAAGAAGGGCTCGGTAAGGTAGTCGGTACCGACCTTCTCGAGCACGTAGTCCTCGATGCCCTTGGGGTAGCAAAAATCCTCTTCGGAAAACTCGCCATCGTCGTCCTCGATGCGCAGGCGGAAGGTCACGTTGGCGTTGACCACCGCCTGACGGCGCATGGTCTCGCGATACCAATCGTGGGGAATGCTGATGGAGGTAAAGACCTCAAGATCGGGGCGCCACTTGATAGTGGTGCCGGTGCGGTTCTCGTCGCTGGGCTCAATCTCGAGTGCCTTCTTCTTGGCGCCGACGACCTTGCCCTTTTTAAAGTGCAGAGAGTACTTGTTGCCGTCGCGCCAAACCGTGACGTCCATGTACTCGGAGGCGTACTGAGTCGCGCAGGAGCCCAGGCCGTTGGTGCCGAGCGAGAAGTCGTAGTCGCCGCCTTGGTTGTTGTTATATTTGCCGCCGGCGTAGAGCTCGCAGAAGACGAGCTCCCAGTTAAAGCGCTTCTCGGAAGGGTTCCAGTCGAGCGGGCAGCCACGGCCATTGTCCTCTACCTGGATAGAGCCATCGCGAAAGGCGGTAAGGGTGATGAGCTTGCCGTAACCCTGGCGCGCCTCGTCAACGGCGTTGGACAGGATCTCGAAGGCGGCATGCGCGCAACCGTCGAGTCCGTCCGAGCCAAAGATAACGGCGGGGCGCAGGCGTACGCGTTCCTCGTCCTTGAGTTGGCGGATACTGTCGTTACCATAGTTTGCGGTGTTTTTTGCCATACTCGCTCTCTCGGTGCTCCTTTGCTGCGTTTAAGTCATATAGATAGTCAAGGTAGCATAGCCCAGTCCGTGGGCGATTCCAACCAACACGAAATCCATCGAACAATCGTTCGGAGTATATAGACTGATAATACGATATTGGAAAAAATAGCTGAATGAAATCAATAGATATTTGATTCCATTTAGTAGAACCTCATATATACTAAACAAAAACGAATCAGAAGAGCTTTTATTTAATAGAACGGTGATGATATGAAGATTATCGAACGTCCTCAATATATGGAAGCGCTTCTTGGCGCTAAGGGAACGCCGGACATCAAGGTTATTACCGGCATTCGTAGGTGCGGCAAATCTGTTCTACTGGAAGCTCTTGCCGATCGCATTCGTGAGGCCGGCCCCGATGCCAATATTATCCGCATCAATTTCAATCTCCTCGAATTCGAGGAACTAACGGATTATCGAGCATTGCATCGCTACGTTGAGGAAAGCTATTGCGAGGGCCTCGATAACATTGTGATGATTGATGAGGTGCAAACTTGCGTTGGGTTCGAAAAAGCGGTCAATAGCCTTCATGCATCGGGTAAATACGATATCTACGTTACTGGCTCCAACGCTTTCTTGCTTTCGAGTGACTTGGCGACGCTTTTTCGCGGGCGGACATATGAGGTCGAAGTATTTCCGTTCTCCTTGCTTGAGTTTTCGACATATCACGGAATTCATAACCCGGACGAAGCGCTTGACCGATATTTGAGAGAGGGCGGAATGCCTGGCTCGTATTTGTATCCTAGCGAGCGAGCTCGCTATCGATATATTGCGAACGTGCTAGATGTCTTGGTTTTGCGTGATGTGGAAGAAAAGCATGGAGTTCGTAACAAAGTGCAACTAGAACGTGCATGCGATTTCCTAATGGACAATATCGGTAACATATCTTCTGTTAGTGGGATTGCGGCTGCACTGGATGCTGCCGGAACGCGCGTTTCCGTGGCAACGCTCGCCCAGTACCTCGGATTTTTATGCCAGGCCTTTGCGTTCTATCGAGTGCGCCGCTATGACGTAGGCGGTAAAAAGTACCTCGCTTCGGGTGATAAATACTATTTATCGGATCATGCAATCAGATATGCAAAACTGGGCACTAAAAAACTCGACTTCGGGCATGTATATGAAAATATGGTCGCTTTAGAGCTCCTAAGACGCGGTTGGGAAATCTATATCGGGGTGCTTTATAAGAAGGAAATCGACTTCGTGGCAATTCGTCGCGATGAGCGAGTGTATATCCAAGTTAGCGATGACATTTCGCGTCAGGAAACCTTTGAGCGCGAAGTGGCACCTCTGCTTGCGATACGTGATGCGTATCCCAAGATGGTCATTGCGCGAACAAAGCACGAGGCTGTTGATTATGAGGGGATTAAGGTGGTCGACCTCGCCCGATGGCTGATGGGGGAGGGGTCGGATGTCGAATAGCGGGCGGTGGACGCCTATCTAAATCATTGCGCTGCTCGGGCGCCTTGAGCGTCTTCTTAATAATGCGGGTGAGCCCACGCTCCTTACCGATGAATTCCACTTACTCGTTTCTGCCCGAGTAAGTTTGAAGACGGATGAGCCCGCTTCATTTTGTTTGCGGCTGGATACGTTTGTCGAAAAGTGCCGCGTGGATGGCTCAAAGGGACTGCGGACAAAAAGTTGGACCATCAGGTCCGGTTTGGAGTCCGCATGACAT
>UQOJ01000002.1 GCA_900542635.1 uncultured Collinsella sp.
GGGATCAGCCATGCGACCGGCAGCGTTTAAGCGGGGAATGAGCGAGAATGACAGGCCATCCGCCGTAATGCTCGAAAGGTCCGCCTTGGCGAGCGCGGCAAGCGCGATATAGCCCGGGCGAGCGGTTACGCGCATCTGCTGGATGCCCTCGGCAACCAGCGCGCGGTTCTCGGGCGTGAGCGGCATCATGTCGGACACGGTGCCCAGCGCCGCGACCTCGATTAGCGAACGCCAATACGACGGCTTGCCCAGACGCTCGCCCAGGACTTGCACCAACTTGAGTGCCACGCCGGCACCGGCAAGCTCACGCGAAGGACCATCGTCATCGAGCTTAGGGTCGGTCAGGGGTACGCCCTGCGGCACCTGATCGGAGGGCTCGTGATGGTCCGTGACCACCAAATCGATCCCCAGACTCTCCAGATAGGAGACCTCTTCCTTGGCAGCAATACCGTTATCGACGGTCACAATCAGGTTGGGTTGAGCGAGCTCGTTGACGCGGTCGAGCGCCGCGCGCGAAAGACCGTAGCCCTCATCAAAGCGATGCGGAATAAACGGCGTGACATCGGCGCCAAACGTGCGCAGCGCCTCGGTCAACAGGCAGGTCGACGTAATACCGTCAACGTCAAAATCGCCAAAGACGGCGATACGCTCGTGGCTGCGAATAGCACGCTCAACGCGGTCGGCGACGACCACCATGCCCGGAATAACGAGTGGGTCCGCCCAGTCGCGATCGAGCGAAGGCGTCAAAAACAGCTGGCCTTCCTCGATGGATGTAATGCCGTGCGCAACCATAATGCGCGCCACCAGCCCGGGTATGCCCAGGCCAGCCGAAAGCTCCTTTTCGAGCTCGGGGTTTTGCTGAGCGACCGCCCAGCGATGCGTCGTCTTAAGCGATGACATAGGCGCCCACCCCCGATAGGGGCAGGTCGCCGCGATACCTCTCACGGTTCATAGCGATGAGTCCTCTGTGCATGCCCGCTTCGGCAGGCAGATCTGTTGAACGGATTTATTATACCGTGCAGCGCGGACGCACAACATCCAGCACGCCGTGGTTTCGATAAACGAGGGCGGTAATAGCCTCGAAATAATCGAGCGTTTCAGCCACACGGACGCATGCGAGCGTCTAGCATATCCATTCAAAACGGATTCACGAGCAAAGGGAGTCACAAGAGCATATGAAGCAATGGGTTGGACTGGGCAAATTTCTCGCAGGACATATGCAGGTCATCGTTCCGATTTGCGTGGCGCTCGGCGTGCTCTTTCCCCAGCAGATTGGCGTGCTCAAGCCCATTGTTCCCGCCCTCTTCGCCTTTATGACGTTTCAGGGTGCGCTCAGCAACACCTTCCACCAGGTAGCCGAGGTGTTCCGCCGTCCCCTGCACCTGATTTTGGCACTGCTCGTCTCGGCGGCGCTTATTCCCATCGCGGCCTATGCCATGGGCTCACTGTTCTTTGGCTCCAACCCCAACCTTGTCTGCGGCATCGTGCTCGAGTACAGCGTGCCCGTGGCCGTCACCGCCTTTATGTGGATCAGCATGTTCGGCGGCAACGGCCCGCTCGCGCTCACCATCATCCTGACGTCCTCGGTTATATCGCCTGTGACGATTCCGCTCACGCTCAAGCTCCTGCTGGGTGCCACCGTCGCAATCGATGTGCCGAGCATGATGCAGAACATGGCCTTTATGATTGCCATCCCCGCCATCCTCGGCATTGTAATCAACGAACTTACGCGCGGCTGGGGACACGAGAGGCTCTCCCCCGCGCTCTCGCCCGCCTGCAAGTTCATGATGATGGGCGTTATTGCCTCCAACTCCACCGCCATGAGCGAGTACGTGCTACACATGAACGCGGTGCGCCTGGAAGTCGCCCTCTTTATTCTGGTGTTCGCCATCAGCGGTTTTGTCGTGGGCATTCTGGTCGCCCGCGCATTGCACCTGCCGTATAGCGAGACGACCACCATGTGCTTTACCTGCGGCATGCGCAACATCTCTTCGGGTGCCGTCATCGCCACACAGTATTTTCCCGGCGAGGTCGTGTTTCCCGTCATGTGCGGCACCCTGTTTCAGCAGGTGCTCGCCTCGCTTATCGGGCATCTCTTTGAGCGTCTGACCGGCGAGGAGCGTGCCGTCCAGCGCAAGCAGGTCGAGGCCGGCCGCGATGCCATGGCACGCTAGACTGTCCGCATTACGCGGGTGTTAGTCTTGCCATACGAGCGTTTCCAGATGCGCACGCAGGCGCTCAGCATCGATATCGAGCGTCGTCTCGGCATTGACCTGGGCCAAACGATAGCCAACAAAGTAGGGCGAAACCACCCAACGCGGAAGCGCCTTGGCAATGGTCCGACCGCCCAGGTGATAGAAGAACAGGTTATACGACTCTGCACGACCGCCATGGTGCTCGTGCAAGATATAGCGCAGAGCTACCTGGATTGCATCGGCGAAGAGATCCGCCTCGGCTTGGTCTCTCGTGTCATCGCTGGCGGCGATTCCCTGCGGGGCTGAAACGTTGATCTCAAAGAACCCCATGATCGGTTCGGTTGAGATATTGACCGAGATCCTCCCCTGTTGCCAGACATTGATGCCTTCGAAATTGGCAGAAGTCAGCGAAGTGTAGCCGTCTTCCTGCTCCAAACCCACAATCTGCATGTGCGGATGCACGAGACTACCGCCCGAGAGCGGACCCTTGTTCTTGTACATGAGCACACTGCGGTACTGTTGGGAATCGATCATCTGCTGCCAACAGCCCAGGGCAAACCGCATCACATGATGCAGCTCATCCGGTTCATAGGTCACCAGGTCGGCGTCGTGATTGGCAGACTCGATCAATACGGTCTGACGTGTGGCCCGCAAGGTCTTGAACTTATTCTCGAGCCAGATACAGTCACCATCGCGCTGGATGATGTTGGCAAGTCCCTCCGTGTCGCAAAAGGGGCACGCGGTGCCAGGGCGACGATTATCGTCGGGCTTACCGCTCGCCTGCTGAACGTCAAATACCAGCGCCACGGGTTATACCTCCAGCGGCACGATCTTGGTGCCATGGAGCTCGGAGACGCCTAGCGCCGCCGCGACCGCGTCGCGATTTGCCGTAGTGATGCCGCCGCCGGGAAGGATGGTCAAACGATCGCCCGCATACTCGATTAAACGAGCCAGGTAATCGAAATTATCCTCGATCGACGTACCGGCAGCGCCGCCATGCGTGAGGATGCGCGTAACGCCGCAGTCGGCAAGTGTATCAATCGCATCGAGCTGAGCCTCGGGCGAGAGCTGATCAAACGCCATGTGGAAGGTGATGTCGATGGGCTCACGCTTGCATTCCTCGGTCGCGCAGCCCGCGGCCATCACGAGAGCGCCCAACGTAAGCTCGTCGAGCGCCCATCCGCCAGCGCAGGGCTTGCAGCTGCCAAAGACCAAGCCGTCAACGCCGGCGCTTACGGCAAGGCCCAGGTCCATCTCCATCATGCGCAGCTCGTCTTGGTTGTAATGAAAGTCACCGCCACGCGGGCGAATCATGCACATCACTCGCGCGTCATGCTCGTGAGCATAGCTGACTGTAGCGCTGATAACACCGGCCGAGGGTGTAGTGCCACCGACGGCAAGGTTGTCGCACAGTTCAATACGCCTTGCACCGGCATCGATAGCCGCCGGCACCCGCTCAAAGTTCTCGGCACAAAACTCGTACAGCATAGATAGACCCCCAAAGACAGCAGATGTTTTCCGACGGGCATTGTCACACATCCCCATGAAGTTGCAGTGGAATAGGGACTCTTTTGGCCTCTGGAGCCCGTATTCAGTCCCTATTTCACCGCAACTTAAAAAGGGGCGCTGACTGAGATAGTCAGCGCCCCTTTTGTTAGGTGGGTTAGCCTCCGAGGTAGGCTTTGCGGACGTTGTCGTCATGCAGGAGCTCTTGGCCGGTGCCGGTCATGGTGATTTTGCCGGTCTCGAGCACGTAACCGCGCGTGGCGATGGAAAGCGCCATCTGCGCGTTTTGCTCGACCAGAAGCACCGTGGTGCCGGCCTTGTGCAGGTCCTCGACAATCTGGAAGATCTGTTCGATCAGAATCGGTGCCAGACCCATGGAAGGTTCGTCGAGCATGAGCAGCTTGGGGTTACTCATAAGGGCGCGCCCCATAACGAGCATCTGCTGCTCGCCGCCTGAAAGGGTGCCGGCGACCTGGCGACGACGTTCCTTCAGGCGCGGGAACTGCTCGTAGACGCGCTCCAGGCCCGGAGCCACCGTGGACTTGGGCTGCGTATAGGCGCCCATCTCCAGGTTCTCCTCGACCGTCATCTGCAAAAAGGCGCGACGTCCCTCGGGCACCTGGGCCAGGCCCTTGCTTACCAGCTTATCAGCGGGCGTATGAGTAATGTCCTCGCCCATAAACTTGATGGAGCCGGTCTTGGAACGCAGCAGGCCCGAGACAGTCTTGAGCGTTGTGGACTTGCCGGCACCGTTCGCACCGATCAGGGCCACGATCTCGCCCTCGTTAACGTTAAAGGAGATGTCCTTGATGGCGTGGATGGCGCCGTACCAGACGTTGATGTTGTAGACGGAAAGCATCGGCTCTGCCATTTAGTTCTCCCCCTTATCCTGCTTGCCCAGATATGCCTCGATAACGGCGTCGTTGTTCTGGATTTCCTCGGCCGTGCCCTTGGCGATGACCTTACCAAAGTTGAGCACGCAGATACCCTCGCAAATATTCATGACGAGCGACATGTCGTGCTCGATAAGCATGATGGCAATGCCGAAGGTGTCGCGAATCTTAACGATGTTCTCCATGAGCTCCGCGGTCTCGGACGGGTTCATGCCGGCGGCAGGCTCGTCGAGCAACAGCAGTTTGGGGTTGGTGGCAAGCGCGCGGACGATCTCCAGACGACGCTGGGCGCCGTAAGGCAGCGAGCCGGCCTGCTCGTTTGCCAGATGCTCCATATCAAAGATGGACAGCAGCTCCATGGCGCGCTCGTGAGCAGCCTTCTCGTGCTTCCAATACGTCGGCAGGCGCAGCACGCCCTCAAAGCCGGAGTAACGCTCCTGGTTATGCAGGCCGACCTTAACGTTATCCTCCACCGTCATGGTATTAAACAGGCGAATGTTCTGGAAGGTACGGGCAATACCCATGCGGTTGACCTGGTAGACCGACTTGCCCGAGGTGTCCTCACCGTCGAGCAGGATGGTGCCGTGCGTGGGCTGATACACCTTGGTGAGCAGGTTGAAGACCGTGGTCTTACCGGCGCCGTTGGGGCCGATCAGACCGGCAATCTCGGTCTTGCCGATAGTCAGGCTAAAGTCGTCGACTGCCTTAAGGCCACCGAACTCAATGCCCAGATGGATGCACTCGAGTGCCGGGCGCTCGCCTAGGTCACGGTCGGGAACGATGGCGCCAGAAGGATACGGGACCATCTTGCCCTTGTTGAACTCAAATTTACTGGGCATCGGCTGCCACCTCCTTCTTGGAAGCAAAGCGGTCCTTGACGCGACCGAAGAACGCCTTGAGCTGCGGGTTGTTGGTAAAGATCATGACCAGGATCAACACGATGGCGTAGATGAGCATGCGGTAGTCCGAGAACTGACGGAGCAGCTCGGGAAGCACCGTGAGCAGCGCCGCCGCGATGACGGAGCCGCGCATATTGCCCAGACCGCCCAGGACCACGAACACCAGGATGAGAATGGACGTGTTGAAGTCGAACTTGGTGGCGGAGAGCTGCGAGAAGTTACCGCCGAAGAGGGCTCCGGCAGCACCGGCGAGGGCAGCGGAAACCACGAAGGCGATCATGCGGTACTCGGTGACGGAGATGCCTACGGACTCGGCTGCAATCTTGTTATCGCGCACGGCCATAATGGCACGGCCGGTACGGCTGCGAACCAGGTTGAGCACGATCACGAGTGCGACCATGACCAGGATGGCACCGGCGAGGAAGGTCGAGTACGTCGACACGCCCGAGGCGCCCTGGGCGCCCTTGATGATGGCGGTGCCGTCCTCGAGCAGGTGCAGGTCGTCGATCGTAGAGTTGCCCGTGATGTTAAAGATCACGTGCAGGCCGCGGGAGTCGACGCCCACAATGAGGCAGGTGACGATCTCTTTGATGATCTCGCCAAAAGCCAGGGTCACGATAGCCAGATAGTCGCCGCTCAGGCGCAGGACCGGGATGCCAATCAAGAAGCCCAGGATAGCGGCAGCGATGGCGCCGACCACGATGCTGATGACAAGACGTATTGGATCGGAGGGAACGGCGCTCTCGAGGGCGACCGCAGTAACGATGCCCGTATAGGCGCCGACGCTCATAAAGCCCGCGTGGCCCAGCGACAAGTCGCCCGCGATGCCGACGACGAGGTTAAGGGAGATGGCCATGACGATATAGGCCGTGATGGGAACCAGCTGACCGGCGATCATGCGCGGAATCATGTGGTTAGACTGCATAAAGAACACGATGGCGAAGGCCACGATGCACATGGCGTACGTGACAAAGTCGTGACGCGTCTGCTTGTCTTTAAGAAACTTCATAACGCTCACCTACACCTTCTCGGGGACGTACTTGCCCAAGAGGCCGGCAGGCTTGACGAGCAGGACGATGATCAGAACACCAAAGACGATGGAGTTGGCAAGACTCGTGGAAATGTAAGCCTGCGCCATCGCCTCGATGATGCCGATGAGAATGCCACCGACAAAGGCACCGGGGATGGAGCCGATGCCGCCGAAGACGGCGGCGTCGAAGGCCTTGATGCCAGGCATGGCACCCGTCGTGGGCTGCAGCACCGGCGAGTAGGAGCACAGGAGCACGCCGGCGATGGCGGCAAGCGCCGAGCCGATGGCAAACGTCATCGAGATGGTGCGGTTGACGTTGATGCCCATGAGCTGAGCGGCGGCCTTGTCCTCGGACACGGCGCGCATGGCCTTGCCCATCTTGGTCTTACCTGTAAAGAACATCAGGCCGGCCATGATAACCAGGCAGGCGACGATGGTGACGAGCGAGACGGCGCTTACGTTGAACTTGGCCAAGAACTCCGGCACCTGGAAGGTGACGAGCGAAGTGAAGTTCTTGGGCGTGGCACCCCACAGAAGCTGCGCGGCGTTCTGCAGGAAGTAAGACACGCCGATAGCCGTGATCAGAACGGCCAGCGGGCCTGCTTGGCGCAGCGGCTTATAGGCCAGACCCTCGATGAGAACGCCGAGAACCGTGCAGACCACACAAGAAAGAATTACAGATACCCAGCCCGGGAGGCCGAGATACGACGTGGCGCAGAACGAGACATAGGCACCGACCATGATGACGTCGCCGTGAGCGAAGTTCAGCATCTTGGCGATACCGTAGACCATGGTGTAGCCCAACGCGATGATGGCGTAGACGCTGCCCATGGACAGGCCGTTGACCAGGTATTGGATAAAGACCGTCATGTTCCACATCCCCCTTTCGAATAGGTTTCCAGTTGATGTATGAAACAGGGACGTTACATCGTCCCTAGATACCAAGCAAGCAGGGAAGGCCAAAACCTCCCCTGCTTGGGATCAAAACCGCTCTATGTAAGGCGGCCAATTAGGCCTGTACGTACTTGCCGTCGGTGATGACGTACGCCGTGGGCTCCTTCTGGACCTGGCCCTTATCGTTCCAGGTGAGCTTGCCGGTCAGACCGTCAACGGTAATCTTGAGCATAGCCTTGGACAGCTTCTCGGCGGCCTCAGTCGGGTCGGCGTCGACACCAAGACCGGCCTCCTTGAGGGCCTCGGCCACCGCGTGCACGCCGTCGTAGGCGTCGGCGGCAAACTGGTCGGGGGTATCGCCGTACTTATCCTTGTAAGCGTTGACGAAGTCGGCGTTCTTCTCGTCGTCGGCGGAGAACGGGGTCATGAGCAGCAGACCCTCAGCAAGAGAGGTATCGAAGCCCTCAACGCCCAGGATGCCGTCCATGCCGTCGCAGCCCATCATCTTGACGTCGTAGCCCATGTCCTTGGCGTTCTTGAGCAGGACGGACGCCGGCGTGTAGTAGATCGGCGCAAAGATCATGGTGGCGCCGGCCTGCTTGGCCTTGGTCAGCTGGTTCGTAAAGCTCGTGGCGGAGTCGTCCTTAAAGGTCTCCTCGTCAACAATCTCGAGCTTGGACTCAGCGGCCTGGGCCTTAAAGGAATCTGCGATGCCCGAAGAATAGGCGTCGCCGGAGTTATAGAACAGCACGAACTTCTCGTCCGCATACTTCTGCGCCAGGAACTTGGCAGCGTTGACACCCTGGTTGGGGTCGGTGAAGCAAACCTGGAAGACGCAATCCTTGCCGTCGGTAACGTCCTCGGAGGACGCGGACGGGGTGATCATGAACGTCTTGGGGTCGTTACCGCACTCGGCGGCAACGGCAACCGACGCACCCGTGGTGGTCGGGCCGACGAGGGCCTGCATGCCCCAGTCAAGCAGGGTGTTGAAGGCGTTGACGGCCTTCTCGCCGTCGGCCTGGTCATCCTCGGCCTTGCTGGCAAGCGGCAGCTCCTTGGTCGAGAAATCCTTGCAGCCAAGCTCGACACCCTGGGTAACGGACTTGCCGTAGGACGCGTTGGCGCCGGTCAGCGGGCCGATGGTACCGATCTTAAACGAAGCGTCGCTCGAAGCGGAACCGCTGTCGCCGCCGTTGGAGGAGCAACCAGCTAGAATAGACATCGCCCCCAGACCTGCTGCGCTCGCGATAACGCTCCTGCGATTCATAACAGGGTTCAATGACTTACCGGTGAGGCTCGACATGCGGCTCTCCTCTCAAATCTCGTCGGGTTTCGGTTACCCGACAGGCCATCCTTCGCCGTGTTCGGCGTTCGCAAAATACTAGACGCTTTAGTTAAGGAAAGTGGCGATTATTTCAACTTTTCTTTGGATTTGTTCATTTATCCATAATTCTGCGTATTTCTATTACTTTATGCAGTAATGCCACTTTATTGTGTGAAAGTAATGTTTCCGTTCTGTTACAGGCGTCCCTGCCCTGAATAAAACGGCCTCACCGGTCGCGCTTTATGCGCACTTAGGCGGCGATGTACTTGCCGTCCTGAATCACATAGGCTGTGGCGGGCTTTTCGACCTGGCCCTCGTCATTCCACGTCAGCTCGCCTGTCAGGCCCTCGATCTTGATCTTGCGCATGGCCTTGGCAAGGTCGCCGGCAATGTCGGCACCGTCGGCCGAAATGTCAATCCCCGCCCTATCGATAGCCTCGGCGATGGCGTGGACGCAATCGTAAGCGTCGGCGGCAAACTGGTTGGGCGTCTCGTCGTAGGCATCCTTATAGGCCTTGACGAAGTCGGCATTCTTCTCATCGTCAGCCGAAAACGGGGTCATGAGCAGTACGCCCTCGGCAAGAGAGGTATCGAAACCTTCCACAGAGAGCAGGCCGTCCATGCCGTCGGTACCCATGAGGGTCATGTCGTAGCCCATGTCCTTGGCGTTCTTGAGCAAAACGGACGCCGGCGTGTAGTAGATCGGCGCAAAGATGAGCGTGGCGCCGGCCTCCTTGGCCTTGGTGAGCTGGTTGGTAAAGCTCGTGGAAGAGTCGTCCTTAAAGGTCTCGGTATCGACGATGTCGAGCTTGGACGCCTTGGCCTGCTCGGCAAAAGCGTCGGCAACGCCCGAGCTATACGTATCGCCAGAGTTGTAGAACAGGGCGATCTTGGCATCCGCGTACTTCTCGGCCAAGAACTTCGCGGCGCTGGCGCCCATGGTGGGATCGGTGAAGCAAACCTGGAAAACCGTGGTCTTATCCTTGGTAACGTCGAGCGACGAGGCCGAAGGCGTGACCATGAGCATATCGTCGGCGATCTCGCCCGAGACAGCGACGGCGGCACCGGTGGTGACGGGGCCGACGAGCGCCTGCATGCCCCAGTCGCACAAGGTATTGAAGGCGTTGATGGCCTTCTCGCCGTCAGCGACGTCATCCTCAGACTTAAGCGAGAGTTTGAGGTCCTTGGTCGAAAAATCCTTGGCGGCGAGCTTGGCACCCTTCTCGGCCGAAACGCCATAGGTTGCCGCGGCGCCGGTCAGAGGGCCGATGACACCGATCTTGAAGGTCTTGCCGTCATCGGCGGAGCCGCCGTCCGAGCCACCCGACGAGCAACCAGCGAGTGCCGCGGTGCTACCGAGCGCCGCGGCGCCAGCCAAGAAACTCCTGCGGTTAAGTACGTTGTTGATGCTAAACATGGTGTCCCCCTTTTCGCTGGCCGCGGTGCGACCGTCTTGCGGTACAGGGCAAACCTTATGGTGCAAACGTTGACAGTTTGTTACGGAAGTTCGTTTGTAGCGAGCGTGTTTCCAATGTTTCCGCAGCGTTTCGGGGGTGCCGTTTTGTGCGACTCCTGTTGCCTGGCGAGCACGCGCCCTCGGTTCACGCTAGAATGCACTCAACCTTTAAGCGGTTAATCCATCCATGAGATGCACGAAGGAGCTATCTATGAGCGAACCCCTGCGCACCGTGAACGTCGGCCTCATCGGTCTGGGAACCGTCGGCGGCGGCGTGGCCCGCCTGATCAAGAGCCACCACGATGAGTACCTGGCCGCCTACGGCATCGACCTTAAGCTGACCCGCGCCTGCGCGCTTGCCTGGGAGCAGGCCGAAGCCGCCGGTATTGAGCGCGAGGCCTTTACGAGCGACTGGCACGACGTCGTCACCGACCCCGCCGTCGACATCGTCGTCGAGCTCATCGGCGGTGAGCACCCCGCGACCGAAATCTTCACCACCGCCTTCGAGAACGGCAAGCACGTCGTCTCTGCCAACAAGGCCCTGCTGGGCCGTCACGTCGAGACGCTTGCCGAGAAGGCACGCGCGTGCGGCGTGCAGATTAAGTGCGAGGCCAGCTGCGGCGGTGGCATCCCCATCGTGAGCACGCTCGAGCATGACCTGGTGGGCAACAAGATCCTGACCATCGCCGGCATTCTCAACGGTACCACCAACTATATCCTGTCGCGCATGGACGCCGAGGGCGCCGATTACGCCGATGTGCTTGCCGACGCGCAGGCCAAGGGCTATGCCGAGGCCGATCCGTCCGCCGACGTCGACGGCTTCGACGCCGCCAGCAAGACGGCCATCCTCGCCTCCATCGGTTTTGGCACCCGCGTTACCACCGACGATGTGTACCAGCAGGGTATCCGTACCATCGGCGCCGAGGACATTGCCCAGGCCCGCGAGCTCGGCTACACCATTAAGCTGCTCGGCATCGCCCGCAACACCGACGCCGGCGTCGACGTCCGCGTGCATCCCACGCTGATCCCCGCCGACCACATGCTTGCCAAGGTCAACGGCGCCATGAACGCTGTCTACGTGGTAGGCGACGCCGTGGGTGAGACCATGTTCTACGGTGCCGGCGCAGGCTCCTTCCCCACCGCGAGCGCCGTCGTGGGCGACATCCTGTCGCTCTCCGAGCAGATCAGCCGCGGCGTGGCTCCGCTGCCCGAGATTGAGCCCTACGGTCACAACCTCGCCTTTAAGCCCATGGACGAGCTCCAGACCAAGTACTATGTGCGCCTGAAGGTCGCCGACCGCGTGGGCGCCCTGTCCGAGACGGTCGACATCTTTGCCAAGCACAACATCTCGATCTCGCTCATCAACCAGGTCGAGGACGGCAAGTCGGGCGTCAGCGATGCCTGCTCGGTCATCTTCCTGACGCACCGCGCGCTCGAGAAGGACGTCCAGGCTGCCGCCGCCGAGCTTGCCAGCGTCGACTGCGTAGCCGAGGTCGCCAACGTCCTGCGCATCGAGGACGTTGAGGCTTGGACCGAAGGCGTCATGGCAAACTAGTTTGCTCTTCGTTATACGGCATATATGTTTAGGGGCTCCCGTCCGGTCTTGGACGGGAGCTTTTTTGTTTGTGCGCTCGGGCGCAATTGACGTGACTTGCGCTTGAACAACTTAACCGTTCATTGACAACCGTGGGTGCCGTTCACCGATAGGCGAACACGCTCGTTTTGGGCCGCTACTATGCTGTGCTGCGTATATCCATACCCCCGAAGAATGGAGGCACCATGTTGCTCGAGGGCAAGAAAGCAATCATCACCGGAGGCACGCGCGGTATCGGCTATGCCATCGCCTGTCGCTTTATCGAGGAGGGCGCCGCCGTCACGGTCTTTGGCTCGCGTCAGGAGACTGCCGACGCCGCCGTTGAAAAGCTGGCCGCAGCCTATCCCGAGGCCAAGGTCTGGGGCCGCTCCTGCGACCTCACCTCGCTCGAGGCCGTAACCGAGGCATTTACCCAGGCAGCCGCCGACATGGGCGGCCTGGACACGGTCGTCAACAACGCCGGCATCTCCCAGCGCTCGCCGCTTCTGGAGTACACGGCCGAAGAGTTCGCCAAGGTCATGGACCTCAACGTCGTCGCCGTCTTTAACGGCCACCAGGCCGCTGCCAAGATTATGACCGAGGCAGGCCACGGCGGCACCATCACCACCACGAGCTCGATGGTCGCCAAGTATGGCCAGCCCTCCGGCGTTGGCTATCCCACGTCTAAGTTTGCCGTCAATGGTATGGTCCAGTCGCTCTCGCGCGAGCTCGCCCCTATGGGCATTCGCGTCAACGCCGTCGCCCCCGGCGTGACCAAGACCGATATGGTCGCCAACCTTCCAGAAGAGGTCATCAAGCCCATCATCGCCACCATTCCGCTCGGCCGCATGGGTGAACCAGAGGACGTCGCCAACGCCTTCGTCTTCCTGGCGAGCGACATGTCCTCCTACGTCACGGGCGCCGTACTCCCCGTCGACGGAGCCGCCCGCTCCTAAGGAGCCACAAGCTTTGGCTTCAAGCCTCAACATAGCTCAACCAAAAAGGCGCGCCGTCTGAATCAACTGCAGACAGCGCGCCTTCTCCTGTTATGAAAGGGAAACTATGTCCTAGTATTTCGGAAACCACATCCCGTTCCGAGCCTTCAAAGCGGGACGCGGCTTCCCCGAGAGAGTATCGACTACTTGCCGTCGTCGTCCTCGGCTTCTTCTCTTGCATAGAGTTCCAGCATGCGGCGGCGGTATTCGCGCACGGCGAGCTTGGCGCGCTCCAGGCGTCGACGCTCGCGCGGGGTGAGCTTGCCGGGGTCGATCTCGTCGCCGTAAGTCTTTTCTGCCAGCAAATGCGCCGCGTCCACGATGCGGGCATCGATGTGTCCGCTTGCCGCCTCGGCCGAGAGGCGGTCGGCAATGGAATCAAGGGTAGGTATGCCGTCGAGCGTGCGACCATGGCCATGCGAGGTCAGCAGCTCGTGCTCGCGTGCGAGCAGGCTCGCCAAATCGTGATGGGCGCGCAGGATGTCGAGCGCATCGGATGGATGCTCGGCAACCTCTGCCACGGCGGCGACCGGCGCGGCATCGACCACGCGGTAGAAGAGCTGCGCGAGCAGCGGCATCAAGAACACCGTGATGGCGCCGGCGGCAACCATAACCGACGCGATATCTTGCGACAGCGCGCCCGCGTTGACGGCAACGCTTGTCACGGCAACGATAATCGGCAGGGCCGTGGTGCAGTACAGGGCCACGGTAATGCGGCCATACGCCGACACATCGCGCGTCGCGGGACAAATGCTCATAGAAACGAGAATGGGCACGGCACGAATAATCAGTAACGCCACGATAAAGCCCGCGAGCAGCCCGGGGCGCGATGCCACGGCCGTCAGGTCGATCTTTGCGCCCGATACGGTAAAGAACACCGGAATCAAAAAGCCGTAGGCCAGGCCGTCGAGCTTGGTCTCGAGCGTATGGTTGCCCTCGGGGATGATGTAGCGCAGGACAAAGCCGGCGGCAAAAGAACCCAACACGATGTCGAGGTCAAAGATGGCCGAGAACGCCACGAGCGTGACCAGGATGAGCACCGTCAGGCGCACGAAGGTCTGCGACGTGGTATCGGCGCGTTCCTCGACAAACGCAAAGAAGCGGCTGCCGACGCGCTTGGAGCGGCTGGGGACCACGGCCAGCAGCACGCAGACCGCAGCAAACAAGCCAAGGATTACAAGCGTTTGGATGCCGGTGCGGGCAGACAGCAGCACCGACATGGCGAGCACGGGACCGAGCTCGCCCCAAGTGCCATACGCGAGAATCGAGTCGCCCACGCGCGTGCCGGTGAGCGAGCGCTCACGCATGATGGGCACGAGCGTACCGAGCGCCGTCGAAGTGAGGGCAAGCGTCACGGCGATACCGTCGAAATGACTGACTGAGAACCACGGGGTAAAGCGCACGGCAAGCCAGGCGATACCAAACGTGACGACCCACGTCGCCAAGCCGTAGCGCCCCTCGACGCCCGTGATGCTCTTGGGGTCGATCTCAAAGCCGGCAAGCAGGAACAAAAAGGCCAGGCCCAGCTCGGACACAAGCGAGACCTCAGCATCTACATGGATGACGCCGAGCATATGGGGTCCCAGCACCGCGCCGAGCACGAGCAAAAAGACCGTCTCGGGAACGGGTTTTCCGGGAATCGCCGAGGCGATAAAAGGACTCGCAAAGGCCACGAGTGCGATGATGGCGAGCGAAACGAATGCCATGTGATGCCTTTCTCTTGTTTGCGCTTCACTGTAGCACCCTCGCCGTCCTCAACGCGCCGCGAGCTGTCGTATCATAGTGAGGTTTACAAACATGTGGCTCAAGGCGACCGCAGGGCAGACCCCGCAAACCGACCGCTGCCGCATACCGTACCGTACGCCCAACCGATCAGGAAGGCAGGAACCAATGGTCTCTCGTATCTACGTGGAGAAGAAACCCGGGTTCGACGTCGAGGCTCAGCAGCTCAAAGGCGAGCTGACCGAAATTCTCGGCATCAAGGGCATCGAGGCCCTGAGGATCATCAACCGCTACGACGTCGAGGGCATCGACGAGGAGCTTTTCCGCTCCTGCGTGCCGACCGTCTTTAGCGAGCCCCAGGTCGATGTGACCTACGACGAGCTCCCCGCAAGCGATGGCGCCGTCTTTGCCGTCGAATTCCTGCCTGGCCAGTTTGACCAGCGCGCCGACTCCGCCAGCGAGTGCGTGCAGCTCATCAGCCAGGGCGAGCGCCCCGCCGTGCGTTCTGCCAAGGTCTATATGATCTCGGGCGCTCTGGACGAAGCCGCCATCGAGGCCATCAAGCACTACGTGGTGAACCCCGTCGAGGCACGCATCGCCTCGCTCGACCTGCCCGAGACGCTGTACATGGAGACCCCCGAGCCCCAGCCCGTCGAAGTGCTCGACGGCTTCCGCGAGCTCGATGAGGCCGGCCTTGCCGCCTTTATTTCCGAGCGCGGTCTTGCCATGGACGAGGCGGACATCGCCTTCTGCCAGCAGTACTTCCGCGATGAGGATCGCGACCCCACCATCACCGAGATCCGCGTGATCGACACCTATTGGTCCGACCACTGCCGCCACACCACCTTCGGCACCGTCCTGGACGACGTGACGATCGACGACGCCGTGGTGCAGCAGGCCTTCGACCGCTACATGGAGATGCGCCACGAACTCGGCCGCGACGCCAAGCCCGTCTGTCTCATGGACATGGGCACCATCGGCGCCAAGTACCTTAAGAAGACCGGCGTCATGACCGATGTCGACGAGTCCGAGGAAATCAACGCCTGCACCGTCAAGGTGAAGGTCGATGTCGACGGCGAGGACCAGGACTGGCTGTTCCTCTTTAAGAACGAGACCCATAACCACCCGACCGAGATCGAGCCCTTCGGCGGTGCCGCCACCTGCGTGGGCGGCGCTATCCGTGACCCGCTCTCGGGCCGCAGCTATGTGTACCAGGCCATGCGCGTCACCGGCGCCGGCGACCCCACCGTCCCGGTTTCCGAGACGCTCGAGGGCAAGCTGCCGCAGCGCAAGCTCGTGACTACTGCCGCCGCCGGCTACTCCAGCTACGGCAACCAGATCGGCCTTGCCACCGGTCAGGTCAACGAGCTCTATCACCCCGGCTACGTGGCCAAGCGCATGGAGGTCGGCGCCGTCGTGGGCGCTACCCCGGCAAACCACGTGCGCCGCGAGTGCCCCGCCCCCACCGACAAGATCATCCTGCTGGGCGGCCGCACCGGCCGTGACGGCATCGGCGGTGCCACCGGCTCCTCCAAGACCCAGAACACCGAGTCCATCGAGACCTCGGGCGCCGAGGTCCAGAAGGGCAACGCCCCGGTCGAGCGCAAGCTGCAGCGCCTCTTCCGCCGCGGCGACGCCTGCCGCCTGATCAAGCGCTGCAACGACTTTGGCGCCGGCGGCGTCTCGGTCGCCGTGGGCGAGCTTGCCGACGGCCTGTATGTCGACCTGGACACCGTGACCAAGAAGTACGACGGCCTGGACGGCACCGAGCTCGCCATCTCCGAGTCCCAGGAGCGTATGGCCTGCGCCGTCGCCGACGGTGACGTCGAGGAGTTCATGGGCTACGCCGCCGAGGAGAACCTCGAGGCGACCGTTATCGCCGAGGTTACCGCCGAGCCGCGCATGCGCATGGCCTGGAACGGCGTCGCCATCGTCGACCTGTCCCGCGAGTTCCTCAACTCCAACGGCGCACCCAAGCACCAGGTCGCCCACGTGTGCGCCCGTAGCGTGTGGCAGCCAAGCTGGGCCGGCACCACGCTCGCCGAGCGCATGACCTCGCTTGTCACCGACCTCAACGTCGCTTCCAACAAGGGCCTTTCCGAGCGCTTCGACTCCACCATCGGCGCCGCGACCGTGCTCATGCCCTTTGGCGGCAAGACGCAGCTCACCCCCAGCTCGGCCATGGTCGCCAAGTTCCCCGTGGACGGCGAGACCACCACGGCGAGTGCCATGGCATGGGGCTTCAACCCCTATCTGATGGAGGCCGACCAGTTTGCGGGCGCCTACCTGTCCGTGGTCGAGTCCATCGCCAAGCTCGTTGCCGCCGGCTTTGAGCACAAGCGCGCCTACCTCTCCTTCCAGGAGTACTTCGAGCGCCTGCGCACCGAGGCAGAGCGCTGGGGCAAGCCCATGGCCGCCGTCCTGGGTGCCCTTATGGCCCAGGTCGACCTGGGTGCCGGCGCCATCGGTGGCAAGGATTCCATGAGCGGCTCGTTTGAGGACGAGGCCGGCGAGCTCAACGTTCCGCCGACCCTGATCAGCTTCGCCGTCGCCGTGGGCAAGGCCGCCCGCGCCGTCTCGCCCGAGTTCAAGGGCCTCACGCACCGCGTCGTCCGCATCGCCCCCGCCATCTATGGCGAGGACTACCGCCCCGATGCTCAGCAGCTGCTCGCCGCGTTTGACGCCGTCGAGGCGCTCACTGCTACCGGCAACGCCCTGGCCATCTCCACGCCCGGCTACGGCTGCGGCGCCGAGAGCCTCTTTAAGATGTGCGTCGGTAACCAGATCGGTATCGAGCTTGCCGAGGATGTAGACGTGGAGAGCCTCTTCACCCCGCTCTACGGCAGCTTTATCGTCGAGCTCGCCGAGGATGCCGAGCTGCCCGAGGTCGCCGACGGCGTTGTCGTCGAGCCCCTGGGCACCACCGTCGAGGGCTATGTCATCGACACCGGTTCCGAAGTCATCGAGCTCTCCGAGCTCCAGGAGGCCTGGGAGAGCGGCATCGAGGGCGTCTTTGCCTACCGCAGCGCCGGCGAGACCGCCGAGGTCGAGACCATCGACTTCCGCGCCAAGGACATCCACGTGTACGGCGGCGCCAAGATCGCCCGCCCGCGCGTGGTTATCCCCGTGTTCCCCGGAAACAACTGCGAGTACGATAGCGCCCGCGCCTTCCGTGCCGCCGGCGCCGAGGCCGACACCTTCGTGATCAACAACCTCACGCCCGAGGCCGTCGCCGAGAGCACCCACGAGCTTGCCCGCCGCATCCGCGCAAGCCAGATCGTCATGATCCCCGGCGGCTTCTCGGGCGGCGACGAGCCCGACGGCTCCGCCAAGTTCATCACGGCGTTCTTCCGCGCTCCCGAGGTCACCGAGGCAGTCCGCGACCTGCTCAAGGCCCGCGATGGCCTGATACTGGGCATCTGCAACGGCTTCCAGGCCCTGATCAAGCTCGGCCTGGTGCCCTACGGCGACATCGTCGACGCCACGCCCGATGCGCCCACGTTGACGTTCAACACCATCGGTCGCCACCAGAGCCGTCTGGTGCGCACCCGCATCTCGTCCAACTTGTCCCCGTGGCTGTCGCAGTGCAGCCTGGACGACCCCTACACCGTCGCCATCAGCCACGGCGAGGGCCGCTTTGTCGCCAATGACGAAGTGCTCGCCCAGCTGATCGCCAACGGCCAGGTCGCCACGCAGTACGTGGACGAGAACGGCAAGCCCAGCATGGATCTCTCCGTCAACCCCAACGGCTCCGCACTCGCCATCGAGGGCATCACGAGCCCCGACGGCCGTGTCCTGGGCAAGATGGGCCATGCCGAGCGTCGCGGCGACAACCTGTACCGCAACGTGCCCGAGCATGTCCCCGGCGATAAGTTCATGCCGATCTTTGAGAGCGGCGTAGCCTACTTCGCTTAAAGCTTCCCATCGGGTACAATCCCCTCGGGCAACAACACCCGCCACCGGCACTCCCGGTGGCGGGTTCTTTTTTGCTTCGCGCATGTAGGAAGGACATCATGGAAAGCCGCAAGCCGTATCTCGCCACCCTGCCCGGACTCATCTTGGGCTGCCTCGTTTGCTGTGCGCTCTGGGGCTCCGCCTTTCCCTGTATCAAGATCGGCTACGCACTCTTTGGCATCCCCGCGCACGATAGCGCCTCGCAGCTGCTCTTTGCAGGCCTGCGCTTTACGCTTGCCGGCGCCTTGGTCATTGTTGGCATGAGCACGGCACAGCGCCGCCCACTCGTTCCGCAGGCTCGCGATATCAAGCCCATCTGCATCCTGTCGCTCTTCCAGACTATTGGACAGTACTTCTTTTTCTACTTGGGACTCTCGCGCGCCAGCGCCATGTCAAGCTCCATCATCGAGGCCAGCGCAAACTTCCTTGCAATCCTCTTTGCCGCCTTGGCATTTCATACCGAGAAGCTCAATACGGCCAAGGTGCTCGGCTGCGTGTTGGGCTTTGCCGGCGTCGCGCTCGTCAACCTTTCGGGCGCGGATGGCACCTTTGGCTTTACGCTCGACGGCGAGGGTTTTATCTTGGCTTCCACTGTTGCGGGCGCCCTGTCGACCTGCCTCATTAGCATCTTCTCGCGCGAGCATGACGGCGTCTTGCTCGCCGGCTGGCAGTTTTTAGTCGGTGGCGTGGTCCTTACCGCCATCGGATTTTTGATGGGCGGCACGTTGTCCCCCACCGAAATCGCCCCCGCCATCGCGCTCATCATTTATATGGCACTCATTTCCGCCGTCGCGTACTCGCTGTGGTCCCGCCTGCTCGCCGTCAACCCCGTCAGCCGCGTGTCGGTCTTTGGCTTCATGAATCCGGTCTTTGGCGTGCTGTTGAGCGCATTGCTGCTCGGCGAGGGCGCTGGCACGAGCCCCGTTACCGTCATCGTTGCCCTGTTGTTGGTCTGCAGCGGCATCATCATCGTCAACAAACCCAAAAAAGCCTAGCGAGCTCGCCTTTTTAGGGAGGGCGTTCGCACACTTTAGCTTAATGGAATACATCGATGAGCTGAGGGCCGCCACGCACGCAAGCGTGCGACCCTTTTCCTAGCGTATCTGGATGCCGGCTTTCTTTTTCTCGGCCTTGACGCGGTAGAGCTCCGCATCGGCAGCGCGAAGTAAGTCTTGCCAGGTATCAACACTATCGCCGACCCGCGCGTAACCGATGGACATCCGCAATGCATACGGTACCTCGGCACGAGCGAGCTCGTCGTCAATCGCCGAACACAGGTCTATGATGTCCTGTTCCGCCGCTGCCTTTTGGAGCACCACAAACTCATCGCCACCATAACGTGCGATAAAGCCACCAGCCGGCGAGCAGACATCCTTGAGCGCCGTCGCAACAACCTGAAGAGCATGGTCGCCCTCCACATGTCCATAGCGATCGTTAATCTGCTTAAAGCCGTCGGCGTCCATCATAAGCAGATATACATCTTCGGCCTGATCCACATTTGAAAAGAGCGACAGCATATAGATCTCAAAACGGTTGCGGTTGTTGAGTCCAGTCAACGGGTCAGTCGAGATCAGTTGCTCCTGATAGACGATATAGAGCAGCAGGATGCTCAGCGTTATACCGAAGCAAAGGCCCGGTACCGAAAACAAAACCTGGAAGGTACCGCCCACCAGAGCGGGAACCGCAAAAAAGGCGAGGGTGCGATAAATGGCCTTCTTTTGCAGGCTTTCGACTTTTCGAGCCTGAATAAAGGCATGCAAGGACGTATATATGACGTAGCAGTAGCTAACGATAGGCTGAATCATATAAAGCGCTCCGCGACGATATACGCCCTGCGCATCGATATAGAACATAGTGTGCGTCCAGTAGCTGGTAAATGCCAGAACGACCACCAATGCGGTTGGCAACGTTAAAAGTACCACCCTATAGGGCGTGGTCAGGAGCCGTGAGCCCTGCATCGTCTCGGAATAGAAAAACCAAATGAGGCACGCGATGGCGAACAGCGAAAACGAAACCGCGTTGGAAATCCAATTGGCCGTGATGCCTACAGGAGTGCTCACGCCGTCCGAGAGCGTCCAGATCATATCGAAGAAAATGTAGGCAGCAGACGTGTAGCCCAGCATGCTAAACAAAAGCTGCTGGGTGCTCGAGAACAGGGAGCGACGGCTTCGTACGGCAAGTCCGATAAGAATAATCATGCACAGCAGGAATATCTCGATCTTGAGTGCCTTAATCACCAGGTGCCATTCCCTCTATATCCAAGTGGCCAGAATCGCCCGAGTCGCGCCCAGGCGCCAAACGCCCCTTTCTCCGCAGGGGTAAGGGGAATAATAGCAGAGCGCCCGAACATCACTGCAAAACAGTTTCCGTTCGGGCGCTCGGACGGCGCGAACTGCACGCCGGAATCAATTATCGGTAACGGCCGTTACTCGCCGTCGATGTCGGTCGCGACGGCCTCCTCAATAGCCTCGACGCCTTCGACCGACAGATCTTCTTCGCCGTGGCAGAACTTCTTATCGACCCAGCCGGTCAGAATCGGGGCCATGATTGCCGTGATGATGACGGCAGTGGCGATCTGCGCATACGCGGTGGGCGCAAGCTCGGCATAGCGCGGAGCGACCTCGGCGAGGGCGATCGGCGTGGTCATGGCCGTGCCGGCAATGGTGGAACATGCCACAGCCGCCTTACCGTTGCCGCCACACAGGCGCTCGAAGGCAAAGGTAATGGGACCGACGATAAAGAGCGTGATGAGGCCCAGCAGGATGCCCGAAATGCCACCGGCGATGAAGCTCGAAAGGCTCATGGACGCACCGAGCTGAAAACCAATTACAGCGATCGCGGGATTGGCGCCGGGAACCAGCAGGCTCTTGATAAACGGGAACAAGTTGCCCAGGACCATGCCGATAACAAGCGGCAGGATGGATCCGATGATGGTGCCGACGGGGATGTTGGCGAGACCCGAAACACCAAGGATGATCATCGTGACGGCGGGGCCGGCCGTAAAGAACAGGATACCGACAGCGCCCTGCTCGGACTCATCGCCGAACTCGCCCATGATGCCCGTATAGAGCGCCATGTTGCAAAACGTAATGCCGCCGATGATGGAAACCGAGCTCAGGCCTAAAAAGTTATCGTTAAAGAAGTACGCGACGCCCAGACCCAGCGCGGCTGCCACTACAAGCTTAGGAATCAGCACGACGATGCCGGTCTTGATGGCGCCCGGCGTGGACTTAAAGCTGATGCCGGCGCCCACGAACAGCAAGATTGCGGCAACGATGGTGTTGGAGCCGCCGCGGCAGGCAGCCGTAAAGAAGCCGCCGACCTCAAAGACCTGCGGGCAGAAGGTATTGAGCAAAAGGCCGACGATCATCGGATAGATCATGATGTCGCCCGGGATGCGCGGTACCTTGAATTTCTTTTGCTCGTTGGCGGTCGCTTCCTGTGCCATGAAACCCCCATTTCCGCTGACGGGGTACAAAAGCCCACGTCACGCTTTGCTACAGTAAAGTTTGACCATGGTACCAGAAGAAATAGACCAGCTCGGTGAAAAATTCGACAAGTTGGGATGGAACGAGATTCGGCGCCCGCGACGCCACCCCTATATAAGGCTCAAAACGATATAGAACACGATGCCCGAAACGCAGCACCACAACATCGACTTTGTCTTGATTGCCACCGCCACGACGCCGGCGGCCGCAATCCAGGGAACCAAGGCAGGCCAGAGTCCCGCGTCGAACGCGCCGGGGTTCACCAAGTCGTTGGCGACCAGCGCGGCAAAGGCAGCGGGCGGGATATAGCCCAGGGCCTCGGTAATGCGGGGCGACAGGGTCCGCCCGCGCAAGGCGAACGCCGGCGCGATGCGAAAGAACGCGATAGCAGCCCACGACGACAGCCACAGAACCAAGAACTCGTTAACGGGCATCGCGGGCACCTCTTCCGTCAAATACAGCATCGCACGCCAGCGCAATGGCAATGCCGACCACGACGCTTGCCGGCACGGCAATATTCGTGAGGCCCAAGAACTTGCATACGGAGACGGATACCGCACCCGAAACCGCCGCGACAACGTTGCCGCGCGACAGCCGCTGCGAAAAGAGCAGACAGATAAAGAGCGATGTGCAGACAAAGGCCGCAATGGCGGTGGGAACATCGACAACGGCGCCGACGATGGCGCCCATCGTACACGAAACGCCCCATGTTGCGATGAGGATCACGTTGAGCACAAAGGACTCGCGCGGGCCCCAATCCTCCCCTTCAACCAACTTGGCAAGCGAGATGCCATATGCCTCCTCGGTAAGTGTCGCGGCAACAGCCAGCGTCTGACGCTTCGAGGCACCCGTCAGATGCGGCGCGATCGATGCCGAGTAAAGCGCAAAACGCGAGGAGATGGCGGCAACGCTCGCGATAATCGAAGGTGCCGGTACGCCCGCCAGCCAAAGATTGCAGATCATAAACTGACCGCTGCCCGTCACAAACGTGCTGCTCAGGGCAAAGACCATCCAGGGCTCCATTCCCGTCTGCCCCATGATCATTCCGCACGGCGCGCCTATTGCAACATAGGTAAGCATCACTGGCCAGACGGTTCTAACGATTTTGAGCACCATACGCTTCTCATCCTGACAAGGTCTCCGAGCCGCATGTAGCGACACGGCAGAATCATCATCCGACAGCAACCGAGTTCACCTACAATTGCCACCGGATCGAAAGACACAACTTTTTAGGAAGTCATTATGACAGCTATCGATCGAGACCGGGCGCGCACGGCCTTCAAAAGCTACACCGATGCCTACGACGCCACCAACCCACGCATCGCGCTCAAAATCGAGCATACGTACCACGTGGCCGAGGCATGCGATGCCGTAGCGCGCGAGCAGGGCTGGTCGTCAGAAGATATTGACCTGGCATGGCTTTGCGGCCTGCTACACGATATGGGCCGCTTTGAGCAGCTGCGACGCTGGGACACCTTTAAGGACGCCGAGAGCATGAGCCATGCGGCGCTGGGCATCGAGGTCCTCTTTGGCGAGAATCCCGCCGATGCACCCGCCGTAACGAGCATCCGCGACTTTATCGATGACCCGGCAGAAGATGAGCTCATCCGAGCGAGCATTGCCTATCACAGCGATTTCCGTCTACCCGCGCAGCTCGACGTGCGCACGCGAAGCTTCTGCGACATCGTACGCGATGGCGACAAGATCGACATTATGCGCACCATCGCCGACAGCAACGTCGACACCATCCTCAAAGTGGATGAGGACACGTTTCTTGCCAGCCACTTCTCGGCACCGACGCTTGCCGCCTTTGACGAGCATCGCTGCGTCGCGCGCGATGAACGCAACGAGCCGGCGGACTACCTGGTGGGGCTCATCTGCTTTATGTTTGAGCTCGTCTATCCGGCAAGCCGTGCGCTGGCGCGCGAACAGGGTGATATCCACCGCCTGCTCGACGCGCCCTTTGGCATTACACAGCCCTTTACCGACCCCGCCACGCAGGCAACCTGGAGCCGCCTAAAGGACGAGATGCGCGACTGGCTGGCGCGCGCCTAGCGCTCAAGCTGGGCCAGCAGCTCCTCGACGACCTCGACGGCGTCCCCAACAACCTTGTACTGGGCAGCGCCGAAAATGGGGGCATCCGGGTCCTCATTGATGGCGATAATGCACTCCGCCCCACCGATGCCGGCAAGATGCTGGATGGCGCCCGAAACACCGATACTCACGAGAAGCTTGGGCGAAACCGATACGCCGGTCTGGCCAATCTGATGGCGATACTCCAACCAGCCGGCCTCCACGACAGGTCGCGTGCAACCAAGCTCGGCTCCCAGAGCCTCGGCGAGCCTTCGCATCAGCGGCAGGTTTTTCTTGGAACCAATGCCGCGACCCACCACGACCAGGCGCTCGGCATCGGCGATCGAAGCCTGCCGCCCCCACTCCTCGGCGGGAATCGAGATCTCGACACGGGCCTTAGCATCATCCGCAAGCGATATCTGGGTGATCGTGCCAGAGCGGTTGTAGTCAAAGTCGGGCGCCTTAAAGATGCCGGGACGAACCGTTGCCATCTGGGGACGATGATTGGGGCAGACGATGGTGGCCATTAGGTTGCCGCCAAACGCCGGACGCGTCTGTTGCAGCAGTCCCGTCTCCGTATCCATCGAAAGTACGGTGCAGTCAGCCGTAAGGCCCGTCTGCAAGCGCACGGCAACGCCGGGTGCCAGTTCGCGGCCAAAGGCGGTCGCACCGTATAGGATGGCCTCGGGTTTGCATTCGGCTACCAAATCGCAGATCAAGCGGGCGTAGACCTCCGCATCGTTTTGGCGCAGGCGCTCGTCGCGACAGGCCAGGACTTCGTCGGCGCCCGCGCAAACCAGATGCTCCAGGTCGCCGAGAGAGCCCTCGGGACCCATACCGACCAGTGCCACCAGACGGCAGCCGCGCGCATCGGCAAGCTCGCGGCCCTTGCCCATAAGCTCATAGGCAACGGGAGTCACCGTATCGTGCTCGTCGGTCTGCACGAATACCCAAATGTCTCGATACGCATCGAGGTCAACCGCACCAGCGGCCTCGTCACGCTCGATCGAGATAGCGTTGACAGGGCAGGCGTCGACGCACCCACCGCATAGGATGCAGCCGTCGGTTACGCGGGCGCATCGGCTGGGTCGCTCGCCTTCCACTACGATGCCGCCCGAGGCACAGGCGCGAACGCAGCGACCGCAGCCGATACAGGCTTCGCTATCGATAATCAGTCCGCTCATCTATGCCATCCCCTCGATAATCTTGGCAAGTTTTGCCGCCTGCTCGGACGCCGTTCCGTCAACGTCCTCGCACGTTTGGTCACGGTCGGGCACAAACGAGCGCACGACCTGTGTCGGCGACCCGGCAAGACCGCAACGCGCGGGGTCGGCGTTCACGTCGGCGGCACTGACCACGCGCACGTCCGCCTCCTCCGCCGCGCGAATACCGGCAATACTCGGCATACGCAACTGGCCAATCTCCTTGGCAGTCGTCATCACGCACGGCATCTCAAGACGCACCGTCTCCTCGCCGGCATCGCAGCCGTGAACAAGCGCCAGTGAACCACAGGTCGTAAAGCCCGCGCTTTGCACGCAGCTCACGTCGGTCACACAGGGAATCTCAAAAGCACCGGCAAGCTCGGGGCCAATCTGGGCCGTATCGCCATCCACCGCCATCTTGCCGCAGATGAGCAGGTCGAAGTCCTCGTCGAGCGCCTCGATGCCGCACTTGAGGGCATAGGTGGTTGCCAGGGTATCGGCACCTGCAAAGGCGCGATCGGTCAGCAGCAGCGCGTCGTCGGCACCTCGAGCGATGCAGTCGCGCAGCAGCGACTCGGTCGCGGGGATGCCCATCGACACCACCGTCACGCGCACGTCCATGCCAAAGCCGATAAAGTCGTCCTTCAGCGCCAGCGCGCATTCCAGAGCGCTCGCATCGAACGGGTTAATGACCGCCTGCTTGCCATCACGCACGATGGTATTGGTCTTGGGGTCCATCTTGACCTCGGTGCTGCCCGGCACGGCCTTAACGCACACCACCATATGGAAATCACTCATATTCACGCGCCCCCTTTCTGGACGAGTTCATCCAAGAGCTTCTCCGCAAACAGGTTGCCGCGACCCAGCTGGCCGGCAGGATCGAGCTGGAGCTTGAGCTGCGCCGACTCGACCATGGCCTCGTGGCCGTACATCGTCTCCAAGAAGCCAGCCTTGATCTTGCCGACGCCGTGTTCGGCGGAGACGGCGCCGCCCATAGCCGTTACCTCCGCAGCCCACTGGGCAAACAGCTCGCCACCGCGACGGTAGTCTTGCGCATCGCGCGGCAGGATGTTCACATGCAGATGGTTGTTACCGATGTGCCCCCAGGCAGCAGATTCAAGCCCGCTTTCGGCCAGTGTGCGGCGATAGAGGGCCACGACATCGGCAAGGCGTGCATTGGGCACCGACATGTCCGAGCCCAGCTTGGTGATGGTGGGGTCGGTGCGGCGACGCTCGTCGATAAGCATGTTGACGCTCTCGGGCACCGCGTGGCGGAAGAATCGCTGGCACTCGCGATCGACCTCGGTGCGCGCGACCCATGTCGCATCGTCGCGGCCGCCCGCAAGCTCCAGCACCCATCCCAGGTGGTACAGTTCCTCGGTCGCCTGGGCCTCGTCATCGCAGTCGAGCTCCACGTAGACACAGACCTTGGCGTCTTTGTCGAGCGCCGGCAGCGAGGCAAACGCCGTCGACTGCTCGCGCTGGCGACGTAGAATATCCAGGGCGCCAGCGTCGAAGTACTCGATGGCAGCCGCATGGGACAGGACGGGACGCACGGAATCGGTAAAGGACACGGCCTTGTCTTCGCTATCGAAAAAGCAGCTCACACCCCAAACGACCGCAGGCGCCGCCTGCAGGGCGATCTCGAGCTCGGTAATGACGCCGAGTGTGCCGCACGCACCGATAAAGAGGTCGATGGCGTCCATTTCGTCCGCAACGAAATAGCCTGAGGCATTTTTTGTCTTGGGCATGGTATAGCCGGGAAGATCGAGCTCGAGCGTACGGCCCGCTGCCGTCACGAGTGACAGGTGGCGGCCCTGGGCAAAAGCCTCGCCGCGCTGAAGCTCAAGCAAATCGCCATCAGGCAGCGCGACGTGGAGTCCCGTGATATGTGGGCGCAAGGAGCCGTAGGCGTAGCTGCGGGCACCAGAGGCGTTACATGCCGCCATGCCGCCCAGACAGGCAGACGTCTCGGTGGGATCGGTGGGAAAGAACTGCTCGGGGGCCTCTTGGAACTCCTCGTAGGCCTCAAGCGATGCCTGGTCCCAACCAGCAGTCGGCAGCACCTTCTTGCCCAGCTGCTTGCGCAGCTCAGAAAGCACAACACCCGGCTCCACGCGCAGTAGAAAGCGACCTTGTTCATCGCGGCGAAGGCCCAAGTAGCGATTCATACGGGAAGTATTGAGGATATGCCCGCCGTGGGGCACGGCACCGGCGGCAAGGCCGGTTCGGGCGCCCTGAACCGTTACCGGGACACGCTCGGCATGGAGCTTTTCCAAAATGGCACGGACCTCGTCTTCCGTTGTCGGAAACGAGATGCTCGAGGCCTCGCCCGACGTGCGAGACTCATCGCGGCCATACTCTTCGAACTCGTCGGTGAAGGGTTTGATGGTTGCAGACACGCGAACTCCCCCTTTAGCTAACTACAGTGTTTGCAGGGAGATGTTACCGCATCGTTTCGTCGACGTGTTCGAGACCGTCTCCATAATTGGCGATTTTTACGTTCGTGCAATTCGGCGAGCGGCAAGGTTTCCTCGGCAGACGATGCTTTTGACACATATGGCCCCGCCGTCGCCGATCGCTCGATTGTCGCCCGAAAAAAGTTGAAGTAATTTTTGCCGCCTTTTACCTGCTGAGACGCCAATCCGTCAAGCATTTGGTCAGAAATTGGTCAAGTTGCGACTGATACGGTCGGCATCGACAGCCAAAACCGATAGAAGTTTTGGCCCAAGAAGCAGGGAGGTTCCCATGGCATATTACTGGCCCCAGTACGGCATCGCCATCGAAGTCGACGACGATCCCCATCTCCTGCCTTTCGACGAAGAGGCATTCCCCGATACGACGGTCTACCACGTTACCACCGATGTGATCTGCGACCCCGAGTCGTTCTCGGCGCTCGCCCACCACATCGCGCATATCCACGACATCGAGCTCCCTCCCGACTTCGACGAGCTTGCTTACTCGCGCCGCCTGATGCTTCACATGCTCTTTGGAGCGGACCCGTCCACCTTTGCGCGCATCTATACCGCCAAGGATGCCGCATGAGCGCGAAGAGGCCACCCCACTTTGTAGGCCTGGGTCGTCGCAAAAAGCTCATCGTTGCCTGTTTGGCCATCGTCTGCGCCCTTGTCGCCGTAGGACTATACGCTTGGCAGTCGCAGCCCGTACCCGAGGCGGGCGCTTCGGTTACGACGGCCGAGGGCAAAACGCGTCAGGAAATCCAAGATGAGCTCGACGCTATCGTCCGCGACAACATGATGACGATTTCGGTCGCGCCGGTCGCTCAGCTGCAGGAGGACGGCAAGCTGCGCGTCAACGTGCAAAACGTCCAAGACAATAAATTTCCCCAGCGATTCCGCGTCATCCAAAACGACGAGACCATGTACGAATCCGGTGTGGTCGAGACCGGCAAGACAATCGAGACGTGCCCCGCCGGCGACATCAAAGAAGGCGAGGCGTACATCGAGATCCAGGCACTCGATGCCAAGACCCTCGACAGCCACGGCAATCCGACACGTGTCAAGGTGCGGGTTGAGCAAGCCGAGAACTAGCTTTTCCGGCCGACGCGGCACCGCACGCAATTCACCAGCATTCGTCCAATCATCGCGGGGACGGCCCGCGGCGAATAGAAAGGAACGACCATGGACATCACCAGAAACATGAACGGAGCCAGAGCGCTCGTCGTGGGCGCAGGGCTCGCGCTCGCGCTCGCAATGGGCGCTGCCCCGACGCCAGCTATGGCGGCCGGGCGCGTTGGAACCACGAAAGTAATGGTCAGGACCGAGATCGACAACGTTGAGTTCAAAGTTCCGACGGTTATTCCCTTCGTCGCCAAGGCCGACGGCACGCTTCAGGGCCCCTCAGAAGACGCGACCACCATCGACAATCATTCGGCCTACGGCATCCATGTCACCAACATGAAGATCGACGCCATGAACACCTGGACCATTGCTGCCGACGCCAAGGCCGGAACCGCGCAGAACTCCATCGACTTTAAGGTCGGCCCCGACGGCGCACTCCAGAACGCCAGCGCCGCAATGCAGGGGACGGGCCTCGATCTTTCCAAGAATGCAGCCTTCGACATGGGCTACCAGGGCATTGCCGGCGGCACAGACAAAATTAAGCTCAAGACAAGCGGAAACGTCGCCCGCGTCACGCGCGACATCTTCCACGTAACCGGCGAAGGCGATCAGGTTGCAACGATCACCTGGACGGTCGAGCCCGGTGTGCACACGGCATAAGGCCGTCGCCCTGGCCGCCGCCGTCAGCATCCTAGCGTTTGGGCCAGCCATGGCCTTTGCCCAGCAAGAACAGGCGCAGGCCGCCACACAAGTGACGGTCGACCTCTCGGAGCTCGACCGCGGCGACCGCGAAGAACCGTTGGCGCAGACAGGCGATGGACGTTGGCTCTTGGCAGCAGGCGCCACAGCAGCAGGCGCGGGAACCGCCGGCCTCGGTCTGCACATCAAACGCAGCCAGAAACAAAACACGGACAGGCCGCACTAAATTAGCTAAGGAGACCCCATGGCATCGAAGAACCTTTTGCCCGTCGTCGCACTTTGCGGCGCGCTCGCAACCGGAACGCCTGTCGCCGCTTGGGCGACTCCCGTCATGGCAGACTCCTTACCAGCAGCCCTAAGTTCCGCCCCAAATCCGTCGAGTACCATTGCGTGCGAGCGTTTTTCGATCGCACAGGCCGCGGTCTCAACCTCGGGATGCCTTCGTCGTGATACGGACGGCTCGATAGTCGTGGATATCAAGCGTTCGAACAAGGCAAACGGCTCCCAGGCGGGGTGCACCGTCTGCACGTGGCGCTCGGTTGTGCTCGATGCGGATGGCGATCCATGCAATTTAGAGCTGCGCATCGACATCGCTTCGGTCGATGACTCGGCGAACGGAGCGAAGGTCGCCTTCGACGGTACGTTTTTTGAGAAAGGAGGCGGTATATGTCTGGGCTGCGCCGCCGCGAATGCAGATGATGCGCAGCCCACCCTCTCATTCACGGCATCGTTGCGGCTGACCAAAGCCGGTACCGATGCCATCGCGGCGGGAGAAGCGTCCCTGCTGTTCTACGCCGTCAGCACCAAAGACACAGACGCTCATTTCGAGAAGCCAGCCGGATCACTCAGCCTTACACGAGGGATAGAGGCAGGCCCTATTGAAATCGATGCCCACGCGCAAAGCAGGCAACGCATTCTTGCCGACCCGGCGCTTCTCGAAATGGAGTGGAACGGATCAGGAGCCATCGGAATTCTCCCCTCCGCGCTTGACGCCAAGACGCTCCCCTCAAACGACGAACCCATCAATGCAACCATACAAGAAGAGAGCGCGGACAAAGAAGCAGGTGCGGGCGACACGCCGTCGCCGACAAACAGCGTCCCAGCTTCTTTCGAAGCATCGAATGAGCCCGCTGCCGTTCCAAACGACCCCGAGCTCGCGGACAGCCTGGGGCTTGCTGATCCTCAAGAAATTGATGAGGGTAACTGCTGCGTGCTTGCCGCGCTCGACCACACAGAGGTCATCGACGCTGCGAACATCGAAGTTGCCGCCGCCAATCAGCCCGTCCGCAAGTCGGCCATCATCGCATTTCCCGAATCCATCGAAGTCGTCTTTTTGCCATCGGGCGAGGTCGTGGCCCCAACACTGCTCACCTTGTTGGGCGCCAAGAATACTCGAAACGAAATTAAAAAGGTCACGGTTGTCGACCCTGTAACCACCGCTAAACTGCGTCTATACGCCGTTGCCCCAGACGGAGGCAAGACCTTGGAATTCGATGGCGACACACTCCTAGCCTGGCGACGTCTGGACATTATGCAAGACGTCTCGTATCAGATCGAACTCGTAGGGTTTGATCGTGCCCGCGATGCCAATATCATCGCCGCGGCTATTGAATCCCCACAGCGGCTTATGACGTTGCGCTTTGACTACTATCCCTATGTCCCGACAACCACCTGAGGCTTAAATGCTGCGCACCATTCCTAATACCACTTATATAACGTATTAGATGAGTCGCGATGTGCCTCGCATTTCGTTCTGCTACGATTGCCACGTTGGCATCAATACAGGAGGGCTCATGCCGGGCTTGGGAACAATCATCAACGTTGTGCTTTTAGTTGCGGGCGGTCTTTTGGGATTAGCGGGCGGCCGCTTCATTACACCGCGCATTCAAGACACGCTCATGAAAGCATCGGGGCTGTGCGTCCTGTTTATCGGCCTTGGCGGCACCATGCAAAAGATGCTCCTTATCGATGGGAAGGCGCTGGCGACCACTGGTACCACCATGCTCATTGTCTCGTTCGCCCTCGGCTCGCTCATCGGCGAGGCCATCAACTTGGAGGCCGCCATTGAGAACCTTGGCGAATGGCTCAAGCGCAAAACCGGCAGCGAGGGCGATAACGAGTTCACCAACGCTTTTGTCTCGACTTCACTCACCGTGTGTATCGGCGCCATGGCCATTGTGGGATCGATCCAGGACGGCCTGCTCGGCGACTGGTCCACGCTTGCCCTCAAGGGCGCGCTGGACTGCATCATCGTCTGCACCATGACGGCGTCGCTTGGCCGCGGCTGCATTTTCTCCGCCCTGCCCGTCGCTGTGTTCCAGGGGACAATCACGCTGTTTGCCGGCGCACTCTCCCCCATCATGACTACGGCAGCCCTCGACAGCCTTTCGCTTGTGGGCTCCATGCTCATCTTCTGTGTTGGCGTTAACCTTATTCGACCTCAGACCTTCCGCACGGCCAACATGCTCCCCTCCGTCGTCGTGGCGGTCATCTACGCCCTCTTGTTCTAAATCTATCTACACAGCGGTATCTCGAACATCTGTTTGATGCTGTGCTATGATATGAGGTCACCGAAGCTGCGTTAGGAGAGGAGAAGCGGTGGCCGACCAGGACATCAAGATGCTCATCGAGCGCATTATGGCCGAGGCCCGGACCCATCAGTCCGCTCGCTTCTCACATGAGGTCTACGCAGACGAGCCGATTCTCAAGACCGGCCGACAGATGCAGAACTTCCTCCCCGACCAGTACCGCAAGATGCGTGAGATATCGCGTTGGCAAGAAGACCCCAAGGGCGGCGCGGGCCGTTGGCTTTCGGAAGCCGAGCTTTTCTACCGCCAAGGCCTGCTGATGGCCGACTTTGAGGACGACTGCCCCTACAACGGCACCTTTAAGTCGTACTTTCCCACCTACAACGCCATGAGCGACCGGCAGTTGCGCGGCTACTTTACCTGGCGTGCCCAAGTGCGCCGCGGAACCGTCGAGGAAACGTCTACGTCCTTCGCCTTTCTGTATCTCTATGAGCTGATTTGCGGCATTGGCGTAGATGACCCGCTCGATGGTTTTAACAAGATCAAGGCCTTTTGGGATGCCTACCGCGCCTTCGAGCCCGACATCGACCGGTTTGCACGCGTGTGGTTGCAGGACTACGCCGTGTTCCACGGGCTTGACCCCAAGCTGCTTCGTGATTCTAAAACCGTCATGTTCGATAACGCCCTTATCGAGCTGCGGCGCGCGGCACGAGACCTTGTACCAGCACCGGCGCCGTCCGGCCAGACCCCCAAGCGTCGCAAAACCTCCGAGCCCACGCTCCCCCTTCCGCCCGATGAGGTGCGCGAGGAGCGACTCATGGCCGCCATCAACGCCCTCTCCACGTACAACCTAAGTAACTCGCGGCTCGACCGCAGCCACCACCGCGATCTGCGCCACGTGGCATGCGCCGTGTATGTCCGCATGGCGCGCTACTATGACACGCACCGAAAGACCGGCATCGTGGCGAGTTTATTTGGGGAGGAGACGGCCATGCCCTACACCATGTTTGCCTCGGCCGTATTCTTTGCGCCCGAGCGCCACGAGGACTGCGAATACCGCCTGGATCCTATCCATATCTACCGTTGCCAAAACGGCTTTTGGGAATGCATGCGTATCCATGGCAGTAGGCAAAAGAGCAGCAAGCTCGGTGAAATGATGCGCGCCTGCGACCAACGCCTGCGCCTGGCGCTGGACCCCGCCCATCCCCTTAAGGAAGAAAAGGTCCCCAAATATCTGGCCAAGATTATCGATGACGAGATTGTGGCATGGCTTTCATGGGACGCCGCACACCAGCCCGTCAAGATCGATATCGATCTGAGTCAGCTGGGGCACATTCGAAGCGCCGCCGCGCAAACGCGTGAAGCGCTTTTGATCGATGAAGAGCGCGAGGACGGCGCACCTGTGGAAGCCGAGGCGGCGGACTCAGGGCAACCGGAAGCCGAGCCCGTAGCCGACGCGATTGTCGAGGCGGTCGCGGCACCCATTCGGCAGGACGAGACCGACGAGCCGACCATATCCACCGAACAGTTTGGTGTCGTGGCACCGCTTCTCGCGCCGACGCCCGCGTTCGCAGCTGCTGCGCCCGCTGACGCCGCGACCGAACTCGCGCCCGCCGCAACCGCGTATCTTCGCGCACTGCTCGAGCAAAACGCAGCGCAAGCGACATCGGCAGTGGCGCACTCGGGCCAGAGCGAGGACATGCTCGTCGATACCATCAACGAGGCGCTCTTCGACCTGGTGGGCGACACCGTAATTGAATTTAGCGCGGCAGGGCCGCAGATTATCGAGGATTACGAAGCAGACGTGAGAGGATACCTAGACCATGAGTGATACCACATCCGCAGCGCCCCGCGTACCCAAACGCGTCGCTGCCGTTATCCTAAACTCGCTCAAGGGCGGCGTGGTCCCGCGCATCGGCCTTCCCTATATCACCGTGGGACGCGAGGTCGAGATTCGCGCCCTGCTCACCGATCTGAGTCTCATCGCCGACGGTGGCGCGAGCTTCCGCTTTCTGGTCGGTCGTTACGGCGCCGGCAAGAGCTTTTTGCTCCAGACCATCCGCACGCACGCCATGGGTGAGGGATTCGTCGTCGCCGATGCCGACCTATCCCCTGAGCGCCGCCTGCAGGGCGGCCAGGGACAGGGCCTTGCCACCTACCGTGAGCTCATCCGCAATATATCGACCAAGACGCGCCCCGAAGGCGGCGCGCTCAACCTTATCCTGGATCGCTGGGTCGCCTCGTGCGCGGACGCCGATGAGTCGGCTATCAATGCCCAACTCGCTCCGCTCGAGGAAATGGTCCACGGCTTCGACTTTGCCCGCATGCTCCGTCGCTATCGCGCGGCCGTTTCCGAGGGCGACGAGGAGACCATGAGCCGCGTGACCAAGTGGATCCGAGGCGAGTACCGAACCAAGAGCGAGGCGCGCGCCGAGCTGGGCTCCTCGACCATCATCAGCGATGACGACTGGTACGACTACGTCAAACTCATCGCACGCTTTTTGGTCTGCAGCGGCTACAAGGGCATGCTGGTGCTCATCGACGAACTCGTAAACCTGTACAAGATTCCCAACGCCATCACGCGCCAGTACAACTACGAGAAAATCCTCACCATGTACAACGACACGCTCCAGGGCAAGGCGCAGTACTTGGGCATGATCATGGGCGGCACGCCGACCTCCATCGAGGACCGCCGTCGCGGCGTATTCTCCTACGAGGCTCTGCGCAGCCGGCTCGCTCAGGGTCGCTTTGCACGCGAGGACCTTAAGGACATGCTCGCGCCCATCATCCGCTTGCAGCCGCTCACCTACGAGGAGCTACTGGTGCTGATCGAAAAACTCATGCAAATTCACGCCGGCTACTTTGGCTGGACGCCCACGCTTACCGAGAACGACTTGGTGGACTTCCTCAAGATTGAGTTTGGCCGCGTGGGAGCCGATACGCACCTGACGCCTCGCGAGGTCATTCGCGACTTTATCGAGCTGCTCGACATCCTATGCCAGAACCCCGATGCCAACGTTGCCGAGCTACTACAAAGCGTCGGCGGTGACGCGCTGGCGCCAGCAACCGCAACAGGCGACACCGATACCGCAGGTGGCGACCGTAACTTCGCCGAATTCACCATCTAACCTGCCAAAAAGGGACAGGTTTATTTTGGTAGGTTTTATCTGGGCGAACGTTGAGACAGTAATGCAGCAAGCCACTGACCACCGCGTTAAGAGGTTCGTATATGAGAGGAGGCCCCGTGAACGCCTTTGACCGCTACGCCCCGTTTATCCAAGACTTCATCTACTCCCACGATTGGGATAGCCTGCGCTCCATTCAGGTTGCGGCAGCAGATGCCATCTTTAACACACAAGACAATGTGCTCCTGACGGCATCCACGGCATCCGGCAAAACCGAAGCGGCCTTCTTTCCCATCCTGACCGAGTTTTGGGAGAACCCGACCGCAAGCGTTGGCGCCCTCTACATCGGCCCCCTCAAGGCACTCATCAATGATCAGTTCGTCCGTCTCAATGACCTGTGCGAAGAGGCCGACATCCCCGTCTGGCACTGGCATGGCGACGTCTCGCAATCGCACAAAGCTAAGCTCATCAAAAAACCGAGCGGCATCTTGCAGATTACGCCCGAGTCACTCGAGGCGCTCTTAATCCATAAGCACATGGCGATCCCGCGCATGTTTTGCGACCTACGCTACGTGGTCATCGATGAGGTCCACTCGCTCATGCGCGGCGATCGAGGCGGGCAAACGCTCTGCCTTATCGAGCGACTCTCGCGCATGGCCGGCGTGCAGCCTCGCCGCATTGGCCTTTCGGCCACCATCGGGGACCCGGAACGCACGGGTGCCTTTCTCTCACAGGGAACGGGGCGCAACTGTGTTATCCCCCGCTTTGAAGAACCGCACCGCGTATGGCGCATCTCCATGGAGCACTTCTACAACTCGGGCCCCCAGGCACAGCAGCGGGGATTCATGGGCACAGGTCCTCAAGAGGCCGAAGTGCTCGCGTGCGAGCGCATCGAGGCAGCGGCATCCGCGGCGCTGCCGGCCGGTGCTCAAGACATGCGTCACAGCGGACAACTCACGCAAGAGGAGCGCCGCCAACGTCGCGAGCAGGCACGGGGCAAGGCTGCCCCCAAGGACCGTCGCACTTCCTCAGCCCCCGAGGGCGAAGTCGACATCCCGCAGGCAACCGAACAGGCACTGCTCAACCCCACCGACACCGCACCCGACAACGCCGACCCCGGCATGGGCTACATCTTTGAGCATACCCGCGGCCGCAAGTGCCTGGTCTTTGCCAACTCGCGCGAGGAGGCAGAGGCCGTGTGCTCCATGTTGCGCAGCTACTGCGAGAGCCGGCACGAGCCAGACCGCTTTCTAATCCATCACGGCAACCTTTCGGCATCGCTGCGCGAGACGGCCGAGGAGCTCATGCGCGACGAAGAGCAGGCGCAGACGACCGTCACCACCTCCACGCTGGAGCTCGGCATTGATATCGGTCGCCTGGAGCGCGCGTTCCAGATTGACGCGCCGTTTACCGTCAGCTCCTTTTTGCAGCGCATGGGGCGCACAGGCCGTCGCGACCTTCCGCCCGAGATGTGGTTTGTCATGCGCGAGGAAGAACCCGAGCCGCGCACGATGATGCCCGAAACGATACCCTGGAAGCTCCTGCAGGGCATCGCACTCGTACAACTCTATCGCGAGGAAAAGTGGGTCGAGCCGCCCGAGCTCGATCGACTCCCCTACAGCCTGCTCTACCACCAGACCATGTCGACGCTCGCCAGCACCGGCGAGCTCACGCCGGCCGAGCTTGCTCAGCGCGTGCTCACGCTCAGCTATTTCCACCGCGTCTCGGCCGATGACTATCGCGTACTGCTGCGCCACCTCATCAAGATCGACCACATCCAGGTCACCGAGGGCGGTGGGCTCATCGTGGGTCTCGCGGGCGAGCGCATCATTAACAACTTTAAGTTCTACGCTGTGTTCCAGGAAAACGAGGAGTTCACCGTTCGCAGCGAGTCGGCCGAGTTGGGCACGATCGTCAATCCGCCACCGCCCGGTGAGCGCATCGCCATAGCCGGGCACTGCTGGATAGTCGAGGAAGTGGACTGGAAGCGACACACCGTCTTTGCCACGCAAGTCAAAGGTCGTGTGCCGGCATACTTTGGCGACTGCCCCGGCGACATTAACACGCATGTACTCGAGCGCATGCGCAAGGCGCTCAACGAGCACGCGGCATATCCGTACCTCATGGGCAACGCACGGGCACGCCTTGCACAGGCTCGTCATACCGCCGAGATTTCGGGTGCGGGGACCAAACCGCTCATCAACCTGGGTGGCGACACCTGGGTGCTCTTCCCCTGGTTGGGCAGCTACGCCTTTCTGGCGCTCGAACGTATGCTCAAGATTAAGTGTGCCGCGGAGCTGGGCCTTCGCGGGCTCGATCCGTCGCGTCCATACTTTATGCAGTTTAAGATGAAGGCCGACGAGGAGACGTTCTTTGAGGTGCTCGCAGCCGAGGCCGAAAAGGACTTCGACCCCATCGAGCTCGTCTATCCCGGCGAGGTGCCTTACTTTGATCGTTACGATGAGTTCGTTCCCGAAGAGCTCGTGCGCAAGGGCTTTGCCGAAGGCGTGCTCGACATCGAAGGCATGAAGCAGCGCGTTCTCGGCTGGCGCGACCACGCCTAAGACCAGTCTTTTTTGGGACGGGGCTTGTTGAGCTACTTTGGGCATGACCAAGAAGTAGCTAAAAGAGCCCCACCACAAACAGACTGGTCGCAGGGAGACGTGCTAGTCGTGGAGAGCAGTGCCGAGGAAGTCGGTGTCGAAGGGCACAGCTTCGGCAAAGACATAGTCGCCGTCGCTGGCGATGAGCAGGTAGTTTTCCTCGCCGCCGAACTTCGCATCGCCACATGGGACCACCCAGGCATGGGCGAATACCTCGAGTGCCGTGGCAGCGCAGTCGCGCAGGAACGTCACGTCGCTCCCCTCGTTTGCGCTCACGATATTGGCGACGTAGACGCCACCAACATTTAGGCTGCCCCGCACTAAACGCAACGCCTCAACCGTCGCCAACTCGCGTACGGGCTCGGCACCGCCAAAGCAATCGCTCACGACCGCGTCATAGCGACGATGGCCCACGCTCGTCACACCCAGATACGAGCGAGCCTCAGCGGTTATCACCCGCAGGCGATCGCCCGCCGCGCGCTCCAGCTCGTCTAGGTAGAACCAGCGGCGCGCCAGGCGCGTAATCTCTCCGTCATACTCGATGACGTCCATGCGCAAGCCCTCGTGCGACATCAGGGCGAATTTAGGATAGGCAAACCCGCCGCCGCCCAGCATAAGAATGCGGTCGATACCGTGACCATAAGCGTCGCGCATCGCATCCTCGGCCTCAAACACGTCGTTAAACGCGCGATAGTACGCAAAGACGGGCTCCGCCCAGCGCTCACCAACGTAACTCGCGCTTTGGTAGACGCCGCCTTGCACCAATACGCGGACTTCGTCGCCGCCCTCGTCGTGCACGCGTTTCACACGCGCCAAGCCATTGCGGGTTCGCGCAACCTGCAGACAGGCAGCACGAACAGCGACAGCGGCCGCACCAAGCGCCGCGGCTCCCAGAGCAACGCCGGCAACGACGCCGGCAGAAACACTCGGCTTGTTCATCTAGAGCTCCTTTTGCAGATAAAGGCCATGGTCATAAAATCCAAGATGGCGATAGTACTCGCGCGTGCCAATCGCGCTAATCACGTTGATACGCGCATAACCCGCATCCCGGGCAATCTCGCACGCACGCTCTACGAGCAAACGCCCCAACCCGTGATGTTGCGCCGCCTGGCCCTGATCGCCCACGCGCGCCGCCATGCCATACACGTGCACCTCGCGAATCATCGCCTCGTCCGGCGTCGTCGGCAACTCGTCCGCATGTGCGGCAACAAACGAATGGTCGGGCAGCGACAACCGCAAAAAGCCCGCGATCTTGCCCCGCGGCGTCACCCACTGCAAAAAGCGCTCGTGAGTCACCGGCGTCTCGTACGCCACTTCCTCATCAAGAGAAAGCCCATCCAAGTCGGCACCCGCGGTACTGATCTCGCGATAGCGAATCTCGCGCACCACTGTGCCTTCTCCACGAGCCGCCAAGCGATTCTCGACGAGCTGACGCAGGTTGGGCTTCTTGTTGCCCACCATGATGTCATCGGAGCTAAAGTCGCGGATCATGCGACTGATGCGGCAGAACGCCGGCGTCACCACGATGTCATCGGCCAGTACATCGAGCAGCTCCTCCTCGGTATAGGGACGCCATTTGCCACGCTCATAGCAGCCCACCAGACGCGAGCCCTCGATGAGTGCACACGGATAGACTTTGACCTCGTCGGGCATAAAGGCCCCCTCGGTCACAAAGCGCTCGTAGTCGCGCTTGTCCCCTTCGGGCGTGGCGCCCAGCAAGTTGAGCATAAAATGCGCGTGAATCTTAAAGCCAAACAGGCGCGCAAGCGAAAACGCCCGCTCGATCTGCGCCACCGAAATGCGCCGCTCGTTGATATCGAGCAGGTGCTGGTCGAGGCTCTGGATGCCCATCTGGATCTTGGTGCAGCCCAGGCGGCGGATAAGCGTGAGGGCCTTCGGCGTTACGGCATCGGGGCGCGTCTCGATAACGAGTCCCACCACGCGATGCTTCGCCGTCTCGTTGATGCGCTGTTGACGTTCAAGCTCCTCCATCGTTGCCGTCTGCCACTCGGCGACTTCGCCCCACGGCGTACCGGGGCCGTACAGACGACGCACCGCACGGTTGTAGCCGCCCACGGCAGCATCCACACGCCCTTGGTCGTCGGCAACGCCGGCAGCAAGCTCGACCTCGTCTGTCGCAATGCCGGCTGCCCGATAGCGCTCGCGACGCTCCGCTACCACCGGCGGCAGGGCATCGGCGGGAGCGTCATCGAGCAGGCGCCCCGCCTCGGCACGACTGATGCCCGGACGCGCCAACATGGGGTTTGCCGCCACGCCGGCGACGGCATCGTCATTGAGCGCACGGAAAAGCTCCGACATAAACCACGTCTGATACCCTTCCGGATAGTCGCTCCAGGTGCCACCGAGCACGATGAGCTCTATCTTATCGGTCGCATGCCCCATCTGCGAAAGCGCCGTCAAACGGGCGCTCACCTGCAGATATGGATCGAAGCAGTTTTGCTCTGCACGGGCGCACGCCGGCTCGGCGTGCAGATAGCTTTTGGGCATGCGCAGGTCGTTGGGGCAAAACAGGCAATCGCCCGAGCACGGCCACGGCTTGGTGATGACGGTAATGGTCGCTACGCCCGAAGCCGTGCGACGAGGCTTCATGCGTAGCACCTGCAGCAGTTGACGCTCTAGCTCGGCATCGACATTCCATACCGTCCAACGAGCCGGCTCCTCGCGCTTCACCCGCTGGTAAAACGGCAGCAGGCGACGCTTGGCCAGATCGCGCTTGTCGGCACCCTCACGGCGTGCCTCGGCATGTATCAGTTTGACGAGCGCTTTGTCGTCCACGGTCTCGCCGCGACGCAGAGCCTCGAGTATGTTCAAGATAATCTGTTCCATGCCCCCATTGTAAAGGCAAAGGCGCCGAAGCCAATCTCGGCTTCGACGCCTTCACCAAACAGCGCGTCTATATCTTCGCCTAGGCTTTCGTCTGCCTCACTACTCCGAATCAAACGACATGTCGCCCGAACCGACCTCAAAACGATACGTGGCAGACTTATCGCCGTTATCGAATTCAAGATTCAAAACGGTCTCGCCGTCGTAGCCAAGCGGAAGGAAATCGCTCTCGAAGTCGCCGCTGCCCAAGGTGAGGCTCGCCTTAAAGCCCGTCGAGTTCGGAACCGTCATCTCCACATCGCCCGAGCCCACGCTCACGTCCATCGACTTCGCGGGGGCCTGGTAGAGCTCGAACGTCACATCGCCCGAACCGACCTCGGCATTCAGGGTATCGGTCACGGTACCCGTAAACTCGACGTCTCCCGAGTCCAAAGTCAGGTTGAGGTCATGACACGCAATGCCCGCGACCGTCAGATCACCCGATCCCACATTCGCTGTGATGCCCACCATGTTATCGGCAACATCGCGCGGCAGTTCGACGGTAACCGTGCGGTCAATGGCGCGCTCGTCATCGCAATCGAACTGGCGAATCTTGAGCGTAGAACCCTTGATTTCGGCCAGGTTCTGGGTTGCCGCATCGAAGGCAACGGTCCCCGTTGCCACGCGACCGCTTTCAATTACGCGCACTGGCCCGCCGGAGACGTGTTTGACCTCGACCGTGCCCGACGTCACGTCCAAATCAAGCGATGTGAACGCGTCGGCATCAAACGTTTCGCTCGAAAGCTGTTGAGGCCGAGCGGAATAGTTACCGCTATCCAAAAGATCGTCCTCGTCAAGCGCATCGTCCATACCAGACAAGCCGGATACAACATCGTCGAGATCCCACGGACCATCAAAATGAATCAATGTCCGCGAAACGCCAAAGACAAGCCCAACAATGAGCACAAACGCTCCGATGCCAACACCCAGGCGTACCTTGGATTCATGCGAAAGCTTCATCATTCGTCACCCTCTTTGGCACATGGCTCAGCGGTGGTCGTGGTAGCCACGTCAGCATCGGGTTCCGCAGAAGCATCCTTCCCCTGGGCCTTGATCGCCACCGACGCCGGACCAACCTGAATATCCCCGCGCGCCCAATCACCATCGAGCGCACGCGCCACCCAGTGATAGATGGGAATCGTAAAGAAGATCAGCGCGGCAAAGGGGCCGGCACCAAACAGGAACATCAGCAAAAAGAACAGCAGCCAGCACACGGCCCAATACGGGAACGACTGGAACGGGCCCTTCACCGGAGTCGAGCCAACCGCGGTGCCACTCGTCGCCTGCGCCGTAGCGGCATTGTCGGCCTGCGCACTCCAGCTTGCCGCTTGCGCCGCCTTGGCCGCAGCATCACTCGCCTGCGTTGCCGCCTCGGTAGCGCGCGCCGCCGCCTCATGGGTGCGAGCACGCTCTGCCGCCTCGGCCTCGCGCTGACGGGCGCGGTCCTCGTTCTCAAACTCGATATCGTCCTCGATCTCGTCGCTCGGATTGAGCAGCTCGTCCAGGCTCACGCCATAGAGTTTGGCGAGCGAGATTAGGTTCTCGGTATCGGGCGAGCTCTCCGCGCGCTCCCATTTACTGACTGCCTGGCGCGACAGCCCCAGCTTTCGCGCCAGCCCTTCTTGGCTAAAACCCTTGCTGCGACGAAGGTCGGCGAGCCGCTGCGCAGTTTCTACATTCATGGTTCCTCCTATGTGATGCCAGCCGTGCCGCCGGACCGTTTTTGTTCTTAGGGCGCCTTGCACAGTTAAAAATCTATCCGCCACCGCCAAAAGCATGCCACCTATTCTAGTGAGATTTTTGACAACTGGCGGTTGCGGGCACATATGAGCTGCGGAAATGTGTCCAAACAAAGCAATGAGCCGCAGCTCGGTTGTCCCCGTTGCGGCGTTAACGGTAGTATGGTCATACTGTTTATTCCGCACCGCCAACGGAGGGAGTTCCGCGCCGTGAACCGCGATTTCGCCTCATCGCTCATCCAGCTCAACAACACGTTCTATCGCGAGCACTCCGCCTCCTTTTCCGATACGCGCCAGGCCCCGTGGCCCGGCTGGGTGCGCACCATGGACATCGCGCTCGAACAGCTCGACGTCGCCACGATCGAGCATCCCGTCCGCGTCTTCGATCTCGCCTGCGGCAATATGCGATTCGAAAACTTTGCCGCCGGCGGCGCACTTGCCGCCAAGGGCGTCGACGGCGCAAACCCCTCGGCAGATGCCAGCTGCCCGTTTGAGTTCTATGGCGTCGACTCGTGTCAAGACCTGGCCATCGATGCACATGGCCACGCGCTGCGCATTCCCAACCTGCACTTCCAGGAACTCGACGTGCTCGACGCCCTCATGAAGCTCAACCCCGCCGAAACACCCGACGTGCTTTTCGACGCCCCGCTCGCCGATATCTCGGTCTGCTTTGGCTTTATGCACCACGTGCCGTCGTGCGAGTACCGCGTACGCGTGCTCGACGCCCTGGTGCGGCAAACGCGCCCGGGCGGCATCATCGCCATCAGCTTTTGGGAGTTTATGAACGACGAGCGCATGGCGCGCAAGGCCGTTCGAGCCGAAGCCCGCGCCGAGCTCACCCCGCCGTTTGAGGGTTACGATTCCGCGCAGTTTGAAGCCGGCGACCACCTCATTGGCTGGCAAAACGACCGCCACGCCTACCGCTATTGCCATCACTTTGACGATCAGCAGATCACCGACCTGGTGCGCGGCGTCCGTACGTTCTACAAAAGCGGCGAGGTCCCCGTGCGCGAGCTTGAGCGTTTCCATGCCGACGGTCGCAGCGGCGAGCTCAACCGTTATGTGATCCTCAAGCGCCTGTAGGCATCGACGACTCGCCGCCGAGCCGTGCCGCTTCTTTCGGGCAAACTATGCCCACCCTTTTCAACCCATTGACGGAACGCGCAGCTATGCGTTCCATATTTATGACCAAGGAGCCTCATGGGAGCCGTCCACGTTCGCACGCCTAAGAACTTTGTGCTCGAGGAGCGCCTGGAGCGCTACGCCGATGCGATTGAGACGAACCCCGAGGCCTATGCCGGAGATTGGCGTGAAGTCTGTGCACCAGTTGGCAGCAAGCCATTCGAACACCTTCACCTGGATCTTGGCTGCGGCAAGGGAACGTATCTTGTAGAGCGCGCGGCCCACGAGCCAAACACGCTCTTTATCGGCATGGACCAGGAGCCCATCTGCATCGCCTATGCCGCACAGAAAATCTGCGAGCATGAACTGACCAACGCACTCGTTCTGCCTCGAGGCGCCGCATCGCTGCCGCAGCTATTTGCCACAGGCGAGCTCGATGCCATCACCATCAACTTTCCCACGCCGCAGCCCAAGGCCAAGTACGCCAAAAAGCGCCTCGTCCATGTCGACCATCTGATGCTCTATCGCCCGCTCTTTGCAGCCGGCGCCACCGTAACGCTGCGAACCGACAGCAAACCGTTGCGCGATTACGCCCTGGGACAGTTTGCCGCAGCCGGCTACGATACGCTTTGGGTAAGTGACGACGTCCGCCGCGACCATCCCGAGCATCCCGAGACCGAATATGAATGCCGCACGCGCGAGATGGGCGCCGCCGTCTATGGCATTTGCGCTACGCCCGGCGCGGAACCCATCGAAGAGCAGCTCGCGGCGGGCCGCGCGCAGGAGCAAAGCCTTGCCTGCTACCTGCCCGAAAACCTCGATGAGCTCACCTACGTGCCTCTCGGCATGGAAGAGGCCGTCGAGAACTTCAGAAACCGTGCCCGCAAGGGCAAGAAGCGCCTGCCGCAAGAGTCCTAGGGGCTTCTGATGGTCGCGGCGTCAGCAAATAAGCGCGAATAGGCGCCAGCAAACAACCCTCAAACCTAAGTGAGTAGACTTTTTTGCAATAGCCAAGCACGACCCGCATAACGAAAACTAAAACCGCAGATAGAACCCTTGTGCAAAATCCATGTGCTCGCGACATCGCAAAAAGTCTACTCACTTAGCTGGCAACTGCACCAAACGGCCGGGCAGAACGCCCATTTCCTGCATTTTCTTGCCTGCAAACGCATCGATGCGCCGCTACGCCATAATAGTTGGCGGACAATCGCGAGAGAAAGCAACCACATGGCACAGACCACGACAGATACCGCCGCCAGCACCGTCTCCGGCGCCGGCGCCGCCAGCTCATTCTCGGGCGGCACGGGAACCGAAGCCGAGTTTGGCTCGCTCGGCGCGCTCTCCCCCACCTGGTGGGAGCCCGAGGACGGCAGCGAGCCCGAACCGTGGCTCACGCCCGATCAAGCCTTCGAACGCTTCTTTGAATGGACGAGCGATCGCGGCATTGAACTGTGGGATCACCAAGAAGAGGCCCTCATGGACCTGGCTGCCGGCGATCACGTCATTTTAGGCACACCGACCGGATCGGGTAAATCGCTCGTCGCGCTGGGCATGCTCTTTATGGGCATGGCGCAGGGCAAGCGCTGCTACTACACGGCTCCCATCAAGGCTCTGGTCAGCGAGAAGTTTTTCGACCTTGTGCAGGTGCTCGGCCGCGATAACGTAGGCATGATTACCGGCGACACGCATATCAACACCAAGGCACCCGTCATCTGCTGCACGGCAGAGATCCTTGCCAACGACGCACTGCGCGAGAGCGAAGATGCCGACGTGGGCTGCGTGGCCATGGACGAGTTCCACTACTTTGCCGACCCCGACCGCGGTTGGGCTTGGCAGGTGCCGCTGCTCACCCTGCCCCACACGCAATTCATGCTCATGAGCGCCACGCTCGGCGATGTCACTGCCATCGCCGCCTCACTCGAGGAACACACCGGTGCTACCTGCGACTTGGTCGTCGATGCCCCGCGCCCCGTGCCGCTGAGCTACGACTACGTGACGACCTCCCTCGAGGGCACGGTCGAGCTCGCCATGCGCCGCGGCGAGGCCCCGCTCTATATCGTGCACTTTAGCCAGGATGCCGCCCTTGCAACGGCACAGTCGCTCGCCAATTTTGGCATCGCCAGCAAGGAGCAGCGCGAGGCCATCAAAGAAGCGGCAAAGGGGACGAGCTTCTCCACGGCCTTTGGTAAGATTCTCAAACGCCTGCTTGGATGCGGCGTCGGCGTGCACCATGCCGGCATGTTGCCGCGCTATCGCCTGCTGGTGGAGCGCCTGGCGCAGCAGGGCCTGCTGCCCGTCATCTGCGGCACCGATACGCTCGGCGTCGGCATCAACGTACCCATCCACACCGTGGTACTCACCGCGCTCACCAAGTTCGACGGCTACAAGATGCGTCGCCTGCGCGCCCGCGAGTTCCATCAGATTGCCGGTCGCGCCGGCCGCTCGGGCTTCGATACCGAGGGCATGGTCATCGCCGAGGCCCCGGAGCACGAGATCGAGAACGCCAAACTCATGGCCAAGGCGGGCGACGACCCCAAGAAGCTCCGCAAGATTAAAAAGAAGAAGGCCCCCGAGGGCTTTGTCACCTGGAACAAGCAGACCTTTGAGCGCCTGATCGAGACGCAGCCCGAGACGCTCAAGCCGCGCCTTCGCATCACGCACTCCATGGTGATTAGCGTGGTCGAGCAGGGCGGCGATGCCCGAGTCCGCGTACACGACCTCATCGAGACGAGCTTGCAGACCCCCGAGGAAAAGGCCAAGCTCGAGGTTCGCGCCGACGAAATCTTCGCCACGCTCATCGATTCCGGCGTCGTCGTTCGCACCGAGGTGCCGCCCGCGTCCGACGCCCCGACTGACGCCGCGCCAGACATCGACTATGCACTGACGGTCGATCTGCCCGAGGACTTTGCGCTCGACCAGCCGCTCTCGCCGTTTTTGCTTGCCGCGCTGGAGCTGCTCGACCCCGAGAGTGAGACCTATACCATGGATCTAATCTCAATGGTCGAGGCAACGCTCGAGGATCCCAAGCAGGTGCTGCGCGCGCAGGAGCGCGCCGCGCGCGACCGCGCTATGGCCGAGGTGAAAGCCGACGGCGTCGAATATGAGGAACGCTTGGAGCGCATCCAGGATGTCACCTACGAAAAGCCGCTCGAGGATTTGCTCGATGCCGCCTTCGACAAGTACTGCCAGGAAGTACCTTGGGCCAACGACTACCAGCTCTCGCCCAAGAGCGTCCTGCGCGACATGTTGGAGAGCGCGAGCGACTTTAAGGGCTATATCCAAAAGCTCGGCATCGCCCGCTCCGAGGGCATTCTGCTGCGCTACCTAGCCGAGGCCTACCGCTCCCTCGATCGCACCGTGCCCATTGAGAAGCGCGATGAGCGCTTGCGCGACATCATTTCGTGGCTCGGCTTTGTGGTACGCTCGGTCGACTCGAGCCTGGTGGACGAGTGGGAGAACGCCGGCAACCCGGCGGCCCTCGACGCCGCGCCGCCGCAGGGCATCGACGAGGTCGTTGCGGACCGTCGCGGCTGCACGCTGCTGGTGCGCAACGCACTCTTCCGCCGCGTGACCCTTGCCGCCCGCGAGCACGTTCGCGACCTGGGCGAACTCGACGAGGACTGGGGCATGAGCGAGGTCCGCTGGCAAAAGGCGCTCGATGCCTACCATGAGCAGCACGAGGAAATCCTCACCGACGGAGATGCCCGCAGCGCCGCGATGTTTACCATCGACGGGAGCGACGAGAAGACCGATCACGTGTGGCACGTGCACCAGATTTTTGCCGACGAGGATGGCGACCACGACTTTGGCATCATGGGCGATGTCGACCTGGATGCCACGCAAGACGGCGGCGAGGTCATCTTCAAAAACTACCGCGTCGGCTTTATCGAGGACCTGCTCGAGGACTAGCCGTACATACTGGAACGAAGCGGGGCCGTTGGCAATATCGCCAGCGGCCCCGCTTTTGCACTATACGCTATCCCCTACTCGGCATCCTCGACCTCATACGAATCCGCCTCGGCGGGCTCATCGTTTGCCCCTGTCGCAGCCCCGCGCGCCTCGTCAAACGCCGCCTTCATGGTCTTGTTGCCCCAGGTGAGCTTGCGAATGGTAAGATCGTCGGCCTTCTTGTTGGCTAGACGTAAATTGTTCTCGGAGGACAGCAATGCCTCCTTGGTTTTCTGCAGATGGCTAATCGTCTTGTCAATCTCCTCGATCGCCGTCTGGAACTTACGGCTCGCAAGCTCATAGTTGCGGCCGAAGTCGTTCTTGAACTTCTCCATCTTGGCCTCGAAGTTCGTGACGTCGATGTTCTGTTGCTTGTACTCCGCCAGCTCCTGCTTATAGCGCAGCGAACCCATGGCGGCGTTGCGCAGCAGCGTGATCATGGGAATGAAGAACTGCGGGCGGATCACGTACATCTTCTCATAGCGGTAACTCACGTCGACTATCCCTGCGTTATAGAGCTCGCTTTCGGGCTCGAGCAGTGTGCAGAGCACCGCGTACTCACAGCCTTTCTGGCGACGATCGTGATCGAGTTTCTTAAAGAAGTCCTCGTTTTTGTGCTTGGTCGCGGTCTCGTCGTTCTCGTTTTTCATCTCGAACATAATCGAAATGACCTCGTTACCGCTTGCGTCGCACTCGCGGAAGATAAAGTCGCCCTTGGTGCCCTCGGACGCATCGTTATCCTTCTCGAAGTACGCGTTAGGAAACGCCGTCATGCGCAGACGGTTAAACTCGGTCTCGCAGTGCTGCTCGAGCGACTCGCCCACCATCTTGGTGGACAGGCGGACCTTCATGTCCTTAAGGCGCTCAATCTCTTCGTCCTTGTAGCGAATCAGGTCATCGCTCGCGCGCTTGGCCTGCGCAAGCTCGAGCTCGTGTGCCGCCTTGACCTGTTCCTCGCGAGAATCGCGCACCGCCAGCTCGCTCGTCAGTTTGGCACGCGCCTCATCGCGCTCTCGCTCCGCCGCGGCGACCGCCTCTGACAGGTTCATTTTTGCCATCAGTTCCTGCTCGCGCAGCTGGGCACGCAGGCCCTCGGCCTCTTGCTCGGACTGAGCCTTTGCGGCGGAAAACTTCTCTTGCACCTTCGCGCGATAGTCAGCAAACGCGCGCTCGGCCTCGCTGCGAGCGGCATCGAGCTCACGCTGCGACTCTGCCGCGGCAGCGGCAAGCGCCATCTCCTGGGCCTTGTCCGCCGCGGCAAGCCTGGCCTGCAGCTCGGCAATCTGAGCGTCGCGTGCAGCTAAATCGTTTTGAGCAGCGTTGCGCGCCGCCGACTCGGCAAGCTTTGCTTCGTCATCTTTGCGCCCAAGCTGCGCACGCAGGCTATCAATCTCACGCTGGAGTTCGGCATTCTCTTTTTGAGCATTGGCTCGTGCCTCAACCGCCGCGCGCTGGCTTGCACTCTCGCGCTCTGCGGCAGCGCCCTCGAGCTTAGCGCGCAGCTCGGCAAGCTCAGCATCGCGCTTGGCAACCTCTTGCGCCAGTTTCTGATCCGCAGTGTTCTTCTGCTCGACAAGCTGAGCGTCGCGTTGAGACTCCGCCTCCTGCAGGGCAGACGCCGAACGCGAACGCTCAAGCTCCAGCGCCTGCTCGCCCTCGCGTCGAGCCGCCGCTACGCGCTCATCAAGATCGCGCGAGAACTCGGCATCGCGCACTTGCTTGACGATATCCGCATAGCCGGACGCATCGACCTTAAAAACTTCGCCGCAATGCGGGCACTTGATCTCGTTCATAGCAGCTCCTCGATGGACGCAAATTTCAACCGCCTACACTCTACCGCGCCACGCGGACAAAAAAGGCGCCGCCGCCATAATGGCAACGGCGCCAGAACCACCACAAAGGTGCCTGTCCCCTTTGTGGTGGTTCGAGAATTACAGTCCAAAGAAGCCCAGGATTTGATCGCGGCTTACGGGTCTGTAGTCGTTGGCATCAAGGCCAACGTCATAGCGCAGGATCGGGCGCTCGCGATCGCGGTTGCGTGCGTTGGTGCGGTCACCCCTGCTGTGGATATGCCCATGCAGCATAATGGCGCCACGTGCCTTGCCGTTCCAGCTGAGCATGGGGTAGTGGCTCATAACCAGACGATGGCCCTTGGCATAGCCGGGAGCAATCTCCAGGTAATCGCGCACGTCTTCCCAAATTTGCGGGGCGTCGGAATCTTCCCAGTCGCCGTCATGGTTACCGCGGATGAGCGTCGCATTCTTGCATTCGATACGCTCGCGCAGGCGCACCGCCTCCGCCATGGGCAAGCGATACGTAAAGTCTCCCAGGATATAGAGGCGGTCGTCCGCAGCCACGCACTCATTGATGGCATCGATGACCTTGCGGTTCATCTCCTCGACCGAATCAAACGGTCGATCCATGTCGTGCAAGATATTCGTATCGCCCAGGTGCAGGTCGGCGGTAAACCACATCATCGTCTATGCCCTCATTTCGCAATGCATCCAACTCGTGCTAAGTATACAGACACAGCGATGCGGCGGTTAGCCAAAGAGCCCGCCGAACAGTCCGCGGCGGCGCTTGTCTTGCTTTTTCGAAGCGTCACCCTGAGTTTTCTTGTCCTGCCGTTTCCTACGATCCTGCTCCAACTCATCGTCATCGAGTAGCAGATCCCACTCAAACGAATCGTCTGTCAGATTGAATAGGTCGTCATCAAACATGGCCGCCTCCCTTGCCGACTAGCGAGCATCCACCACATAGAGGCCAACGCGCACCTGGTGCCACGGGCTGCGCTCGGGAGCAACCTGTTGCACGCGAGCCTCAAATACGTCCTCGTGGCCGTAATACATCATCAAGGACAGTGGGCCGACCTCGTTTCCCGGAACATAGCCAAGCTTGGTGTTGCCGTAATAAATCGCAACCGCCTCAGGGTCATGGGGATTATCGCGCTCGGCACACAGCGTCAGCTTATCGCCCGCTTTAAGATCGCCCAAGACCAAGGCGCCATCGGCATACTGAAATCCTGCAATGTGAAATGACAGAAGAACACGCGAAGGCTCGTACATAGCAACTCCCCTAACGGCCGGATAAACCGGTGTGTAACCTTATTGAGAAGTCTACGGTCCCGTGCGGACACAAATACATCCTGTCTGCGTCCTTCAATCGTTTGCCTCAACGCTTGCGCGACAGAACGCTTGCAGATAAGATAGGAACACGGATGGCACCCGTTGCCGCGGGTCTTGCCAACTCCGATACACGTTTTCATCGTGAGAAGTGGCCGTCTTCGCTTACGCGGGGGCGGCTATTTCATTCGGCCGATAAACAGACCGAGTTCGATAGCCGCAATCAACAACGCCAATAACGAAATAACATCGCTTACGTTCATACCAAATCCCTTCTAAAGGGAGTTGGCCCATCCGTGCTCCATAACAGTAGTCTAACGCAAAATGCAGGTAATAGGAACACTTGTTCGTATTACCTGCGCCCTTTTCTAATGCACAAACATGCGCACGAACTTGTGCTTCCAGCTTGCGTAGGGCGCATACCGAAACGGCACGTCCAGCCAAGTTGCCTTGTTCACGATACCCTTCTTGTGGCTAAACGTATCGAAGCTCTCGCGTCCATGGTACTGCCCCATACCGCTCGCGCCCATGCCGCCAAAGCCCATATGGCTCGTAGCCAAGTGCATGATCGTGTCGTTGACACAGCCACCGCCAAAGGGCACGTAGCGCACAAAGCGTTGCTGAACCGCACGATCCTGGCTAAAGATATACAGGGCCAGCGGCGTCGGACGATCCGTAATAAACGCTTCGGCCTCGTCTAGGCTCTCAAACGTCAGCACCGGCAAGATGGGACCGAAGATCTCCTCCTGCATCACGGCGTCAGCGGGGGCCACGCCGTCCAAAATTGTCGGCTCAATCTTGAGCGAAGCCTCGCGCGCGGCACCTCCAAGCACGACCTTATCGGGATCGATCAGCCCGCGCGCACGCGCAAAATGCTTGGCGTTGACGATATGTCCGTAATCCTCATTGTCGAGTGGATGTTCGCCAAACATGCGACGGACCTCCTCCTTGATGAGGCCCAGCAGCTCGTCGTGCACGCGCGTATCGACCAGCAGGTAGTCGGGCGCCACGCAGGTCTGCCCCACGTTGAGCCATTTACCAAAGGCGATGCGCCGTGCCGCGACCTTCAAGTTTGCCGTCGCATCCACGATGCAGGGACTCTTTCCGCCCAGCTCAAGCGTCACGGGCGTAAGGTTTTTACTTGCGCGCTCCATGACGAGCTTGCCAACCGGAACGCTACCGGTAAAGAAGATCTTGTCCCAGTGCTCATCGAGCAGCGCTTCGTTCTCGGCGCGCCCGCCCTCGACAACCGTCACCAGGCGCGGATCAAATGCCTCATCACAGATTTGCCTGAGCACCGCGCTCGATGCCGGAGCATAGGCGCTCGGCTTGATGACCACGGTATTGCCCGCGGCAAGGGCGCCAGCGAGCGGCTCGAGCGTCAGCAAAAACGGATAGTTCCAGGGCGCCATGATGAGCGTGACGCCATAGGGCACGGTTTGCGTTTTACACACGCTCACGGCGTTAGCGAGGTCGCACGGACGCAGGCGCGGACGACTCCATCGGGCCACATGCGCAATCTGATGTCGAATCTCGGAAAGCGATGTGCCAATCTCGCACATATAGGCCTCGTCATGCGACTTTCCCAAATCGGTCTTGAGCGCATGAGCGATATCGGCCTCGTGGGCCCGCACCGCATCGCGTAAACTCACGAGCGCGCGACGTCGAGCATCGACATCAAACGTGGCGTGCGTCTTAAAGTGGGCGCGCTGATCGCCGACGATGCGCGCAATTTCCTCGGTGTTCATGGCACCCTCCTAGTTCTCGTCCTCAAACATACCACCCGCGACGACCTCGTACATATGCTCGAGCTCCGAGCGGTCCATCAAAAGTGGAACGGGGTACAGGGGATTGGCCTCGGCATCGGCATGGGCCGCCATTTGCGGAATATCGGAGCGGCGAATACCCGAGACATATTTGGGGATTCCCAGGGCCTCGTTCATGCGGTCGACCCAATCGATAAAGGCCTCGGCCGCAAGACTATCCTGCGCGGTAGCCGGCGTAATGCCCGCCATGCGAGCAAGATCGGCAAGCTTGGGGGCGGCGGCGTCACCATAAGCGCGAAGCATGTGCGGCAGGATGATCGCGTTGGCCAAACCGTGCGGAATTCCGTATCGGCCGCCCAGACTGTGCGCGATGGCATGCACATATCCGACATAGGAGCGGGTAAACGCAACGCCCGCCTTATACGCCGCCGAAAGCATATTGCGACGAGCGCGCATGTCGTCACCATGCTCATAGGCCTCGAGCAAATTGTCGTGGATAAGCTGCACCGCCTGTCGCGCCATCTTGCGCGTATAGGGCGTGGTGCTTCGCCCGATAAAGGCCTCAACGGCATGCGTCAGGGCGTCCATGCCCGTCTGCCCCGTAATGGAAGCGGGCAAGCCGCACGTAAACTCGGGGTCGTGGACTGCAAAACGCGGGATGAGCACAAAGTCGTTAATGGGGTATTTGTAGTGCGTCCCGTCATCGGTAATTACCGCCGCAAGCGTGACTTCGCTTCCCGTACCGGCGGTAGTGGGAACGGCGATGAGCAGCGGCAGGCGACGATGAATCCGCAGCAGGCCGCGCATCTTGTTGATGGGCTTGTTTGGCTGCGCAATGCGTGCGCCCACGCCCTTGGCACAGTCCATGGCCGAGCCACCGCCAAAGCCGATAATGGCCTGGCAGGCGCTCTCTCGATACAGGGACGCCGCTTCTTCCACGTTTGAAACCGTGGGGTTTGCACGCGTTTCGACATAGACCGTAACGCCAATCCCCCTGCATGCGAGCGCCGTCTCGAGCGGTGCCGTGAGCCCCAGACGGGCAATGCCGGGATCCGTCACGATAAGGACCTTCTGGATCGAGCGCTTTTGAAGCACCGCGGGCACATCCTCGGCATGCTCTAAAATGCGCGGCTCGGTATAGGGCAGGATCGGCAATGCAATGCGAAAAACCGTCTGATATGTTCGGCACCAGGCACGACGGGCTAGATGCATAAAGGAAACTCCTTCATTTGTTGATAGGTCAACATTTGCTCGCCCGATTGTACTCAGCGGCGGTCAAAGACGGCCTGCCAATCGTTAATCAATCAACATCTTCATATCTCAAAATTGTTTTATTAAAAATCATTCCTAATAGGCTTCACATTTGGTTGCATTTATGGATAATAGAACTCGTCAAGACGCACGTCCGGAGAGGGCCCTTACGGGACCGGACGAGCGCACAATCGCCATCGATCGAAAGGATCGAATCATGAAGTTTGTTTGTCCCGTTTGCGGTTATGTGGAAGAGTTCGACGGCGACCAGCTGCCCGAGGACTTCAAGTGCCCCCAGTGCGGCGTTCCCGGTTCTCGTTTCCTGAAGCAGGAGGAGGGCCAGCTCGAGTGGGCTGCCGAGCACGTCGTGGGCGTCGCCAAGATGGAGGGCGTCTCCGAGGACATCGTTGCCGACCTGCGCGCCAACTTTGAGGGCGAGTGCTCCGAGGTCGGTATGTACCTGGCCATGGCTCGCGTCGCTCATCGCGAGGGTTACCCCGAGATCGGCCTGTACTGGGAGAAGGCTGCCCACGAGGAGGCCGAGCACGCCGCTAAGTTCGCCGAGCTCCTGGGCGAGGTCGTGACCGACTCCACCAAGAAGAACCTCGAGATGCGCGTTGAGGCCGAGAACGGCGCCACCGCCGGCAAGACCGATCTTGCCAAGCGCGCCAAGGCCGCTGGCCTCGATGCCATCCACGATACCGTGCACGAGATGGCTCGCGACGAGGCCCGCCACGGCAAGGCTTTCGCCGGCCTGCTCAAGCGCTACTTTGGCTAAGCCAGACGCCTGAGAGACAATCTCTAGCTCGATAAGGCCCGGACCGCACTGTTCGGGCCTTTTTGTGTCTCGAGGACTCGTTAACGCCCTGAAATAGGACCGCCTTCGGCATCGGTTTCTCGTCAAAAACTAAGTGAGTAGACTTTTTGGAACTTGCCGAGCACGCCATCCATATTGCTTTATAAAGCCGCAGCTAAATGACTTGTTGCAAAACGGCCTGGTCGCCAAAGCGCCAAAAGTCTACTCACTTAGAACCGCAGCCGTCCACGATCGAGCTGTTTTGCGTCTAACGGTCATCTTTCCGTCGATTACTCCCAATTTTGTCCAGTCAACGAATAGTTCAGACCGGAGTAATGTCTCAGCCCTTTGCTCATCTGAGCTTTTATCACGATATTCAGCATCGAGCATCCTGCATACGGCCTTAACGACGGCGCGGAATCTATCCTCATCGGATATCTGTCTGTGTGTCAGGAGAAGTACATCATAGCCCATAGCCTGAAGGGCCGTCATGCGGTCAGCGTCACGCAAGCCATCCCCTGCGCGTCCGTGCGAGGCCTTTCCCTGACATTCAATGGCCACCTGTCGCCTGCCGTCCGGCGAAGACAGAAGTAGATCGATATACACACGGGACTTTCCCACAATCGCTCGAGCACTTGTGCTTAACGTCACTTCGACATTGAGCTCTATGCCGCAAAAACCTTCGCCTCCCAGGGCTCGCGGCAGTCCAAGCAACAAATACGCCTCGACCTCAAAAGGCGACGCGGCACCCAATGGAACGAGTTGCGATACCGCCATAAATCTATTGCCGTAACGCATCCCGCAAACATCTGAACAAAAACGGTCAAGGTCTCCGCCCAAAACCAAAGCGTCTCGACGCCATAAATTTGAGGCGGTGCCGTCCTCGGACGGGCAGCGCACCCAACCGACCGTTGTCGAAATCGCGCCCGAATCAATTGCACGCGAAAGCTCCGCCTCAAGTGCCGCCGGCAGGGCACACACCGCAAACAAGCCACACATCTCCGCCAATACCAAAAGAAGCTGAAGATCCGTCAGATGCCGCGACATGATGAATGTCGTCAGTAGAGGAGACGTAACCAAAAACCCATGCTCCGTTTCCAGCACGGATTCCCTGGGGAGCTCACCAAGAAACAGCCGCTGCCTAATGCTGGCAGGACAAGTCCGTTTGTTTCTCGTCCGAACCAATGTATACAACGGAAAACCGAGCGCGACCGCAGCCGTCGGGTTGCGGGCGAGATCATATCGCTGCCGGTCTTCTTCCGGTCGTGGAAGCGGCGGACACAAAGCGCGGACTTGAGGAGGCAAACGCCAGTACCTAAAAGCTGATATGTCACAAAGTAGATCCTTCATAGGCACAGGAAAACACGAATTTCAACCCAATCAGTCACGCATTGGCGCGAACGCAGCAAAAATGGCGCCGAACGGACTGCCAAGTTTTCAACAGCCCTCCCCAACTGGCCAAAAGCTTGCCGAGAGCTGGACGAAACCCTGTTGAAAACCCCATTTTTTTCTCATGTAGAAGCTTTGCGCGGCAAGTGAGTAGACTTTTTTGAACATCCCGAGCAGGCCGGTCATCCTGCTTTTCAAAACCGCAGGTAGATAGCTTGTTACAAAACTGCCTGGTCGCCAAAGTGCTAAAAGTCTACTCACTTAGATTGCAGAGCGCCCCCATTAGCTGCAATTCCAAGGTATTAAGCACTTTTGGACTCAGATCATCATACTGAACAAGAATTTGACTTGAGTTTTCAGGGACAGATGCGCCATCGGCACACCAATAACAGTCACTGATATCGATAAACGGGATACTCGAGCGCGTGAGGGCCCGTGCAAAAGTGCTTCCGCCCGTTCTACGCTCCGCAACCACGATACAGTAAAGGCCCGCGTCTGCATGCTCGATCGAGACTTCCCCTGCCGGAAATGCCTTCCGTACAAGCGCCACTAGGCCATCACGCGCCTCGCGGGCACGAACGCGCACGCGGTTCACATGACGCTCGTAATCACCCGATTCCAGCAAGCGAGCCAATGCAACTTGATCTATGGAGCTAACCGACGAGGCGTAAAAACCAAGGTCGCGCCTAAACCGCTCCATCAGCTCGTCGGGCAACACCATGTACGCTAGGCGCAACGCCGAAGACAGGCTCTTCGAAAACGTGTTGGTGTATATAACCGACTGGGCGGCATCGATCGACGCGAGCGCGGGAATCGGCTTCCCGGCAAGGCGAAACTCACAATCAAAGTCATCTTCGATGAGATACCGACCTGGTCGCTCGGCGGCCCAGCTCAGAAGCGCATAGCGCCGCGCAATGCTCGTCACAAGGCCAGTCGGATACTGATGGGACGGCATCAGGTGAAGGACATCGGTCCCGCTTTTCTGCAGAGTGCTCAAGTCCACGCCCTCATCATCCAACGGGATATGTCGAACTTTGCAGCCCATAGCCTGATAGATGCGCGTCAGGCGCAAATAGCCCGGGTCCTCAACGGCATACACCTTGTCAGCGCCAAGCAACTGAACCAACATGGTATCGAGCAGCTGGGCGCCTGCACCGATAACAATGTTGTTGGGATCGACATTCATGCCCCTCGTCCCACGCAGATGGTGAGCAATTGCGCGTCGCAGCCGAGCGGTGCCCTGCGCCGGTGCGGGCGAAAAGATTTCGCGCTCATCTTCGGATGCCAGCGTCGCCCGTAGTGCGCTTTGCCAAAGCCGCGCCGCCTCCAAAGCGGAAGGAGAAAGTGCATCGAATCGCTCGACCTGTCCGTTGACATCATGCGCGCTGGGACCCGCAGAGGCGGCATCTCGGTCGATGCCCTCCGCAGCCGAAGCCAAAACCGGTGCATCCGGAAGCCTGCAAGCGTAGTAGCCACGCCGCGGCTTTGAGCAAATATAACCCTCGGCAAGTAACTGGCTATATGCATTCTCGATAGTAATGACGCTGATTCCCAGATGACTGGCAAAGGCACGCTTAGACGGCAGATGCTCCCCCGCCGCAATACGTCCAGCAACAATATCATCTCGAATTTGCTGGTAAACATACTCATAAAGCGATGCTTCGCCGCGTTTTTCCAAATTGTAGTCAAGCATGAGTTTACCACCTGACCTTATCGAGCTGTTCAATCTGGTATTAAGTTGACCTTATTATTATCTCGAAAACTGAGTATTTTGCCATACCCAGCTCCCCGATAGGATGTTCCGTCAAGCAATGCACATGCCAACCAAGGGAGCAACCATGGCAGAACAGACCAGCCAGGCTGATCGCGTCAAACTCAATCGCGAACTCGCGCAGATGCTCAAGGGCGGCGTCATCATGGACGTCACCACGCCCGAGCAGGCACGCATCGCCGAGGAGGCAGGCGCCTGCGCCGTCATGGCTCTCGAGCGCATCCCGGCCGACATCCGTGCCGCAGGCGGCGTCTCGCGCATGAGCGACCCCAAGATGATCAAGGGCATCCAGGAGGCCGTCTCCATCCCCGTCATGGCCAAGTGCCGCATCGGTCACATCGTCGAGGCGCAGGTCCTGCAGGCCATCGAGATCGATTACATCGACGAGTCCGAGGTTCTCTCCCCTGCCGATGATGTCTATCACATCGACAAGACCCAGTTTGACGTGCCGTTTGTCTGCGGCGCCCGTGATCTGGGCGAGGCGCTGCGCCGTGTTGCCGAAGGCGCCACGATGATTCGCACCAAGGGTGAGCCGGGTACGGGCGACGTCGTTCAGGCCGTGCGTCACATGCGCAAAATCCAAAAGCAGATCCGCGACGTAGTTGCCCTGCGCGACGACGAGCTCTTTGAGGCAGCCAAGCAACTGCAGGTTCCGGTCGAGCTGGTGCGCGAGGTCCATGCCACGGGTAAGCTTCCCGTCGTGAACTTTGCCGCTGGCGGCGTAGCGACCCCCGCCGACGCCGCGCTGATGATGCAGCTGGGTGCCGAGGGCGTCTTTGTCGGCTCGGGCATCTTTAAGAGCGGCGACCCCGCCAAGCGCGCCGCCGCCATCGTCAAGGCCGTGGCAAACTTCACCGATGCCAAGCTCATCGCCGAGCTTTCGGAGGACCTGGGCGAGGCCATGGTGGGCATCAACGCCGACGAAATCGAGATCATCATGGAGGAACGCGGGCGCTAGTCCAGCAGAAAGGATCGCACATGAGCGATTATGCAGACCAGACGGTCGCCGTGCTGGCGGTCCAAGGTGCTTTTGCCGAGCACGAGGCAAGACTATCCGAGCTGGGCGCACGTTGTATTGAGCTGAGGCAGGCGGCTGATTTGAAGCAGGACTTTGACCGTCTGGTACTTCCCGGCGGCGAGTCTACCGTTCAAGGGAAGCTGCTTGATGAGTTGGACATGCTCGAGGAGCTTCGCACCCACATTGTTGAAGGCATGCCCGTCCTTGGCACCTGCGCCGGCTTGATTCTATTGGCGCGCGATCTTGCCGCACACGACGATAAGGGAACGCCGCGCCTAGCAACCATGAACGTACTCGTTGAGCGCAACGCTTATGGCAGACAGCTCGGCAGTTTTCGCACCAAGGGCCAGGTGTCCGGCATCGACGGTGAAGTGCCATTAACATTTATCCGTGCACCCCGCATCGTCGAAGTGCACGGCAATGCCAAGGCCTTAGCGAAAGTCGACGGCCGTATCGTCGCCGCCCGTCAGGGCAACCAGCTCGGCGTAACCTTCCACCCCGAGCTCGACGACGACACGCGCCTCCACGAGCTCTTCCTCCAAATGTAGGCAGAAAACAAACGAGCGTGGATTTTCGGACGCATAGCAAATGATCCCTTGGGGATGCCGATGTTTTGGTACCGACAGCGAGCGCCCACCAGAGCGAACAAATTGACATGAAAAGAGGACGGCATAGACCTTCTGGTCATGCCGTCCTCTTTGAATGACAAGTTGTCACTCTGGTGGGCGCGCAGCGTCAACTAGTTACGCGGTTCGTAGAACCGCGTAACCCCTAGAAGCGGTTGCCGCGGAAGCCGCCGCCGTTGCGGCCGCCACGATCGCCGCCGCGACCGCCGCGGTCGTTACCGCGGTTGCCGCCAAAGCCGCCACGGTTGCCGCCGCGGTCGCCATAGCCACCACGGTTGCCGCCAAAGCCGCCGCGACCGCCACGGTCGCCGCCACGGTCACCAAAGCCGCCACGGCCGCCGCGATCGCCACCGCGACCGCCACGGTCACCGCCACGGCCACCGCGATCGCCAAAGCCGCCGCGACCGCCACGGTCGCCGCCACGGCCACCGCGATCGTCACGACCGCCGCGAGGACCGCGGTCCTCGTCCAGGCCCATGGCGACGAGCGGAGCAATGACCTTATCGAGAGCGGCCATCAGCTCGGTGGCCTCCTCGTAAGAAAGCTCGGGCAGGAGCTTCTCCTTCTTGTTGGCAAGCTCGACCAGGCCCTCAGCGGCATCCTCGGCAGCGAAGACGACGATCTTGCGCATATCGCCCTCGGCGTCGTCGATGCGGCCGACCAGATCGGCAGCCTCGGCCTCGGCCATCAGGCCATCGAGCTCACGAAGGCGCATGCCCAGCAGGTCGGACATTTCCTTCTGCTCCATCCTGGGCTTGAGGTCAAGAAGCTTGATGGCGCGCTCGATGTTCGCCATGCGCTCGGCCTTGGCCTCCTCCTCCTTGGAAATAGCAAAGCGACGGCTACGCAGCAGGCGGGCGGCCTTCTGCATCTTGTCCATCAGCTCTTCGTCATCGTAATCAACGGCGGCCTCGACAACCTCGGCCTCCTCCTCGTCGGAAACCTCGTCAGCAGCCTCAACCTCGGCAGCTTCGGTCTCCACGGTCTCGACTGCCTCAACCTCGGCAGCCATGGTCTCGTTCTCGGTCTCGTTCATGATCTCTTCGTTCTCGGACATGAGACTCCTTCTTGGCCCTCTCGGGCATCATCGCCCCATTCGCGGGGCCCGTCGCGCACTCTTTGCGCTTTAAACATTCATGCCTCTCGGCAAAACGTCCATTAGTTTATGGTGTCGTCATCTAATCTAGCTGCAGAATCTATGTGCACACATTAATGCGACATGTGCGACTCGCGACGAGCGTACACCAGCGACGCCACGAACCCGACCACGGCAATCACAGCCGCCACGCGCACGGCAGTTGCAAATCCAATCGCCTGGGCAACGTCGGTCGCAGCGCCAGCCGCGCCGGCAGTCGCGGCAGAACTCGAGAGCAGACCGATAAACAGCGACGGGCCAAACGATGCGGCAATCATATTCCACGTGTTAAGCAATGCCGTTCCGTGAGGATGTTCAGCGGCGGGTAGCGTCTCCAAGCCGGCCGTTTGCGAGGGGCTCAGCACCAAACCGACTCCGGCATACACCACAACGGTCAGCGCCACGACGACGCCGATATTCATGCTTGCCGCCGTCATCGAGATTGCAATCTGCCCCACGGCAATCAGGGCAAAGCCGACCGGCAGCAGCGGCCATGCGCCGCGAGCATCCATCACGCGTCCGCCCACAATCGAGGTCACGGCGTTGCAGGCAATTGCCGGCAAAATGAGCAGGCCCGCAACAAGTGCGGTCATGCCGTATGCGCCCTCAAAATAGAGCGGCAACAAAACGCTCATCGAGAACGTCGTCATCATCGACACCACCACAAGCAGGCACGCGGGCCAAAAACGAACGCTCACCATGGGACGCACGTTAAGCACCGGATGCTCGAGCTTGAGCTGGCGGGCCGCAAACAGGCCGAGCAGCACAATGGCAGCGAAGAGCGTCACGATGCCGGCAATCAGATTGGTCGAGAACTCGCCTACGGAATACACAAAAGCCGTAATACCGGCGGCGAGCAAAACTACCGACAGAATATCGAGCGTGGTATTCGAGCGCTCTCCGACATTCTGAACAAGCTTTACGCCCGCCGCAGCGACCACAATGCCGCCCACCAGCGGCACTACGAACACCGCCCTCCAGCCAAACAACGTGCACATAAGACCACTGATCACGGGCCCAAACGCCGGCCCCAGCGTAATGCAGGCACCACCCAGGCTCAGATACAGACCGAGCTTCTCGCGCGGGGCGCAAGACAGCACCACGTTCATCATGAGCGGGAACAAGATGCCCGATCCCGCAGCCTGCAAAATACGACTTGGCAGCAAAACGCTAAACGACGGAGCGACCAGGCACAGGACTTCGCCGGCGACCATGCATCCGCATGCGAAAAACAGCAGTTTACGCGTCGAGAAACGGCCGGACAGGAAGGCCATGATGGCCGTAAAGATCGACGTCACGATCATGTAGCCCGAGACGAGCCACTGTGCCGTGGTGGCACTCACCGAAAAGGCTGCCATAATGTCGTGCAACGCCACGTTAATGATGTTCTCGTTAAACGCGGCAACAAAGGCTGCAATATACATTACGACGAGAATCGCCGCAGTGGCCGATGGCGTTACTTGAACTTGTTGCTGAGATTTGCTCCCCATGCATTTCCTTCCTCTTGGAACGACAGTCGCATCGCCCCAGAGGAACAGTCCAGGGCGAAAATGAGCCCTAGACTTACGCCAGACGCCGTACACGACGAATCTGGCAACATGGTCCAACGTCGAAAGATTGTAACGCGGACGCACAGCTTTCCTTCCGCGCTATTATTAAAAGTCCACGAAAGCATAAGACATGAGGAGCCCGCCATGATTAAACCCATCATGAAATCCGAGTTCTTTTTGCGTCTGCCTTCCGAAGACGCGGGACCCGACGATGCCGCAACCGGGCAGGATCTCCTGGATACACTCCACGAGCATGAGCGCGAGTGCGTGGGCCTCGCCGCCAACATGATCGGCGTGCGCAAACGCATCATCTGCGTAAAGGACGGCAACAGGACACTCCTGATGTACAACCCTCAAATTCTTGAGCAGGTCAATGCCTATCAGACGAGCGAAGGATGCCTCTCGCTGATCGGCGAGCGTCCCTGTACCCGCTATCGTCGCATTAAGGTGGAGTATTTGGACGAGAACTTCGTTCACCGCATCAAAAACTTCTCGGGCTACACCGCCGAAATCATCCAGCACGAAATCGACCACTGCAACGGCGTCGTGGTTTAGGCCACCCGCCAAAATGAGGGTACCGGAGGCCTCCCTATGGATATCAGCCGCTTTGGCGAATTCGCCATCTTAGCGCAGTCACGCACGTTTCTTGATGCGGCGGAACTGCTTTTCATGTCGCAATCAACCCTCTCCAAGCACATCATGGCAATGGAGCACGAACTCGGCTGCAAGCTCATCGATCGAAGCCAGCGCCACGTAACACTCACCGCGCAAGGTGAAGCGCTCCTCCCCTATGCGCAAAAAATTGCGACGCTTCAGCACCGCTATCTTGCCGCCATTCAAATAGGCGCAGGTGAGCCGCTCGAGCACCTCACCGTAGGTTCTATCCCCATTATGGCCCCTTATGGGATCACGGACGCCGTCATCGATTTTCAGCAGGCGAACCCCTCATATTCTGTTGAGCTCATCGAGGGCGAGGGCGACACACTCAAGCGTATGCTCCTGCACGAGGACATTGACCTGGCCTTCATCCGTGACAGTGGCGCCATCGAGCCGGAGTTCAAAAAGATTCCCTTTACGACTGACCGGCTCGTGGCCGTCCTTCCGCTCGACCATCCGCTCGCCGAACGTGACACCGTCGAGATAGACGACCTTATCGACGAGAATTTCCTCATGCTTCCCCAAGGCTCGTTCGTAAGCGAGCTCGTCCTTTCCCTTTGTCGCGAAGCTGGATTTGGCCCACGCGTTACGTTCACCGGCAAACGAGCCGAGAACATCATCTCTCTTGTCGCACGCGGCGCCGGCGTCTCATTCCTCATGCGCAAGCCGGCGGAATCGCTTGCCAGCGGAAAGGTAGCCCTGGTGCCGCTTGAGCCCGCGACGACCTCCGAGGTCAGGCTCTACCTCAAGCGGAACGCCGCGCACTCGCAGGCGGTCGTCTCGTTCATCGGCTTCCTCCCCTACCGTCAGCTCCTGCAGGGCGACCGTGCGTCTTCCACCGCGGCACGACCGTCATAATCCCCGCTGCTCCACAACCGCAGACTTGTGTCCGCAAACACGCTGGCAGCGGCACGAAACACAAATATGCCTCGGGCGGCACGTCGCCGTCCGAGGCATATTTAGTTAAAGTGCGCAGACAGACTAGTCCACCGAGATGTTGAGCGCCTTACCGCCCTCGTCCTTCCTGGTACCGATCGCCATAGCGGCGACAAGAGCCAGAACGAAAGCGACCACACCGGAGATGACAAGGCCGATAAAGCCCGTGTCGATGCCGGCAGGGTTAATAAAGCTCGGGAAACCGAGCGGGCCGGAGGCACCGAAGGCATAGAGTTTGGCACCCATGAGGCCGGCAATGGCGCCGCCTACACCAGCGGAAATAAAGGTTGCCCACATAAGACGCTTACGCGGCAGCAAGATGGCGTAAAGCGCAGGCTCGTTGACACCGAAAATCGAAGAGACAAGGGCGGGAATGTTGACGGCAGCATTTTCCTCGGAGTCCTTGGTTCGGATGACCATGCCAAGCACAGCACCGGCGATGGCACAACCGCCTGCATACACGAGCGGGTTAATGAGGTCATAGCCGTAGGTTGCGACATCGAGAAACCACAGCGGGATGATACCCCAGTGCAGGCCGAACATGACGAGCAGGCTCCAGAACGTGCCGATGACAAAGCCGGCGAGGGCGGGCTGGACGTTGATGAGCATCAGAATGATCTGGGCAACGATGTTGGAGAGGACCGTCATGACCGGACCGACCACAAGCAGGCCAAGGATGCCGCAAATGAGGAGCGTTAGGATGTTGGAGAAGAACGAGCTCACAAGCGCGAGCAGCGCGTTAGAAAGGGCCTTGTGCACCTTGGAGGCAATCCAGACGATAAAGATCGCAGGCAGAATCGTCGATGAGTAATTCTGCATGATCAGCGGGATGCCAAAAATATCACCGTAGACATTGGACTCGAAGACCGTGCCGGCGCCGAGCGTGTAGAGCGGATCTCCGCCCATAAGGGCAACGAGCGTCGGGTAGACGAGGATACCGCCGAGCGCCATTCCCATAACGGGCTTAAGTCCGAACTTCTTGGCCGACGTCCAGCCAATGATTAGCGGAAAGTAATAGAAGACCGAATCTCCGATTGCCGAGAGCGTCACATACGTATTGCTGTCCTTGGCAAGCCAACCGGCAACCGTGCAGAGCGCGAGCATCGACTTGATAAAGCCACCGGCCATAAGCACGCCAAGAACCGGTTGCAGAATCTCGGAGATGATGGCAAGCAAACGCGAGAATGGATCGCCCTTTTTGACGTCGTCGCCTTCATCGATATCGAGTGCGGGTTTGGAGTCGAACCCGCCAATCTGAACAAGGTCGTTGTAGACGGCCTCGACAGTGGCACCAATCACGACCTGATACTGTCCGCCGGCCTGGATGACGTCAACGACGCCCTTCGTCGCCTTAAGCTCATTGGTCTGGGCGAGCGATTCATCCTTGAGGCGGAAGCGGAGACGCGTAATGCAGTGGCTCACGTCTAACACATTGTCTCGACCACCGACCTTTGTGATGATTTCATCGCAAAGCTTCTGATATTTCATGGAATTCTCCTTTTCTGAGCGGGGTATAGCATCGATTTCATGCCTCCGTAGTCGACGTGGGAGGGCAAGGAACCCGCTTCCCCCTTTGAAATCCGCGGACGCACGTACGCCCGGGATGGGGAACGGCAGAGAAGATGGAAGATGCCGATCACATGGCAATGAGCCTCATTGGCCCATATCACGCAATCAGGCCTACAGACGCGAATCTGCTGCGCCGAGAAGTCTCGTCGTCTGGCAGAACTTGTCACACAGACGTTCCGGTTCGCCCTGGGGAATCTGAGTACGCTCGGTCTCAAAGGAGAGGCCGTACTCGCGTGCCGGAAGGAAATACTCAAAATAGCCGTTGGTGTAACCGCAGACTATTCCCTCGACCGGACATTCGCGCTTCATGCGAATGCCCAGGTCGCTGCCGAGTTCACTCGGGAACACAAAGAGATGCAGGCCGCCCAGACTGATGACGGCGCACTTAAGCGTGAGTGAAAAGTCGTCATGGGCAACGGTGTGATAGAACGTCTGAGGCTCGATGCGGTCAAGAACGACCTCGCAATCGAGCTTGATCTGGGAAATCGCCTCGGCAAGACCGGTCGAAACACGCTCAACCTCGGGAATGCCGCGTCCCTGTCGAAAATTGCGGTCGCTACAGTCGCCAGCAGCACCGACGACCATGGCCGGATAGTAACCAAGACTCTGAGCGAGCTTTTTGCCGGTAAGACCGGCGAGTTCGCTCGTGAGCTCCGTGCAGTCGGGTCCGACGCAAGCGGAATGCACCGCCCAGTTCACAAAGCCCGCAAATGGCTTGCCTTCGGTATCGAAGAACGATACGACAATGACCTCATTGTCGGCGAGTTCACCTGGGATGATGCGGTTGTCGTAGAAACCGGTGATGACCTGCTTGCCCAAGCGACAAATCGCGGGCTGTGCGTTGGCACGGCACTCCTCAAAGCATTGGCAAATGGTATCGAGGAACCAGCGGTAGTAGTTCTCGTCGAATTTTCCCGTCCACCAGCTGCGGTGGTAAGCGACGATTGAAGTATGGTCGTGCGTCGCCGAGAGCAGGACGCAATCACGGTCAATGCCGTAGCGCTCGGCGAGCATTGTCTTGACCTCCTCGGCCATGCTTTCCTCGAACTCGAGGACATCGGCATTAATGAGAAACACTTCACGTTCGCCTTGCTGGAAGAGGATGGCGTTGGCGAAGACGTCGTCATGGACGCCCGTCGCAGGTTCAAGACGGTTGGGAAGATTGCGGTAGCCAATCAGGTAGATGTCGCCCTGTGGGGTGATTTTGCGGCGCGCGTGTCCAATGTTCATGCACGTTCTCCTTCTGTGTCACGCCGCATTCAAGGCGGCAATGATGATTTCGACGAGGCGCTCATGGGATCCGGCGGCAAAACCGGAGTTCATGGCCTCATAGGTGATCTTTTCGTACGCGTCGGGAGCCGGTAGGTACTTCTGTCCGCCGTTGACGAGCGTGGCAAAGAACACAGAGCCGGACCGAGCGGCGCGCACAGTGGCGCCGAATGCACTCGAGACCTCGGGTTGTACGCCGACAAGCTCGACGTTTCCCAGCCGGAGCAGATAGACCCTCGTGCGCTGCTCGCCAGCGGCATGAAACTCATACGTTCGGTGCGGGGCCAAAGAGTGAAAATCGGCGCGTGTCTGAGCGGGCAGGAGAACGTCGACCGTGCGGGCATCGATGCCGGTAGCGTCATCCTCACGCGCCATGCGAGCGGCCTCGATTAAAGCATCGCCCAAGGCCTGCCCCTGCTGGTGCAGCATGCGGTATCCGTCCTCATGGGCATCGACCGTCTGCTTAACGCCGGCCGCATCGAACATGACGTTCATGGCGTGCTCCGCCGGACCTTGGTCGCCCGCGGCCCCTGGCAGCAACAGGGCAACGCCGCCCAGCTCGCGCTCGAGTGACATGGCGGCAAAACCAAAGAGGTCTCCGCTCGCCATGCGCCTCCCCTCGGAGTCGCGCGACCCGTCGAGCACGGAGGACTGAACGTCCGCCGTCGCGAGCACGGCAACATACTCGCCCCCGGCATCCCTTATGGCGAGTACGGGCATCGTGTGGTCGGCAAACCCCCTGGGATTCGAGCCCAACCACCAGCCGGCAGGCGTCTCAATGTCGCGATTAACGTTCACGGGGCATTCGCCCTCCACAGTGGCGAGAGTGACGGAGCGAATGCCCGCAACAGCGCGCTCGACAGCCGTGCGGGCGGCAGCGACGAGCGCTGCGCGATAGCGCTCGTTGCGATTGCGGGCAGCATCGTCGGCAAGATGCCCGGGAGTGCGGACGTGAGGCATGGAAAACGTGTGGGTAGGAACCACCCAAGAATAAGCACCGCTGCAATTGGCGGCATCCTCAACAACCTCACGCAGATCGGCGAGTAGAGCCGGAGCGATCGAGGTGACCTCAAGCGAAAGGACGCAGGCACGTCGCCCCGTCCCCTCGATGATAAGGGCACGGGCGAAGACCTCATGACGGAGTTCGTCGAAACCGTCGAACGGCAACACGTCCCCAAGATCGATGGCCACACGAGCGGCCCCAGCCCTCATCTCTCCTTCGTCCATGGCAGATACTCCCCTCTGATTGCCGCTCACTCGACACCGTACAGTTGCTGCGCCGTACCGCCAAGCACAAGGTCGCTGTCTGTATCGCTCAGATTTGCAGCGCGAACGCAGGCGACACCCTCGGTGAGCCACTCGCGTTTAACGGGATAGCTCGTGCCAAAAACAATATGGTCTGCACCCAGCACGTCAACCGCGCAGGCAAGGAGTGTCTTGCCCCAAGGCTGAGCATGGGACATGTCGAAATAGATGTTGTTCTCGAGGCGCCTGGAAACGGTCTCGGTATCGACCTGAAAACGGCCAGAAGCATCAGGGCGCTTGGGACCATGAGGCAGCAGCATCTCCTTGAACGCAAAGTATGCGCCGCCGAGCATGGAGTGGACCATCTTGATATTGGGGTAGCGCTCAAAGAAATCGCCAAAGATCTCTCGGCCGATCGCCGTAGTTTGGTCGACGCAGCGGCCATAAGAGCGGCGAAGGTTGTCGTACGCGAGAAGCGATTCGTTCTCGACCGGCACGGGAACATGGTGCACGTAAACGGTGACATGGCGTTCGTTCAGATGCTCGAAAAAGCTCGAGAAGACCTGGTCGTCGAGATAGCGCTTGCCGTAGTGAGCGCAGAGCTGCACACCCGCAAAACCATCGTCGAGCCTGCGGTCGAGCTCCTCCAAATTCGCTTTGGTGCCAAAGGGCGGCACGGCGACAAGCGGAATCAGACGGCCACTTGACGCCTTCGCGTCAGCAGCCATACCGTCGTTGAAACGCCGGCACATCTCGAGCGACATCCACTCGTGACAGCCGGGGAGCTTGAGGATCGCCTTGTCGACCCCCGCCTCATCCATATCGGCCAAGCGCTTCTCGAGGGTGTAGTCGCCCTCAATGTAGTTAAGACCCGGAGAACCGGCGGGCATCTCGATCACGATCTGTCGTTTGCCGGCGGAATTCATGGTCAGATAGCCTTCGGTGTCATAGGCGCGGGGTACCTCGGCCAAAAACTGTTCGCAGAGCGTCTCGTCATGAAAGATGCGCTCGTCGAACCAGTAGGAATTTGCATCGATAATCATTGGTTGGAACCGCCTTTCATCTTGTTGAAAACATTCTAGAAAAGCAGGTACCCGGACATCAATTCCAGCTTAAGCCAACTGTATTCCATTTTGGAATAGAACTTACCGCTCACACGCGAACCTCGCCCGCTCAACGAGACAAGCGCTAACAGCACGGGCTTAGACAGAAAACGGTCGGCCCGCATCCGTTGCGGGCCGACCGTTTCATTACAGGCTACCTTTGCCGTTACGCCTGACGGTAATGGTCAAAGAAGTCGGCGAGGTCTTCGAGGGACTCTTTGAGTACTTCCATGCGCGGCAGGTACACGATGCGGAAGTGATCGGGCTCGGCCCAGTTAAAGCCGCCGCCGCGCGTGATCAGAATCTTCTTCTCGTGCAGCAGGTCGAGGGCAAACTGCTCGTCATCGGTGATGTTGAACTTCTTAACATCCATCTTGGGGAAGATGTAGAACGCCGCGCGCGGCTTGACCACCGAGATGCCGTCGATCTTGTTGAGCGCCTCATACACAAAGTTGCGCTGCTCGTAGACACGGCCGCCGGGACGGATGTAGTCGTTAACGGACTGATGGCCGCCGAGCGCCGTCTGGACGATCGACTGAGCCGGCACGTTGGAGCACAGGCGCATGTTGGAGAGCATGTTGATGCCCATGATGAAGTCGCTCATGCAGCGCTGGTTGCCCGAAAGCACCATCCAGCCAATGCGATAGCCCGCGATCATGTGCGACTTGGACAGACCGCTAAAGGTGACACAGGGCAGATCGGGGGCGAGCGAGGCAATCGAGACGTGCTCGTAGCCGTCCATGCACAGGCGGTCGTAGATCTCATCGGCAAAGATCATCAGCTGATGCCTGCGTGCAATCTCGACGATGCCCTCGAGCACCTCGCGCGGATAGACAGAACCCGTGGGGTTGTTGGGGTTGATGATGACGAGGGCTTTGGTCGCGCTCGTAATCTTGGACTCCATATCCTCCAGGTCGGGATACCAATCCGTCTGCTCATCACACAGATAATGTACGGGATGACCGCCGGCAAGGGTTGCGCACGCCGTCCAGAGCGGATAGTCGGGGCTGGGGATCAGAATCTCGTCGCCATTGTCGAGCAGCGCGTTCATCGAAAGCTGAATGAGCTCGGACACACCGTTGCCCGTGTAGATATGCTCCATCTGAACGTTGGGCAGGCCCTTGATCTGCGAATACTGCATGATCGCCTTGCGCGCGGAGAACAGGCCACGCGAGTTGGAATAGCCTTCGCAGTCGGGCAGCTGCTGGCGCATGTCCTTGATGACCTCATCGGGCGTGCGGAAACCGAAGGGCGCCGGGTTGCCGATATTGAGCTTGAGGATGCGCTCGCCCTCGTCCTCCATACGGGCGGCCTCGTCGACGACGGGACCGCGCACGTCATACAGGACGTTGTCGAGTTTGGTGGATTTAGAAAAAGTACGCATGGTGGTGCTCCTTGCAATTTGAGCTGAGGGATGGGGTTCGGGCTTGGAATCGTTGCGGGGTGATGATGCCTCGCCTTGATCGGCGTCGCCGGCAAGCAGCCAGGTAACATCGACCTCCAAAATCCGGGCGAGCAGCTCAGCCACATCGCGCCGCGGGATCGTCTTGCCGCTCACATATTGGCTCATCTGACTCTTGCCGAGTTTTTTGCCGAGCATCTCCGATGCGCGGATTACGTCCGACTGGCGAACGTCGCGATTGGACATAGTCTGTCGCAGGCGATCGCAAAACGTCTCTTGGGCCACAGGAACCTCCTTGCTGGCAAAGTTCAATTTATAGAACACGAATTGAACCAAGGTTCAATTTAGCAAGCAGTATAGCGCCGTACCTCATTCGAAAGTTCAATTTCATAAGAAAACGTACGGAACTCCGAGTTTTGCCCAAAGCGGACAATGACGTGCACACGTTTAGAGGTATTCAAGGAATCGAGCGGCGGCAAGCGAAACGTCAGCCGTGCGATATATCGCATTGATCTGCCGATGGGGATGTCCCTCGAGTGGTCGCACGGCAACATCGAACTGACAGCGGCGCAAGATGAGCGCGGGAAGAATGCTCGCGCCCAAGCCGTCCTCGACCATAGCCATAATCGCATAGTCATCCCAAGTCGACAGCTTAGAGCGCACCGCCAGGCCCGCGCGGCGAAACAGCGGCGTAATCTCGTCATCGGTGCCGCGTTCTAGCAGAATAAACTGCTCGTTAGCCAAATCGGAAAGAGAGACGGCCTCCGCCGTGGCAAGCAAAGAGCCTGCCGGCACTACCGCCATCAACTCGTCGCGCACCAAAGGCCGCGATGCCATGCCGTTTTCTCGGGGCTCATGCGGGATAAAGCCCAGATCGCAGCGGCCCTCTGACACCCATTGTTCAATCTCTGAGTAATCGCCCATCAGCAACTCGTAATCGACGTCCGGGTGATCGGCGCGAAAGCGCGCAATCACTGGCGGCAGCACGTGGGTCGCCACACTCGAAAACGTACCGATGCAGATTTTGCCGCGCATGAGCCCGCGCATCTCATCCACCCGTCGCTGCAAGCGAGTGAATTCCTCACAGAGCGCCTCGACTGCCGGCATGACCTGCCGCCCGTCGGCAGAAAGCACCACGCCCTCGCGGCTGCGATCAAGCACCTTAAAACCCCAGTCTGCCTCAACGTCGCCCACCATGCGGCTCACGCCCGACTGCGAATAGCTCAGGCGCTCTGCAGCACGCGTAAAGCTGCCGGCACGCACCGTCTCGAGCAGCACTTGCATCTTTTGGATATTGGTCTCCACGGCACGTCCCCACCCTTGCATGAGTTTTTGTCATGTTTTCCATGCATTATATTCGCTTTTCTTCTAAAGCCAGTTCACCCATAGTGAACATGTTCGGATATAGAGGGGATGTCAGCGCATGAACAACGGACTGTTTACGTACTTAGCAGCATTGCTATTGTTTGGCTCCAACGGCATCATCGCCGCCGCCATCGCACTGCCGAGCTCCGATATCGTGCTACTGCGCACGTTTTTGGGCGCCCTCTCGCTTGTCACTATCCTTGCCATCACCCAACGCCATAAACTGCAGGCGCCATCTCGTCCCCGCGAAGCCGCAGCACTCCTTCTCTCGGGAGCCGCGCTGGGCGCCAGCTGGATTTTTCTGTTCCGCGCCTACCAGACGATCGGCGTCGGCGTATCCTCGCTGCTGTACTACTGTGGCCCCATCATTGTCATGGCGCTCTCCCCACTCATCTTTGGTGAAAAACTGACCGGCGGCAAAATCGCCGGGTTTATCGCCGTCGCCTGCGGTGCTTTTCTCATTGCAGCACAAGGTCTAGGCGGCAATATGCCCATTGCGGGTATCGTCTGCGGTATCGCCTCGGCATTTTGCTATGCGCTGATGGTCATCGCTAGCAAGGGTGCGCCGCACATCGAAGGTCTCGAGAACTCCGCGCTCCAGGTGAGCGCCGCTTTTGTGACCGCGCTGGTCCTCACGCTCATCACGCAGGGCGCTCCCTCATTCCTGTCCGCCGGTGTCGCCGCCAGCATTGATTGGCGCGCCGTCGTCATGCTCGGCGTCGTCAACACCGGACTCGGTTGTCTGCTCTACTTTAGTGCCGTCGCCAAACTGCCCGTGCAGACCGTCGCGGTCGTCGGCTACCTCGAGCCGCTTTCGGCCGTCGTGTTCTCGGCCGTCCTTTTGGGCGAAGCCATAACACCGGTCCGCCTGATGGGCGCCGCACTTATCATCGGCGGTGCGCTCTTTTGCGAACTCGCCGGCAAACGCGCAAGCGCCAAGGCTGGCATAGCCCAGATAGCACGTGCTTAAAAGCCCCTGTTTCGAAATGCTACCCACATACATAAATAATCCCCAGCTGGGGATTATTGTCTAAAATAACCTGATGTGCCAAACTGCTCTTGTATGTATAAAGACGGCATAAAGGTTATCTGTCCTAGACAGATAACCGGATGTCTAAGGGAGTCCACGTGGCACACAACAAACTGGAGGCAAGCCCCCAAGACCAGCGTGGTCAAGGCGGGCACGGAGCCATTCCCCTCTCCGCTGGCATGCTGCTCGTAACGCTCGGCGTCGTCTATGGCGACATCGGCACGAGCCCCATGTACACCATGAAATCAATCGTCGCCAACAACGGCGGCATCGGTACCGTCAGCGAGGACATGATCCTGGGCGCGCTTTCGCTCGTCATCTGGACCATGACACTCGTGACCACGGTCAAGTACGTGGTAATCGCCATGAAGGCCGACAACCACAACGAAGGCGGCATCTTCGCCCTGTTTAGCCTGGTGCGCAAGGTGGCACCGTGGCTGATTCTCCCCGCCATGATCGGCGGTGCGGCGCTGCTCGCCGACGGCATCCTCACCCCCGCCGTCACGGTTACCACGGCCATCGAGGGCTTGCGCACTATCGAGTGGGGCCACGCGCTATTGGGTGACGGGCAAACCAACGTCATCATTATTACCATCATCATTATCTGTGGTCTGTTTGCCATGCAGCGCGCCGGCACCTCGTCAATCGGCAAGCTGTTCGGCCCGCTTATGACGCTATGGTTCCTGTTCCTGGCGGGCGCCGGCCTGTTCAACATGCTCGGCAACCTGTCCATCCTACGCGCGCTCAACCCCATCCGCGGCATCATGTTCCTATTCTCGCCCATCAACCACTCGGGCATCATGGTGCTCGGCTTCGTCTTTCTGTCGACGACCGGCGCCGAGGCGCTCTACTCGGACATGGGCCACGTGGGCAAGGCAAACATCTATGCATCCTGGCCGTTTGTTAAGGCGGCCCTTATCCTCAACTATCTGGGTCAGGGAGCTTGGCTGCTCGCCAATAACTCCAACCCCCAGATGCTCGCGATGGATATCGTCAACCCGTTCTACATGATGCTTCCCGAGCCCCTGCGCCCCTTTGCCATCGTGCTTTCGGCCGTAGCGGCCATCATCGCCTCGCAGGCGCTCATCACCGGCTCGTTCTCGCTGGTATCCGAGGCAACCCGTCTCAATCTCATGCCGCACCTGCGCATCCACTACCCCAGCGACACCAAGGGCCAGCTCTATATTCCGCTCGTCAACAACATCATGTGGGTCGGCTGTATCTTCATCGTGCTGCTGTTCCAGAACTCCGAGCGCATGGAGAGCGCCTACGGCCTCGCCATCACCGTGACCATGCTCATGACCACGACGCTTTTGACGAGCTACATCGCCGGCATCCTCAAGCACAAACTGGGTGCCTGCGTCTTCGCACTGCTCTTTGGCGCCATTGAGCTGTGCTTCTTTGCCTCGTGCCTCACCATGTTCTTTGACGGCGGCTATGTGATGATCTTCCTGGCCGCACTGCTGTTTGGCCTTATGTACGTGTGGCGCCGTGGCACCGCCATCGAGCGCACGCAGACCATCCTGCTGCCCGTCTCCAAGTACATTGACCAGCTCGACCGCCTGCGCAACGACGAGACCTATCCCGTGCTTGCCGACAACCTGGTGTTCCTCACCAACAGCCCCGACCCGCTCACGCTCGACCGCGATGTGCTCTATTCCATCTTGGATAAGCATCCCAAGCGCGCCAAGGCATACTGGTTCATCAACGTGTACGTTACCGATGAGCCCTATACGCACGAGTATTCCGTCGAGACCTTTGGCACGGACTTCCTGTTCCGCGTGCGCCTGGACCTGGGCTTTAAGGTCAACCAGCGCATCAATGCCTACCTGCGCCAGATCGTTGGCGACCTGATGGCATCGGGTGAGCTGCCGCCGCAGCATCACACCTACTCCATCTACGAGACACGCGGCAACGTGGGCGACTTCCGTTTTTGCATGCTGCGCAAGATGCTCGCCCCCGAAACGGACATCAACCGCAACGACCACCGCGTGATGGCCATCAAGTACGCCGTCCGCCGCGCCTGCGGAAGCCCGGCACGCTGGTACGGTCTAGAGAACTCGGCCATCATCATCGAGTACGTGCCCCTCTTTGCCCGCATGCGTCCGGCAGTCAAACTCGTACGCACCCAAGTGCCGCTCGAAGTTCAGATCGAGGAAGCCGAGGAAATGGAAGTCGATATCTTCTCGGACGACTTGGTCAACGGCAACGAGGCCGGTAGGGACATGAACGTCGATCCCACCGAGCTGCTCGAGAGCGTCGCCGATACGCCCGAACAGCAACAGCTCGACGGCCTCGAGAGCGAACAACTCAACGACGTCAACTTCTAGCGACGTCACAAATCAACGACAGCGGCCCTGCACCTCGCGAGAGATGCAGGGCCGCTTTGCATTGCAGTAAAGCTATCGGCTACGAACGACGCGGCTCGGGAACCACGAGCCTATCGGGACTCGCGCCCTCGGCATCTGTCAGGCTCACGTAGCGAATCGACGGATCCTCATACATCGCGTAGTAATAATTGCCCGTGCGCGCGCTAAAGCATCCGGTGTAGATAGTCTTCTCGAACTTGCCATCGCCCATCCTGGACGCCCCCTCAATCATTACCACGCCTTCGAGCGAGCGGAACATACGGACGACGTTTTCGGTCTCGCTCTCCTTTTGCGGGTAATTGGCATTGAGGTACGCCGCCTTTACAAAACGGCTCGGTGAATAGCAGTCACCCGGAATACCGCGCATGCCGGCACCCGCGCCATAGGGCTTGAGCTCGGCGCCACGCCATGTCGCCGTCTGCGGAAAATCGCTTGTGGCAGTGATATAGGTGCGCAGGTTTTCCATGTGCCACGGGAAGGTCGGCTGGTTGGCAAGGGTGTCGACCGGATCGTCGTATACATGCAGGCCGTCAGCCATCATCTCGACCACGATGCTGCGCTGGCTGTCGCCGATAATCCAATGGAGCAGCGACACGCCCAGCCCCTCTCCGGCAGATTTGGCGACAATCACCGTGTCGCGCAGCGCGGCCTCGACCTCATCGACCGTCGAGAACGTCGCTGCCACCCACAGGGGAAACTCATAGGCCGCGATATTGGTCTTTCCATCAACCGGCCCCTCGGCATACTCGGCATAACCCGGGAAATTGAGACCCGCCACGGCGAGGCCCGCATCGTTACCGCAATCGAAGAACATAGGGTAGTTCTTGTAATCGATGCACATACCGATCACCGCGTGTACCGCCGTCGCGTCGTCGATAAACGAATACGGGATGTGAAACCCGCGCGGCATCACGCGAACCTGTTGGCCGTAGTCAAAGCTCCAGTCGAGGTTGCGGCCCAGATACATGTGACCAGAATTATCGGTAAATCGGATACTCGTACACATGGCGCCTCCTAGCTTTACGTTCTTGCTAAGTTCATTGTCTCCAAACAAAAAGGCGCTAAACACAAAAGCCCGGACATGACAACAATGTCATGCCCGGGCCAAAAGAGACGAAGTGCGGTGCTGTAGTCACCCTAGACAAGTTTACCTTGGCAGTGGTCGATCATATGCTGGATCATCTGTGCCTCAAAGCCCGCGTAGTCACGGCGGCACTCCTTCATCTTGCCGTCGACAATCTGGTCAAAGGCAACCTTGCACTTGATATAGCGCGTGGACTTGGTGACCTCCTCGTGCGTCAGGCAGCTCTCCTCCATCTTGCTGGCGCCCAGGCCAAACACCAAACGGGGGTTGTAGAGCACGTGGGGCTCGCCGGCGTCGTCCAGATAGACGCAAACCTTCTTGGTAACGCCAATCTGGTTAGCGGCAAGGCAGCCGGCATCGTCGAGCGACTTGATGGTATCGATCAGGTCCTGTGCGACCGACTCGTCCTCGACGGTCGCAACCTCGCAACGCTGGGACAGGATAGCCTCGTCGTGGCAAAGCTCTTTAATCATACGTTCCTCCATAGGGGTCGTTGTAACCGCTTAAGTATACGGTACCCACACATTTTCATACGGAAAATACCGCCCGTCCGCTACAAAGCGCCGAGCATCAACATGTGAGGAACAGCAAGGTTGTAAAGGCGATATAGTAAGTGAGTTCGTGTCAATTGGCCTAAACTCGGGGCCGAACAAGGAAAGGGTATGCATGGACGAACTATTTCACGTCAGCGAGCGTAAGTCCACAATCGGGACCGAACTTCGCGCTGGACTGACAACGTTCCTGGCAATGGCCTACATCATTGCCGTCAACCCCGCGGTGCTCTCGGGCGCCGGCATCGATGCGGGGGCGCTCGCCTGCGCCACCTGCCTGGGCGCCGGCATCATGACCATCTGCATGGGCATCTTCGCCAACCGCCCGCTCGCCTGCGCGTCGGGCTTAGGCGTCAACGCGATGATCGCTGGAATCACCACCACCGTCTGCGGCGGTGACTGGCACGTGGCCATGAGCGTCATCTTCCTTGAGGGCGTCGTCATCTTGCTGCTCGTGCTTTGTGGCCTGCGCGAGGCCATCATGGACGCCATCCCGGTTGTCCTGCGTCACGCCATCTCGGTGGGTCTGGGCCTGTTCATCGCCATGATTGGCCTGTGCGATGCCGGCATTATCACCGCTGGCGCCGGTACACTCGTCGGTCTGGGCGACATCACCTCCCCCACCTTCATCGTCGGCATCATCTCCATCCTGGTGACAGTCGCCCTCGCCTGCCGCAACGTCCCCGGCTCGCTGCTCATCGGCATCGTCGTCGCCGTCATCGCCGGTATCCCCCTAGGTGTGACCCAGGCTCCGACCGGTATCATCGCCCCGCTCGACTTCTCGAGCATCGGTGGCCCCATCGCCGACGCCGGCGGCGTGCCTGCCATCGTCAAGGTCCTTACCGACCCCGCGCTCCTCGTCATCTCGTTCTCGCTGCTCATGAGCGACTTCTTCGACACCATGGGCACCGCGATGGCCGTGGCCAAGCAGGGCGAGTTCCTCACCGACGACGGCAACGTCGAGAATATCAAGGAGATCCTGATCGTCGACTCCGCCGCCGCTGCTGTGGGCGGTTTCATGGGCGTCTCCTCCATCACCACCTTCGTCGAGTCCACCTCTGGCGCTGCCGACGGTGGCCGCACGGGCCTCACCTCCGTCACCACCGGCGTGTTGTTCATTCTCGCCGCGTTCTTCTCTCCCATCGTCACCATCGTTTCCAGCGCCGCCACCTGCGGTGCTCTGGTCTACGTCGGCTACCTCATGATGAGCGAGGCCTCCGAGATCGACTGGTCCGACGTGTCGCAGGGTTTCCCGGCGTTCATGATTGTCGCCGGCGTGCCCTTCACCTACTCCATCTCTGCCGGCATTGGCCTGGGCTTTATCGCCTACGTGATCGTCGCGCTCTTTAAGGGCGAGGCCTCCAAGATCAAGCCGCTCATGTGGATCGCAGCCCTCGCCTTCCTCGTCTACTTCTTTGTAGCGTAGCGGCAAAGCTGCCAAAGCAGAACACCAAAGCGCGGAGTCGCATCGAGCGGCTCCGCGCTTTTCTTTTAAAGCCAGGCAACGCACGGACGCGCGATGTATTGCTTCCCGAGTTTTGGACATTTTGCCCTCAAAACGGCACTACCGCCGGCTACATCCTGCAGATATGCTGGGCGTAATCGCATAGGCCCTATGAGGATGGGAGTAACCATGGCCGCCTTGTTCACGACCCCCAAGCGCAATGACAAAACCTCTGGAGCCCATTTTGTCGAGCCCGACGTGCGCCGTCGCACGCTGCTCGCACACGGCAGCTGGCGCCGCGTGACGCGCCGCATCGTTGTAGGCGCCGTATGCGCGCTTGCGGTGAGCTCGCTGCTCATGCCGAGCGTCTCGCTCGCGGCCGAGTGGGTCAACGTCGGCGGCACTCAGTACAACACTGCAGCAGGCGACGAGGCCGGCACCTGGGCCTGGGACGGCGCCGACGACATGAAGCTCAACGACTATAACGGCGGCGCGATCGAGGCAGCGGGCAAGCTCAACGTGAGCTACGAGGGCAACAACACCGTCACTAACGGCGACGGCCGCGGCATCAAGGTTAAGGATGGCGCGAACGAGAACGCCGAGCTTAATAATCAGGGCGACGCGTCCAGCACGCTCAACGTGTCATCTTCTCGTGACGCCATCACTTCCGTCGGCAGCATCAACATCGACGGCGCTGGCACTGTCAACGCCACGAGCACCGAGCACGATGCCATCGATGCCGGGGGCGATGTCACCATCAAGGGCTCGGGAAACGTTAACGCCACGGGCGATTCGGATGGCATCAGGGCCGACGGCAACATCACGATCGACAACAGCGGAACCGTCACCGCCAAGGCCACCGAGGATCAGGGTATCGATGCTAACGAGAACCTCATCATAAAGGGCGGCGGCAAGGTAGAGGCAAGCTCTATCAAAGACAATGCGATTTGGGCCGACGGCAACATCGAGATCTCGGGTGGCAGCCAGGTCAAAGCAAGCTCCGAGGAAGACGCCGCCATCGACGGTAAAAACAGCCTCACGGTCACGAACGCTTCCCTCAACGCAAGTGGCGTTGGGTATGGCATCTATGTCTACAAGGGCATCACGTTCGATGGCGCAACCGTAACGGTCCGTGCAAGTGCAGGGAACGATGAAGCCAGCGCCCTCTTCACCGACGAGGACGACATCGTCATCAAGAACGGCTCGATCGTGGATGCGTTCGCAGAAGGCCAGTTCTCGACCGCAATCTCCACCAGAAACTACTACCCCAACGAAGCGGGTGGTCACATCTACATTAGTGACTCCGTTGTCAAGGCTATAGCCCGCTATGTCGAGTCCGGTAGCGACGGCCCCGATCACTACAGCAACGACCAAAGCGGCGCGGTCATTCCCGAGCATAGGGGCGTGAACATCGGCATCTTTGCCCGGACCAAGGAGGGCATCACGCCCGCGACCATCTCGATTGTCCGCAGTAAGGTCACAGCTGAGGGAGACACGGCGGCAATCTTCGCCCTTGCCGTGAGCGCGGACGGCGAGACAATCGGCACCATCGAGATCGAAGGCGCTCCCATCCAGACGCCCACAGGCGGCAAGATCATTGGCTATCGCAACAAGGAAGAACTCGATGACGGCATCTTCTACGTGGTGGGTCAAACCACCGGCACGGGCGACGCTGTGATCGACTCCCCCTATAACGAAGCTGTCGCCAAGAGCACGGTCATCGCGCCTCCCGAGGAGATCAAACCCGAGGAGAAGCCAGGCGAGACCAAGCCCGAGGGTTCCAAGTCCGAGGGCACGAAGACGACCAAGACCGTTGCAGTTGCAGCCACGGGAGCCAAGATCGCCGGCAAACTCGCAGCAACCGGCGACGCCTCGAGCGCAGCCATCGTGGCAGCCGCCCTTGCGGGAACAGCCGCCATCGCCGCGGGCGCCGTGGTGAGCCGCAAGCGCTCGTAAACACTTTTTCGCACGGGACGGGTGGATCGCGGCCCTTGCCTTCCTCGTCTACTTCTTCGTAGCGTAAGGGCAAGGCTGCAAAAGCTGAACAATAAAGCGCGGAGTCGCCATGCGGCCCCGCGCTTTTCTTTTAGCGCCGGTCCCTGCGCCGGCGTGCGGCCTATTTCTCCCCCATTGGGGGTGCGGACAGAAAGTTGGACCGCGGGGCGGTCCGGACTGGAGGTCCGCATG
>UQOJ01000003.1 GCA_900542635.1 uncultured Collinsella sp.
CGGTCCGACCGGGCCGCGCGGCAAGGAGATATATTGCCAGACCGGAGGGGCCCCGTGGGCGGGAATCGCGCACTCCATAATTTGTTCACAAACGAATATGTCCCTCAGTCGCGTCCCTGAGGTTATAACTGAAGCATTGGCTTCTGATATTGGCGATGACCAGCTGTTTTATGAGTATTGAGACATCGGTCATCTCTGGAGCGCTACTTTACCCCAAAGGCATCAGCTATTTGTTTCCCATCGGTAAAAGGCGGGTTTTGTTCGCCAAGCGTTCTTATATATAGATAGATACGGGTTCGAACCCATGAAAGGGCGACAAAAAAGACAGCCAACCGAAGTTGACCGCTTTCTATTCTATGCTGGAGCATCCAGAGGGTGCTTCCGAACTCGTTTTCTCGCTGCCATTCATGCTTTCGGAGCATCTTTCGACCTTCGCAGTCTCATGTTTTGAGGATCTGCCGTGTTTATCACTGTTATCAATGAGTGTGTGGAAGTGATCCTCATACAGATTCATGCGATCCGCCAGAGAACTGAGAAGCATCTTTCTGCAGCCCTCGTTGTCTATCCTCGCATCTCTCAGGTCTTCCGGAAATTCACAAGCAGTCTTAGGGTCAATTTGTTTCTGCTTTCAGAGACTTGTTTGAGAGTTTTTAAAGACAGTTCAAAACAATAAGCGAGACACCATAAAGCAGAGCAAGATGTGCCGGATAGAAAATGTAGAAGAAATATTTCAGCTTCAGCCCTCGCTTGCCATTATAAAGATTGATAAGCAACAACGAAATTATCGCGGCAGCAACATCAGGATTAAAAATATTAGCTGTAGTGAACTCAAATCCGCCGCCAATTATATGGCATGACGAAAGGAGCACTGCACATACTGCAGCAAAGAACATCTTAGCTTTGCTGTCGTGGAATAAATAGAATGCAGCCACAAGCAGAATGCCATACGCACCGCCATCCAGCTTAGTGTATTCAGCTGCCAGTGCTGTCAAAACAATCAGAGCAATTTCTGCAATGTGCCTCTTCCATTTTGAAAGACTTTGTATCTTTTCCAGAATAATCAAAAAGACCAAGGAAAGCAGGAGCTCATACATAACATTCTGTTGCCGAAGGTCAAATAGCTGCCCGGTTTGAACGAAATCGTATATGGGCTCCGCAATGATTGCGAAGACAAGCATATTTCGCAGGTACTTCTTTATGTCATGAGTGTGCAAAAATCCCTCAACTATCAAAAAGCAAAATAAGGGAAATGCAATTCTGCCAAGAACATGAAGCACATCCGAAGCCTCGCTTAGAATCGCCCACTGTTCGTCTGATATCTGATTGTACGATGCGTGAGTCATGATTCCATTGGTCAGGACGATCCTGCTTACATGATCGAGAACCATCGAGATGGCCGCTATTATCTTTAATGTGCTGCCGCTAATTCCGTATCTATCTGTTTTCATTTCTTTTTCCTTTCTTTGGGTGGGCCGTCAGGGGTTCAGCCTGCTTCGCAGGCGGCCGCTGCGGCGCTTTCGCGCCTTGCGCGCTGCGCTGGCAAACGCTCGCGCGTTTACTCAGCTCCGCGCCCCCCGACGGGTTCGAACCCATGAAAGGGCGACAAAAAAGACGGCCAACCGAAGTTGACCGTCTCAACAATCTTTGGGTGGGCCGTCAGGGGTTCGAACCCTGGACCTTGGGATTAAAAGTCCCCTGCTCTGCCAGCTGAGCTAACGGCCCGCGGGTGGCATTGTACCACGGTCTGGGACTATTCCCAACTCCATTGGCCGTTCTGGAAAATCACAACTTCACGTCCATCAGGCGTAATGCCCGTAATATCGATGTCGTCCGTGCCGATCATAAAATCGACGTGCGTGCTCGAGACGTTAACACCATGCTCCAGGAGCTCCTCCTTGGACATGTCATACCCACCCTCGATGCATTCGGGGAAACCGACACCTAGCGCGAGATGGCAGCTAGCGTTCTCGTCATAGAGCGTATCGTAGAACAGAACACCACTTTCGCGGATCGGCGTGTTCTTGGAAATGAGCGCGACCTCTCCCAGGTGAGCAGCGCCCTCGTCAGTATCGATGATACTTGCGAGCGTTGCCTTGCCCACGCGGGCGTCGTAGTCCACCACGCGGCCGCCCTCGAATTTAATCCAAAAATCGTCGACCTTATTGCCGTGGTGGATGAGCGGCATGGCCGAGTACACGATACCGTCGGCGCGCATGCGATCGGGCGAAGTGAAGACTTCCTCGGTGGGAATGTTGGGGAAGAAGGGGTGCCCATCGGGCGTCTTGCCCTTGCCGCCGGCCCACTCGTGACCCTTCGTCATGCCAATCGTCAGATCGGTTCCATTTGCCGCGGTGTAATGCAGGCAGTCGAAACGATTGTCGTTCAGGAAACGCAGGTTCTTTTCGAATGCGGCGTCATGGAGTTCCCAGTCGCTCTCTGGGTCCTGGCCATCGGCGCGCGCGGTGTGCAGAATCGCATTCCACAGCTTATAGATTGCAACCTCATCGGCGTCTCCCGGGAACACCTCGTGCGCCCAAGCCACGACCGGAGCGCCGGCGATGCACCACGGATTGATGTTGTAATCCAGTCCACGGCGGAAAACTTTGCACTGCGTATTCCTCGCCTTTGATGCCGCGGCCGGCTTGGCTGGATCGATGCCTTTGAGGGCCGCAGGATCCGCACCCTCGATAAAGACAAAGCAGGCACCATCCTGGGCCAAGGAATCCAGCTGCATGCGCTTCCACTCGGGTGTCTGCTCAAAATAGCTTTTCTCGACATGCTCGTACGTGAGCCTCGTCACGGCATCATCGGCCCAAATGACCGTCACGTGGCCGGCGCCGGCAGCATAGGCCTCCGCGACCACCACGCGCGCAAACGGCGCGCACTCGACCGGAGACTGAACGACGACCTCCTGGCCGGGCTTGACGTTTACGCCCTTGCGGACGACCAGGCGCGCGTAGTTTTTAATCTTGGGCTCCAGGGCCTTCATGCCCTCCAGAGCCTCTTCGACCGTCAGGGCAGCTCGAATCATGTGCCACTCCATCTATCTATAGAACAGTAAAAAGGCGCGCCGCAAAAACGACGCGCCTTATATCTTAGCGATATGTATGGATACAAACGCTACTTCTTCTTGGAGTCCTTCTTGTCCTCCTCGGCAGCCGAGCGTTCGATAAGAGCGTTGAGCTTGTTCTCGGACATGCCCTCGGCCTGCGTGCGGTACATGTTGCGCAGGGGACGAATACGAACGAAGTCGTAGATAAAATCACCCAGAATGATGACATAGGACAAAACGATGCCGACCATCTGGACGGGACTGGACACCGTGCCGCCGGGAGCGAAGTAGAGCGAAGCCCAAATTGCCACGACGAGTACCATGCCGATGGCGAGCACGGCCCACCAGATACGACGGCGCTTGGTGTAGTCCTCGTCCTGCTTGAGGAGAATATTCGACACCGTGTAGATACGATCCTCGCGAGCACGCTGTTTGGCCTTGCGGGCGCGCTTCTCCTCCTTGGAAAGGCCTTCCAGGTTTTCACCCTTCTCGAGCTCTTTGCGGCGAGCTTTAGACGAAGCCGGCACGACGCGAACGGAGCTCGCTGCCTGGCGGGCGGGTTTAGCAGATGCGGCGGACTTGCGCGCAACCCCGGTAACCTCGTGGGATTGCGTGCGCTTGTTCGTGGCGCTACGGGTACTCACTTATGCGTTCTCCTTCATGCTTGTGAACTGGGAGCCCGTGATGATCTGGAAGGCCTCGCGATAGCGCTCGGACGTGCCATCGATGACCTCGGCGGGCAGGTGCGGGGTCTCCCCCGTCATATCCCAGTTGGCCTTGAGCCAATTGCGGACGAATTGCTTGTCGTAGCTGGGCTGAATCTTGCCCTCCTCGTAGCTGGCGGCAGGCCAGAAACGGCTGGAGTCGGGCGTGAGGCACTCGTCGATCAGCGTGACCTTGCCATCGATGACACCGAACTCGAACTTGGTGTCGGCGATGATGATGCCACGGGTCGCTGCATACTCGGCAGCAGCCTTGTAAATCTTGAGGGACAGGTCGCGAATCTGCGCGGCGATGTCCTCACCCACGATCTCGCAGCAACGCTCGAACGAAATGTTCTCGTCGTGGTCGCCGATCTCGGCCTTCGTGGACGGCGTGAACAGCGGCTCGGGAAGCTTGGAGGCCTCGGTCAGACCCTCGGGCAGCTGAATGCCGCAGACGGTGCCGTTCTCGTCATAGGTCTTCTTGCCCGAACCGGTCAGATAGCCGCGGACGATGCATTCGATAGGAATCGTCTGGGCCTTCTTGACCAGCATGGCGCGGCCTGCGAGGTAGTCACGATACTCGGCAAACTCCTCGGGGAAATCCGCCGGGTCGATGGAAACGAGATGGTTGGGGACGATGTCGGCAAACTTATCGAACCAGAATGCCGAGATGCGATTGAGCACCTCTCCCTTAAACGGAATCTCGTCGGGAAGAATGAAGTCGAACGCAGAAATGCGGTCGGTGGCGACCATCAGCAGGTTTTCACCGGCATCGTAAATATCACGAACCTTGCCACGGGAATCCGGACGACGCTCCATCGTTGTCACGTGAGTCACTCCTTACCTAAATACGACAGAAATGCGGGTTCTTTCCCGCATGGTTTCGCAAACTCGGAGCGGCAGGGACGCGGCCCCTCCTTCACCGAATAGCGAAAAGCTAGTGCTCCATTGTAGTAGATGCCGCGTCTGCCGTGTGCTCGCGGGGCAGATGAATTGTAAAAGTCGTACCCTTTCCAAGCTCCGACTCCACGGATATGTAGCCATGGTGACGCTCGACGATCTGCTTGGTCACGGCGAGGCCAACGCCCAGGCCGCCAGCTTCGCGGGCGCGGCTGGCATCGGCGCGCCAAAACCGCCCGAAGATGCGCGACAGATCGTCCTTGGCAATACCGATGCCGGTATCAGAAACGGCAATGCTGACGTGCTTGCGGTCACTGAGCACCGACACCACGACCCAACCGCCCTCGGGGGTGTAGCGCATGGCGTTGCTCATGAGGTTGATAACACATTGCGTGATCATGTCGGGATCGGCCTCGACGACATCGTCGTGACCCTGGGTCTCATCCGCAAAACGCAGGCGCAGATCGCGGTCGACAAACAGGCGCTCCTGGGCATTGACGATGGAACGCACGAAAGGAACCATGTCCACCGGCTCAAGGTTGAGTGGAGCCGTGCTGTTTTCCATGCGCGACAGGTCGAGCATCTGCTGCACCAGACGAGCCAGGCGACGCGTCTCGGAAGCGACCGTCTCCAGGTGCTCGTCGTCGGTGGGGTACACGCCATCCTGCATGGCCTCGACCGTTGCGAGCATGGCCATAAGCGGCGTGCGAAGCTCGTGTGCAACGTCTGAGGTCAGGCGCTTCTCGTGTTTCATATCCTTCTCGAGCGAAGTGGCCATCTCATCGAAGGTCTCACCCAGCTGATCGATCTCGTCATCACCGCGCAGTCCCGTGCGAGCCGACAGGTCGCCGTCACGGATTTGCTTTGCGGTACTGGTGATGCGATGAATCGGCTTGGTGAGCATGCGCGACACGAGCGATCCGATAACGACCGAAATGCAGATTGCAACAACCGCGGCGAGGGCCATGGCGTTAAAGGTCTTCTCCCTAAACGCAGAGTCCGCCTTGGTGAGCAGCGCGTCGGAGCCGATGGCCCACAGCTTTACCTGTCCGACATGCTCGCCGGAAGACGTTACAATCTCGACGTTAGCAACGCTATCGGAGTCGGTTGGAGCAGACGAGACCGGGCTATGCGATGCCCTCTTGCCGCTCGTGTCGTCGGTCGTAGCCTGGTTTTCGCGTACATCGGCGGTGGCGCTTGCCGAGGGCCAGGAATCGTCATAAACGATCATGCCCTTTTTATTGACGACCTGCATACCCAGATCGTCGGAAACCAAACTCGACGTTGCGACCGTGCGCAGTTCTCCCGCGGTCCAAGAGCCGTTTTCCTCATATGAGGTTGCCAACTTCTCGGCAGCGGAATTTGCGATTTCGACGATATTGGAGCGTGTGTAATCCGAAAAGACCGTGCCCCACACAACAGAGACAACGCCCACCAGCACCAATACCGTCATGAGCGATGTCAGAGCAAAAGCAAGTGCCATGCGCGAGGGATAGCTCATCGTTGGCCGTGAATCGGAACGAGGCGTGTTCCAACTAGCCTTGGAACCCGCCTCGCTCTCCTGCTTGTGCTTTTGTCCGATTTCAAAGCGCGCAGGTGTCATATGTGATTTCCCTATTTCTCGTCCGACTTATCGGTCTTGGCCGGAGCCTCGAAGCGATAGCCGACACCATGGACGGTGTAGAGCCACTTGGGCTTCTTGGGATCATCGCCCAGCTTGGCGCGAAGATTCTTCACGTGGCTATCGATGGTGCGCTCATAGCCCTCAAAGTCATACCCGAGCACTTTCTCGACCAGCTCCATGCGGTTATACACACGGCCGGGATGGCGGGCAAGCGTGGTGAGCAGCTTGAACTCGGAAGCCGTCAGATCGACTTCCTTGCCCTCGACCAAGATCTTGTGGCCCGAGATATCGATGACCAGATCGCCGAAGTCGAGCACCTCGACGGCGGGCTCGTCGGCCTGATGGGCACGGCGGAACAGAGCGCGAACGCGGGCGACGAGCTCGCGCGGCGAGAACGGCTTAATCAGATAGTCGTCGGCGCCGAGCTCAAGACCGATAATACGGTCCTCGATCTCGCCCTTAGCCGTCAGCATGATGATGGGGACATCCGAGGTATCGCGAATGGTGCGGCAAACGCGCTCGCCGGGAATCTTGGGGAGCATAAGGTCGAGCACGACCAGGTCGAACTGATGCTTCTCGAACTCCTCGATCGCGGACTGGCCGTCGCCGACGCCCACAACCCAGTAGCCTTCGCGCTCGAGATAGGCAGCGACGGCGTCACGGATTGCCTTCTCATCCTCGACCAGCAGAATCTTTTTTGCATCTGAAGCCATAACACGGCCCCCCTGTCTCAATTAGCTAAGAACAAGCCCATTTTAACGCACCTGAGCCCGCCGGATGCCGCTATGACGCGGCAGCTCGGCGGGCGGTACTCACAATTACAACGCGCTTATTCCCCTGTTGGCGCCTTTTTAACCCCTCTAAGCTTAAAGAGAGAATAGGCGTGCAGTGACCGTCTCTGGTATACCCTGGCTGTTGCGCACCGTGGCGTACGTAAGGAATGAGTCCGATTTTCCCGCCGTAGCTGGATAATCGCCATACTCCAAAGCGCGGTCGGGCGACAGCAGTGAGCCATAGGTCTTGGCAGAGGTGTCGATCAGGAAATGCGACGCCTGTACCTTAACAAGGTATTTATTCTTCTTGCCAGCCGCACATGCGAGCGGCTCGCGTGACAGAAAGAGGTACGGCCCTCCCTCATTACCGATATACGTGCCCATGTTGCCCAGGCTGCCCACACCGCTATAGGTCGCCTCGATAGAAAACACGAAGGTATCGCCCATATATACGGCCTCGAAAGGCGAGACTGACGAGGGAAGGACCAGCTGGGCACGCTTGGTGTTGTTGCCGTCGGTCAGATCGATTGCCGTTATGCCGTAGTAGACGCCCTCGTCGTTGCGGACACGAGGCGAGATGGTCAAAATGCCGTCGCTCGCGCGCGGGGCCGATGCAAAGCGGCCCGTCGATTTCCAAATTACCTCGGCCTTGGATTCATCAAGCGAGCGACGATAGCAAAACGAATCACTACTCGTTTTATTGCCGCCTGCCGAAGGCATTTTATACCAGATAACCGATGACCCGAACGCCGTAAACAGTGGCGGATCATAGTCCTTGCCACCTCGATCGAGCTCAGCCACATCGCCAGAGAGCGAAGCGCCCGACAGATTTTGAGCGTAGAGCTTCCACGATGAATTGGCAAAGTTCATCTCAACCCACGCGAATACGCCGTCGCCGGCACGGACATCGTAGAATGCATATCCCGTGCCCTCGACAGGATCTTCGATTAATGTGGTAAGCGAGCCATCGCCCAGGTTGAGCACACCGAGTGTGTTGGCGTGCAGTGCCGATGCGGGCGCCATCATCGCCGCGGCGTAATCGCCGTCGCAGTAGTACAGCAGCGTACCCAGCGGCAGCGTCCACGACGCCGCCGGCTCAAGATCGATGTCGACTGCCTCGTACTCATCCGTAATCGAGATGATTTTGGAATCGTCCTTGATAACCTGCGGCTCGCCGGCGGCATCATCGCTGGTGCCCGTTTTTTTCGAGCATCCGGCAAGCACCGTGGCAGCGCCCGCGGCAGCCCCACCGAGTACAAAGCCGCGACGCGATATTCCGTTCTTGATGTGATCGGCGATACCCATTAGGCGATCTCGGCGCGAGCGGCCTCGATAGCGCGTGTAAGCTGGTCGGCGCAGGAGGTCTTTTTCATACCGCAGGTATTACCGGCGAGAACCTCGATTACGCGATCGGCAGGAGCGCCCTCGACCAGCTTGGAGATAGCCTTGAGATTGCCGTCGCAGCCGCCGGTAAACTCAACGCCCATCACCTTGTTGCCGTCATCGGAAAGGTCAAGGTGAATATTGCGAGCACACACGCCCTGAGGCTTGTAATCAAACGAAATCATGCGATCCCCTCTCAGAATGTTATTCGAGACGACTATTATCCCCGTCTTTCCCTAAATGCAACGAGGCGCTTTGCCGGCAACACACATTACCAGCAAAGCGCCCTAAAAAGCTAACGTTATGCCCGAACCTACTCGAAGCTCAGCTGCTCCAGACGATCAAAGACTGTGTCGATACGGGTGAGGAAGTCCCACGGATCAAAGATCTCGTCGAGCTTCTCCTGGCTGACGGTGCAGCGCGGGTCGGCCTCGAGACGCTCCTTAAAGGTGGGGCCGGAGACACAATCCTGTACCTCGTGCCAGGTTGCCATGGCGTTCTCCTGCACAATGGCGTACGCGTCCTCGCGGGTGATGCCCGTGTCGACGAGGGCGAGCAGCACCTTGGAGGAGAAGATGAGGCCGCGCGTCTTGTTGAGGTTGGCCATCATGCGAGCGGGATACAGCTGCAGGCCGTCGATAACGCGGATGAGGCACTGGAACATGTGGTCGAGCGCGATGAAGCTATCGGCCTGGGCGACGCGCTCGGCAGAGGAGTGCGAAATGTCACGCTCGTGCCACAGGGCGACGTTGTCGAAGGCGACCTGCGCGTTGGCCTTCACGACGCGCGACAGGCCGCAGACCTTCTCCATGGTGATGGGGTTGCGCTTGTGCGGCATGGCGGAGCTGCCCTTTTGACCCTTACGGAACGGTTCCTCGGCCTCGAGTGTATCGGTCTTCTGCAGATTGCGGACCTCGGTAGCGATGCGCTCACAGGTGGCCGCGGTGGTGGCAAGAACGCCGGCGAGGTAGGCGTGATGATCGCGGCTGATAACCTGCGTGGACAGCGGGTCGTGAACCAGGCCCAGGTGCTCGCAGACATATTCCTCGACAAACGGCTCGATGGAGCTGTACGTGCCGACAGCGCCCGAGATGGCACCAAAGGCAACGTTCTTGCGGGCATCCTCAAGACGATCCAGATCGCGCTTGAGCTCCCAGGCCCAAGAGCCAAACTTCATGCCGAAGGTCATCGGCTCGGCGTGGATGCCATGAGTACGGCCGGCGCAGAGCGTGTTGCGCTCCTCGAAGGCACGACGCTTGCAGATCTCGCCGAGTTTCTTGACGTCCTCGATGATCAGGTCGCAGGCCTGGGTGAGCTGGTAGCACAGGGCCGTGTCGCCCAGATCGGAGCTGGTCATGCCATAGTGAACCCAGCGGCTGGGCTTGGGGTCGCCCTCGGGAACATCGGCATCGATGTATTCCTTCATGTTGGTCAGGAAGGCAATGACGTCGTGGCGCGTGACTTCCTCGATCTCATCGACCTTCGCCTTCTCAAAGTTGGCATGGTCGCGGATCCACTGGGCCTCGTCTTTGGAAATACCGATCTTGCCGAGCTCCGCCTGGGCCTCGCAGGCCAAGACCTCGATCTCCTGCCAAATGGCGTACTTGTTCTCGAGGGAGAAAATGTGTCCCATCTCCGGGCGGGTATAGCGATCGATCATAGCGGCTCCTTTTTGGTTATTGGCACGTTGGTCGTAACCCAACCATTGTACCGTGCGCAGGTGCAAGTATGGGCAGCAGGCATTAACCTAACATTTTGGAATTGGAGCGGGCATGGGGACATCCGCGTATTTGCTTCGCAAATCCGCACCGGCTTCAGTGGCATACCGAAACCCGGGGAAATGCGGGGGCAAAGCAGGCTGAATCTACCATTCCCGAAATCTTCCTTGCTCCATGGAGCGGGCAACGGGACATCCGCGTATTTGCTTCGCAAATCCGCACCGGCTGCGGTCGCCTATCGGCGCCCTTGCCTGCTCGCTATAAACGCTTCGCGTTTATTTAACGCTCGCACCCTGTCGGGTTCGAGTCCCGGCACTTTATTGAAAAAGGCACGGTAACGAAACGTTACCGTGCCTGAAATTCGAATGGAGCGGGCAACGGGACTCGAACCCGCGAGTGTCAGCTTGGGAAGCTGATGCCTTACCACTTGGCGATGCCCGCTTGTGTGTTGGCTAGTATAACGCGGTTGTCTTGTTCGATACAAGGGTGGCGATGCTTGTTTTAGCTGTGGAGATTCGTTTGAAAATCGCGTCAATTGTGGAGACGAGGACCTTTGACTTCCTGTTCCCCTTATCTTCTACCTGCGCTTTTGCTTGATTGTTGTATTTGAGCTCAATTTGTCAGGAATTGGGCAAGCTTTTGGTCAGGCTCCGGTACTTACCCGCATGAACCTCGGGGGTAGCCTCATCCTACGCGTCGCAGCCTCCCCGTGCGGCGCACGAGGGATAAGGAGCAGCCATGTCCAACGCACCCACGCACTCTGTCCACAGCGCAATCGCAACAGGTCCGCTGCTCCTGCTCCTCTTCCTGCTTTTCGGCTGCCTAGCACCGGGAGCCGCATTTGCCGTCGATGGCTACGACCAGCTCGGCTTCCGCACTATTAGCGATGATTGTGGACCCTTCTTCATCGGCAAGTATGAAGCTCAAGACACCTCGATTGCCTACTGCATGAACCAGGAGCGCCCCGGCCCCACCAAACCGGGCGGCCCATGGCTCAACTTTGATCAAGGCTGGGTGTGGCTCGACGACGAGTTCGCGGCAATCGTTTGTCACGGATATCCAACTACCACGTCGTTTGGCGGTTACCATCTTTCACCCGATCGCGCCCGCGCCGCCACCCAGCTTGCCGTATGGATGCTCAACGGCACTACCCATGTCGACGGCACCTACTCCTACACGACCGCTCAGGGTAAAACCAAGAGCGGACACTTTACCTCCGACAATGAAGTCGTGGCGGCTGCGCGGTGGCTCCACGACAGCGCAAAATCAGGAAGCATCAAAGCCGCTCCGCACCGCGCGCGACGCTATCTAGGGGCCGTATCGGGCGGCAGCAAACGTCAAGACATGCTCTATGTACTGCCGGCGGTCTCTGTTTCCTTCCAAAAGCAGTCTGCTAACACCGTTATTACCAGCGGAAACAATACCTATCAGTTTACCGGGGCAACATTCGATATTTTTGAGAGCGCCAGCGGCGCGCGTGTCGGCACCATCAAGATGGACAGCAACGGTCGAGCGCAAGCAACACTTCTGCCCAACACGGCATACTACCTAGTTGAAACGAAGGCGCCGGCCGGCTATGTCCCCCGCCACGATCGTATTGCCTTTACTACGGGGAATGACGGCGGGCGGGTCGCCATTGATGAACAACCTGGCACCATTACCTTGCGCATCGCAAAGCTCGATGCCGCGACGAATGCCGGCCCCCAGGTGGGATCTTCACTCGCAGGAGCAGAGTTCACGTGTGTGTCGCAATCAACCCCTGGATGGGCGCAAATCCTCACGACCGACGAAAGCGGTCGGGCCGCCCTCGCCGATGTCCCCTTAGGAACCTTTACCATCTACGAATCAAAAACCCCCGAGGGCTACCTGCCATCCAACGACAGCTGGACCTATACCGTTGGAGCCGACCAGCTCGGCGATTCAGGCGTGGTCGAGATTGAATCTCGCGTTTCCGATATCCCCATTGCGTTTAACCTTGAGATTTCCAAATTCAAGGATTGCGGCGATAGCGACCAATCCGGCCTGGAGCAGCCGGCGGGTGGTGTTGTCTTTGAGGTTGTCAGCAACAGCTCTCAGCAGGTTGTTGGCACACTGACCACAAACATCTATGGCTTTGCCTCCACCAAAGATCAGCCCGAAGCATGGTTCGGCACAGGCAAGCGACCCGCCGGTGTCCACGGAGCCGTCCCATACGACCGTGCCGGCTACACGGTTCGCGAGGTTCCGGAAACCGTCCCCGAGGGTTTTAAACGTGCAGGGGAATGGACCGTCGGGGCCAATCAGATTTCCGACGGCGCCGAGCTTCAATATATCGTGGACAACCACGCTCTGTCGACGCATCTCCAGATTGTAAAACGCGATGCCCAAACAGGCGCTTCTGTTCCCCTAGCCGGATTCACCTTCCAACTCCTCGACAGCAATCACGAACCTGTCTCACAAACTTGCTGGTATCCAGCACATAACGTAATGGACACCTTTACGACTAACGCGACCGGCACCGTCACACTGCCCGAATCGCTCATGCCGGGCACCTATTATGTACGCGAAACCTCGGCCAAAGAGCCCTATCTTGTCGGCGAAGAGATCGAGGTAAACATACCCGCCGACATGAACCTAACGCCCGTTGCAATCGCCTCGTATTATGACCACGCCGCGACCGGAAACATCAGGATCGTTAAAACCGATGCCATAGACGGCAGCAGCCTCGCGGGCGCCGTCTTTGAGATCCGTGCCTCGGGTGATATCGTGCGCCCCGACGGTAGCATTGCCGCGCTCGACGGTGAGACCGTCGCGACCGTCACGACGGATGAAACTGGAGAAGCACGCGCGGACAACCTCCCACTGGGATCTGGCACCGCACGCTACGAGGTTGTCGAGACTCAAGCGCCGGCAGGCTTCTTGCTCGATCAGACAACCCATATTGTCGACCTTACTTATGCCGACCAGAAAACACCCGTTGTAGAAGCACGGCTTAACGTATCCGACGATTACACCAAGGTTGATATCTCCAAGGTCGATACAAGCGGTGAGCAGGAAGTGGAAGGCGCACAGCTCACCTTATATGGTCCCGATAAAACCGAAATAGACTCCTGGACCTCATCCGACAAGCCGCACCGCGTCGAACATCTTGCACCCGGCACCTACTCGTTGCGCGAAATGATGTCTCCGCGGACCTATGACCTTGCCGAGGAGATAACGTTTGAAATAAAGGATACGGGAGAAGTCCAATCCGTCGCGATGAAGGATACGCCCATCGAGATCAAAGGACAGGTCGACAAGCGTCAGGAGCTTGTCCAACCTATCGGGAAGGGTCTGTTGGCCAACGGCGATGGTAAAAATCGCGCCGCGACGCAAACCAATACGGATGGACTTTTCTCCTATACCATCGACGCTCGAAACGATTCAGCTACCTGGGTTGATGAGTTCACAATTACCGATGATCTTGAGTGTACCGAGGACGATACGGCGAAATTCGTCTCAATCGAAACCCCCGTCGCCATCGGCGACCTCAACGGTCTGTGCAACGTGTGGTATCGCACGACGCCGTTGGACTCGACAGACGTCGATGAGCCGACAAACGCGACACTTGACGATGGGCACGAAAATCCTTGGCTTGAGTCCGACGAAGTAAAAGAGAGCCTGGGTGAGGATTGCCGCCTCGTCGATTACGACGGCTGGCACCTGTGGAAGGCGGATGTCTCGACCACGGAATCCACCACACTCGAGGCGAAAGAACTCGACCTTGCGTCCAATACCGTCGTAACGGGTATTCGAATTGAATACGGTGCGGTAGCCGCCGACTTTACGACTCGAAGCGATGCGGATTCTTGGACCCGCGATGATCTCAAAGATGAGCACGACGACCTTGACGATGCCAAAGCAATCCTTGGCACAGACGCTCGGGGCGCAGTCGTACACATGCAGGCAACGTCGGCTTATACGCCCCAAACCGCACTCACCAACAGCGCACGCGTCGATCTTTGCCGCAACGGTGGCGGCGATAAACTTGAGTCGCATGACGAGGACAGCGTCATTCAACGCTGTACCCTACCGCAGGACCTACCGGCAACAGGATCAGTTCCCATCGCCGCTTGCATCACCGCGCTCCTGACCTCGGGTGCCGCAGCCCTATGGTTCGCTCGCCTTAGGTCGATCCCAAAGAAGCGCTAGCGCGATGAAAAAGCGGGCGAGCCAGAGGACTGGCTCGCCCGCTTTCAATCATGTAAATCGCCGTATCTACTCTGCAGACGAAGATCCACCATCAACGATTGCCTGCTCGGACTCAGGAATCCCATCGGCACCCGTACTCTGTTCTTGCTCCACCTCTTCGCTGATTGCGGAGGCGGGGGTCGAGCCCTTCGCACCCACGATGTAGGCAGCCCCAAATCCTAACGCAATGGCAATCAAGGTCAAAATCACGTAGACAGGCCAATGGCGCTTAATATACGAAAACACGTTGACTCCTTAGAGCTCCGTCTACGAACGGCGGATAACCTCGGTCACGACCTCGGATACCGTGGCAATGTTCGTCGGGTTGACATTGTGGGGCAGGTCGTCCTCGGTACGAGCGCAAGCCAGACGCGTGCCGTCCACGCCGGCGATGGTGAGGGCTCGGCGGCTCGCCTCGAGCGCGGCATAGGCATCGGTCTTGGCATAGGGCATCTCGAGCGCGCCACAATCGACATGGAACGACTTGCACACCTTGCTGACCAGGTTCATGATGCGGCGATCGCCCTTGAGCAGCTGCTGTTCGCCCTCAACCGTCACCACCGAAAGCCTACCGGCGCCGACGGATTCAAGATTGATGAAGAATACGCCACGGAGCTTATCGCGGTGCGAAGCCAAGAAGGCCTTCATGCCGGCGCCATCACAATCCGAGGCGCCCGTTGCCACAAACCAGATATCGTGACCGAGCAGCTCATCATCGCCCATAGAGGCGACAGCCGAGAGCATATCTTCGGAAGAAGCGCCATCGGAAGACGTAGCGCCGCCCTTCCAGCCATCGTTATCGTCCTCGAAGTTATCCCACGAACCGATACCGCGACCGGACTTCTTGGCATCGTAATCGTCTTCGACGCCCAGCCAGTCACTCATGCTGTCCTGCTCGTTTTTCTTTTTACGGCCGAACAGGCCACCCAGGCCGCGCTTACGAGACTTGGGTGCCGCCGGGGCGGGAGCCGAAATGGTCTCGATCGGCTGCGCGCCCGACGCAACGGGCATAGGAGGCGCAACGGGTGCCGATGTGGGTTCGGGACCCTGGGCAGTAGCAAAGGGGTCGTTGACCTGGGCAGAGGGATCGGGAAGGTCGAACAGCGACGTGCGAGACGCAACGTTTGCCTGCTTCATCGACGGCAGCGACGGATCGGGGACCGAAGCCAGCGGAGACAAAGAGGGCGCAGGCGACGGTGCCGACGCCGGATCGGGAACATTCATCTGCGGACGCGGTGATGCCTGGGAGGAAATCTGGGCCATAAGGGAATCGACCGTTTCGTCCTGGGTGGGAGCGACATCGGCAACCGTGGCACCGGAACCACTCGGGGTCGGCATGGTGAAAATCTGCGTGGAGTAAGGCCTCGACTCATCTGTCTCGGGAGCCTCGGAAACCGCAGGCACTTCCTCCTGCTCGGCCTCGGTCGACTCATCTTGCTCGGCTGCCGCGTATTGTTCTTCGTCAGAGTTGGCCTCGACGGGCTCGTCCTCGGCGGCATCTTGGATTTCGGCAGCATCAATAGGCTCGTCATCGTCCACCGCGTCGCCCTGTTCATCGGAAACAGGAAGGGGCTCGGCAATCGCGGTGCCTTGCTTTTCAAACGTTATCGTGGAATCGAACTTCGCGGCATCAAACGACATGGTGCTATCGACGTGCTGCTGGGCCTCGAAAGACGTCGTCGCCTCAACAACATCCGCGGACGTCGGTTGCTGGGACTCAAAGGACGTTGTAGCTTCGGCGGCGTCGACGGGCACGGACTGCATAGCCTCGTTCTGCTCGAACTCTTGCGCCGCGAGCTCACGTGCCGCCTCGGCTGCCTGCTGCTGAGCGATAGCCTCCTGCTCGGCAGCCTCGCGTGCGGCAGCGCGCTTCTCCTCGAAATCGTCGACAAATTTCTTGCCCTTTGTAAGCGCACCCTTAAAGAAGTTGGAAGCGCTGGCGCCAATCGACGAGAACGCCGATGCAATGTCGGCATGGGGCGTTGCCGCGGGAATCTCGGCAGAGAAATCAGTATCGCTCTCGTAAGACACGCGCCTCGGCTGTTCAACGTAATCGTCGTCAGACTCGTCCGCAACGTCTTGCACCGGCACGGCGGGAGCCAAAATGTCCAGTCCTGCCGCGGGATCGATCGCGGACACCGCCTCGGGCTCGGCAACGGCAGCGGTAACCGCGGCAGACTCATCATCCGCAGTGACAACGGGCGCAGGCTCGGGCTCAAACGTCGGTTCCTCGCCCTCCTCGTAATCGAGCGTGCAAGACTCGGGAAGCATTCCGAGCGCACGGATGGCATCCGAACCAAAGCGGATGTTGCCGGCGGCGTTGCGATAGAGCTTGGGCTCGGGCTCGACCGCGGCAGGTTCCTCCGCCGACTCGGCAGCGGGGACCTCGTCATTGAACTCTTCGGCCTGGACAGTCTGATTCTGATCCTCGGGCACGATGGCGCCGATCAGCGTCTCGTCGGCAGACGCACCCTCAAAGCCCTCGATCTGCTCGTCGAAAGCCTCACCCTGTTCGGGCTCGGTCTGAGCGCCGGGAGCAATCGGCTGACCGAACTCGTCCTCGGCGTAGGTAGGTTCTTCGTACTCGATGGTGTTGCCGTAGTCGTTTTGCTGCTGGGCCGCGGCATACTCCGCCGCCGCACGCGCCATTTCCTCGGCACGACGCTTCTGCTCCCCAAAATAGGTGTCAAACGGAACATCGTCGGGAAACTCGTTTTCGCCCTGGAAGGGAGCAACGTTGTCCATAACGCCGAGCATAGCGGCGACAGAAGACTTGTTGCACACCGCGCCGGACGTATAGGGAAGAATGTGGCGGTTAGAGATGATGTTTGCCGCGTTGGCAAGTGCAACGAGGGAAGCGAGGATCGCGACAATCCACAGCAGAACCTTGAGCGCGCCGGGGAGCGGCAGGATACGCAGGATGGCAACGGCAGCAGGGGCAACCGTGGCAACGGGCAACAGCTTGGCGATGAGCGCACGATACGAAGCATAGGGCTCGCGGGCGAGCAGCTCAGCACGGGGAGAGTCGTAGTGTGCGACAACGACCACCGGGCGGTTGCGCGGAGACGCGAGCGGGCCCGAGGCCTTGTGGTAGGCGATGACATTTTGGCTCACGCCCGTCTTGCCCAGGCGCGAAACCACGGGGTGGCCCGTGCGCTCGAGCACGTAAAGAACGGCGCCGACGATTGCCAGCAAGGTGCCGACCAAGCCGATACCACCGCCGATGCCCATCAACAGGGCGCCGGCAAACGCAAGAATACCGGTAACGGCAAATGCCAACCTACTGGGCGCCGGGGCATTGAACTCCTGAACCTCGGGATCAAAGCCGTGGTTGCGGAAGATCTGAGCGATATCCTCGGCAGCCAAGCGCTCTTCTTCGCTGCATGCCGGCGTAATGCCGGTGTTCTGCAGCAGGTGGTTAATATAGTTCTGGGTGTTCGCCATGTGCGCTCCACATCCATAATCCGACAAATAGGCCCAATGCATGCACATTAGAACCGTATATAGTCGAAAGTATACCCCGAGCGAGCGCAAACGACCGAATTCGGGCCATCTTAACGCCCCGAGCGGACAAGGATATAGCCTAATCTCCATATCGGACTAAAATCATGGCAGCAAACTACCTTCTTATGCGAGGACTCTATGACGGCAAGCGACGCGACCGCGACAATTAAAAAGGGAAGTTCGGAGCCCAGTTTCGATAAAACGGCTCAGCGCATCCTCAACCTTTTCTTTGTGCTCAACAGCTCCCCCGAACCGCTGACGACCGAGCAGATTGTCTTGGATTCTGACCTAGGATATGGCTCGGGCAACATCGACTCGGATAAGCGCAAGTTTCGGCGCGATCGTGACAAACTGCTCGAGCGTGGCATCTTAATCAAGGAGGTTCGCCCCGCCGGTGCGCAGGAGACCGAGGAAAGCTCGTGGACAATCGACCGCGAGCACACGTTTGCTGCAGGCGGCCTCATCACCGCAGACGACGCCGACACCCTACTCAACGCCATCGACCAGACGCTAGCGGCCGGCTCTTCCACCTTTGCCGCGCCGCTTGCCGATATTCGCTCCAAAATTGCCTACCTCACCGGCATGTCGGCGGTGGACGAAGTACCGATCCGCCGCTCTCCCACCGTCGATGCGGTATGGAGCGCCTTTGCCGAGCGATGCGCGCTGCGATTTTTATATCAGAACGGACGCGGCGAGCAGAAAGAACGTACCGTCTGTGTCTACGGCATGTTCGAACGCGAGGGCGTGGCGTACTTCTGCGGCCTCGACAATGTCACCGACGACATCAGGACATTCCGCTGCGACCGTATCGTTCGCGCTTGGCGTCCTTCGAAGGCCTACGCCATCCCTGCGGACTTCAATCTCAACGACTATCTGTTCTTTGAATTCGATTTCGCCGACCGACCGCCCGTTGCAGCCACGTTCTCGTTCGCCCCTCAGACGCAGATCGATATGATCAACGGCCTCACGCGCGGGCGAGGTGAGCTCGCACACACCGATGCGGGATGGATCTGGACCGTTGACGTGCGCGACCTTGAAGCCGCCGCCTCATTTTGCATGGCCCACGCCATGGACGGCATGAGGCCCATGGCCCCCAAATCGCTCAAGCAGGCGTGGAACCACCTCATTGAAAGGACGGTGCACGAGCATGCCCGTGCGTAAACTCACCAGCGAGCAGAGACTCTCGCGCGCCATCGACATCATGGAGGCCCTCTACGCCGCCGGCGAGAGCGGCATGACACGAACCGAAATTTGCGGCCGCTTTGACATCACGGGAGTATCGCTCGACGAGATTCTCGAGATCGTCTCGACGCTCGCGGACCGAGAATCGGGCGCGCGCATCATCTGCGAATGCCGCGGCGAGCGCGTGGCCCTCACTGGTGACGCCGGGCGCGTGCTACCGTTGCGCCTGAGTGCCGCCGAGGGCGCCGTGCTCAACCATGAACTTGAATCGTTGGGGATCGAGCCGCAGACGGCAGCTCGGATTCGACATGCCCTTCTGCCCGAAGAGCTCGGCTATAACCAGCGCGTCTTTGACACCGTCAACCACGGGTCGCACTGGCAGCAGCTGAGCTGCGCCATTCAGGACGGTGTTCGTTGCCGCATCTCGTATCGCTCGATGGACGATGCGCGGCCACGCGAGCGTCTGGTCGACCCCTTGCGCATTACGGCAAACGGCGACCAAACATACCTGATTGCCTGGGACATCGCGGTCGATGAGCAGCGCACCTATCGCATGGATAAAATCGAGGGACTCACCTTGACGGAAGACTCCGTCGTGCCTCACACACCGGGCGTCGCATCCCTCCACGATTCCCTTGCCCGGACGCAGCGTAGCGCAAAGCTCTTGATGCCATTCGATATGGCGGAGCATCTGGACTGGGCCGGCATCACCCTAATCGAGCGCAGCGGGGCAGACATGGCAACGGTAACCGTGCATTACGGCTCCGAGCGTTGGCTACTGAGCCAGGTAATCGCAGCGGGCGGAGCCATCCGCATCTTGGATGACCCCGCCCTGTCAAAGCGTCTGTGCGATATGGCAAAAACCCTCGTCTGTCCGCTTTAGCGCCGCCGCTCGTGACGTGCGCGCCACAGTTGCAGATAGTGACCGATCTGCGCCGATTCGATGCGCTGGTAGGAGCTCGTGGGCAGCGACGTTAAGAACTTCTTTCCGTAGCCCTTCGTCACCAGGCGCGGGTCGGCCAGAATCAGCACGCCGCAATCGGTCGACGAGCGGATAAGGCGGCCGGCCGCCTGCTTAACCTCGAGCACCGCCTCAGGCAGCGAATAGCGCGCCCAAGCGCGGTCTTCGCGCAGGTTGCGCTCGCACGAGAGCGGGTCCGTGGGGCTCGAGAACGGCAGCTTGGGAATGATGACGCAACGCAGCGTCTCGCCGCTGGCGTCAAACCCCTCCCAGAAGGCCTTAAGCGCAAAAAGCGACGAGGTCGGCTCGTTGATAAACCGGTCGCGCAGGCGACGAGGAGATGAGTTGCGCTGCTGGCAGTTGAGCTCCAGACCCGCACGGGCCATCTTGGGCTCAACGCGGGCGTACAGGTCTTCCATGTCGCGCCGATTGGTGAACAGTGTGAGCACCGATCCGCCCATGGCAAGATGGGCGTCGACCAGCACGCGCTCGAGCGCCGTAAGATAGCTCTCGCGATCGCGCGGATCGGGGATATCGCCCGCAACGACTACAGCCATGTTCGAATCGAAGTCGTAGCTCGAGTCCAAGTGCAACGATGAGGATGTTGAAGCACCGATGCGATCGAGACCGACCGCGTGGTTAAAGTGTTCAAAGCTTTTGGACACCGTCATGGTCGCCGAGGCAAAGATAGCCGTGTGAACCTCGGGCAGCCACTCGGTTGCCAAGGCCTCGCCAATGTCGATGCGCTCTGCGGTCATTGACTCTCCGCCGGCACGCAGCCTGCGATTGACTTGCAGCGAATACACGTAGTGTTCATCGGTGCCATCAATGATGAGCTTGAGGTTCTCGGCCAGCTCGTGCAGGCGGCGCGAAATATCGCCCAGGTCGACAACAACCTCGGGCTTGTCGGCGGCGACGGCTTGCACCAGCGCGTCGACGCTCTTGTCAGCTTGTTCCAATGCGTCGATGGCAGTGTAGGCCGACTGTAAGAAATCATGCCAGTCGTCAGATTCGCGCAGCTCGGGGCCAATCCATAGATTGGCATTGTCATAACCCCCACGGGCACGGCTGCCGAGCTCGCGAACGCCATCGAACACGTCGGCGATTGCCATGCTCGCGCGCGCAACCGTCGACGTCGCCTTGGCAGTAAGGCCCAAATAGAGCGTAGAGCCCTCGGAGGTTGCCAAATCACGGGAGACCTGGCTTAGCGCACCGGTGCTCGAGCCACCCAGGCGCTCAAACAGAACGCGTGATTCGTCCGCCGACACCACGCGCGCCCACTGACGGCGCGCCTCGCGCTCGATAGAATGAGCCTCGTCGATTACCCAATGACGAATCGGAGGCAAAATCCTGCCCTCGGCCGCAACATTGCGGAACAGCAGGGAATGGTTGGTGACCACCACATCGGCATGCGCCGCACGACGGCGAGCGCCGTGGACCAAACATTTATCAGGGAAAAACGGGCAGAGGCGGCGAGCACACTCGCGCGAGGCCGTCGTAAAGTCGGGGCGGTTGACGCTGCGCCACCGAATGCCAAGCGAGTCGAGGTCGCCATCGGCTGATTGGCAGACGTACGCCATAATGACCGCGACCGCCGTGAGCGTGTCCGCCGGATCGCGCTTGGTGGTAATCTCGACCTGGCCTCGGCTCATGCGCTCAAGCTTGCGCAGGCACGGATAGTGGTCATACCCCTTGAGAGCGCAAAATGACAGACCACCGTCCAGTTGCTCGGCAAGTTTTGGCAGCTCATGGTACATGAGCTGGTCTGCAAGATTGTTCGATTTGGTCGCAATACCAACCGTGATGTTGTTACGGCGTGCCGCCTCGGCAAAAGGCACCAGATAGGCCATCGATTTGCCGACGCCTGTGCCCGCCTCAATTACACGATGAGTGCCCGTGACCAGCGCATCGCGGACCTCGAGCGCCATCGCGATCTGCTCATCACGCGGCTCGTAAGTGGGATACATGCGATTGACCAGGCCACCTGGCGCATAGTCTGCCTCAATCTCCTCACGACTCGGCATCTTGAGGACCGGCAGTTCGTCGGCGTCCACCCGATCGTCGGCGCGATCGGCCTTGAGAACGTCAGTACGAGCGGCGCTGAGAGAGAAGATAGAACCAGGGTTCTGCCCTGCCAAGAATGAGAAGATAGGACGATAGGACCAAGGCACATCCGGATGCATGTCGGCTAGGCGCGCCATGAGGCCCTGGGGCAAGTCGGTGAGCGCCACGAGCAACACGCGCCATACACCACACAGGGCGTCGACGTCGGCATTGGCACGGTGTGATACCGAGTCACAGCCAAACAGATCGGCCATAAAAGACAGCTTGTGCGAGGCCAGGCGCGGAAGCGCGATGCGCGACAGCGCCAGCGAATCGATCCAAATATCGCTCACGTTGACGCCGCCTTTGACCGACTCGATAAATGAGCGATCGAACGTGGCGTTATGTGCGATCACCGGGCAACCACCGACAAAATCGGCGAGAGCGGCCACGGCCTCAACGGCCGACGGGGCATCTGCCACATCGGCATTTGTAATGCTCGTGAGCTCGGTAATCTCGGCGGGAATCAGCTGTTTGGGATGCACGAAGGTATCGAAGCGGTCGACGACCTCGCGGCCCGAAAGGCGGGCCGCCGAGATCTCGATCAGCTCATTGTCCTGCACCGAAAGACCCGTGGTCTCGGTATCGAGGACGATCACATCTTCCTCGATAAGGCCGAAGGACTGTGTTTTGGCGCGCTCGGCAAGCGTGGCATAGGAGTCGATGACAAACTGCGGCGTTCCTGACGAAACCGCGTCCTCGATTAGCATGCAATGCCCGCTCGACGAAGGCCCATACGGATCAGGCTGTCACAGACCTGCGGGAACGTCATGTCGTCGGTGTGGCGGATCTCATCCGGATACAGCGACGTATCGGTCATGCCGGGAATGGTATTGGTCTCGAGGATGACGGGGCCGTCCTCACTCACAATAAAGTCGCTGCGTGAGATACCCAGGCAACCGAGGGCCTTGTGAGCAGCGCAGGCAAGCTCCTGAGCGCGAGTGTAATTCTCGGGTGAAATCTGCGCCGGAATGCGATGGATGTCCGTAGGGTCGACATACTTCACGTCCAGATCGTAGAACTCGCAGTCCTTGGGCTTACGAATCTCGACAATCGGCAGAGCGCGCACGTCGTCCTCGCCGTACACGCCGACGGTGATCTCGGTACCCTCGATGCACTTCTCGACCAGCACTTTGTCGCCGTACTCAAACGCCTTGGCGATTGCCGCGGGCAGCTCGGAGGGCTCATGGACCAGGGAAATGCCATAGCTGGAACCGTTGACGGCCGGCTTCACAAAGCAGCGCTCGCCACAAACCTCGACGATATGATCGATATCGACTTCATCGCCCACCTCGAGCGCGAGGCCGGGGGCAATGGGAATGCCCGCCTTGGCGTACAGGAGCTTAGAGACTTCCTTGTCGGCACCGCAGGCGCTGGCAAGCACGCCCGAGGCCGTGTAGGGGATACCAAGGGTCTCCATGGCGCCCTGCATGGCACCATCCTCGCCGCCGGCGCCATGCATGGCGATAAACGCCACGTCAAAGCCGCCGGTTGCCATGGTTACCATAAAGTCATCAGCGGCCGTATCGAGCAGCTCCACCGAGGTGTAACCGGCTTCTTTCAGTGCCACCACAACGTTCTTTCCCGAATTGAGCGAGATCTCGCGCTCAGCGGAATGACCGCCCGCCAAGACCGCTACGTGCATGTTCTCTAGGCTTTTACCCGGCATGGGCAGACTCCTCCTCTATAATTTCTGCAGCTGATACCATATTGTAGCGATACCCTCTACGTTTCCCCAAAATCGAAAGGCTTCCATGAATCCCAGGACTAAATCTCAGGACATTCGCGACTTGAGCCAAAACGATATTTGCGAGCTCGTGGCCGAACTTGGCCAGCCCGCCTTCCGCGCGAAGCAGCTCATTGAATGGGTCTTTGAGAAGAACGTTTGTTCGTTCGACGATATGACCAACCTTCCCAAGGCTTTCCGCGAGCAGCTTAAAGAGGCTTTTGCCTTTGACACGCCCACTGAACTCACCAAGCAAGTTTCCAAAGATGGCTCGCGCAAGTATCTGCTCGAGTACCACGACGGCGTTTCCGTCGAGACTGTCGGCATGCCCCGTCGTAACAAGCTTTCCGTCTGTGTTTCCACCCAGGCAGGCTGCGGCATGGGCTGTGCCTTTTGCGCTACCGGTCTCAACGGCCTCAAGCGCTCTCTGACCGCTCAAGAGATCGTCGACCAGGTACTTCATGTATCCAATGACTTTGGCGAGCGCGCCACGAGCGTTGTCTTCATGGGCCAGGGCGAGCCGTTTGCCAACTACGACGAGGTTCTCAAGGCGCTGCGAATCCTCAACGACCCCGATGGCATCGGTATCGGTGCTCGTCACCTCACCGTCTCTACCAGTGGAGTTATTCCAGGTATTCGCAAATTTGCCGACATCCCCGAGCAGTTCACGCTTGCTGTTTCACTGCATTCCGCCATCCAGTCGACGCGCAATAAGCTCATGCCCGGTGTTAAGAAGTACACGCTGCTTCGCCTTCACGAGGCGCTTCAGCTCTACACCGAGAAGACCGGCCGCCGCCCAACCTATGAGTATGCCATGATCGAAGGCGTCAACGATACGAATCCCGAGATGCAGGCGCTCTGCGACTTCTGCGAGGGAACGCTGTGCCACGTTAACCTCATTCAGCTTAACGACATCGATGGTAGCCCGCTCAAGCCGTCGCCGATTCATAAGGTTGAGGATCTTAAGCGTCGTCTTGAGTCCCGTGGCATCGAGACCACGATTCGTAACTCCCGTGGTAACGATATTGACGCCGCTTGCGGACAGCTGAAGCAGCGCTTCAAAGTTCAGAAGAACGCATAGGGGAGTCGCGCCCCAAAACGTTTCATGTGAAACATCGAATGACCCCGGTTGCAGAATATGCAACCGGGGTCATTTCATTTATTGATCTTAATTTTAAATCAGCTGCTACCTGTCCCATGTTTTACGGCCAATATAAGAGGTCCTTGTCTCATGAATCAGACAAGGACCTCTCAAAATATGCTGAGTAATTGTTAGGTACCTAATAGCCTACATTTTCCCATTGGTTGCTAACCCAACCTTGATTAATCTTAGGATTCTTCGTTACCTGAGCAGTACGCATGGCAACATCTTCTGTCATAACATCCATTTTCTTTTTGGAAGTATCGACCATATCTTGCGCGCCACGAAGCAAACGACCTCGAAGTTCATCGTCTGTCGCGATCTTATAGCCAGCAAAGGCACCAGCCGCGATAGTCGTCGCCAATGCAATCGCTGTTAAAATCTTATTCCTCATCTTGGCCTCCTTGATCAAACTGAATCATTTCGCCAAGAATACGAGAGAGCTCTTCCTCGTCTTTAAACTCAATCTCAATCTTATTCTTTCCACGCGAGCTCTTCACACGCACGTTGGTATTAAATACCTGACGAAGCACACGGGCAGCCTTTTTAAAAGACTGAGGCGTTGCAGGCCTCGGCGTCTTAGGTGTCTCTCCGGCAGAAAACAACGGAGCAAGATTTTCTGTCGCTCTTACGGAAAGGCCCTCCGCAACAACCTTCTCTGCAAGTCGAATACGCGCGTCCTCATAGGGAACTGCAAGAATCGCACGTGCATGACCAGCAGTAAGTTTGCCCTCAAAAATCATCTGCTGAACTATTTCGGGGAGATCGAGAAGACGCAGTGAGTTTGTAATTGCAGAGCGTGACTTGCTTACTGCCTTCGACAATGCCTCCTGGGTCATCCCGCTGGCATCAATGAGTTGGCGATAGCCCTTAGCCTCTTCGACGGGATTCAGATCAGAACGCTGAAGGTTTTCGATAAGAGCAAGAGCCAGCATCTCTTCATCATTTACCTCTTTAATGATGACTGGCAATTCTTCAAGACCAGCAAGCTTTGACGCCTGGTAACGACGCTCACCAGCGATGATCTCATAGCCGTTTCCATGCTTGCGAACCAAAAGCGGCTGCAAAACGCCATGTTCTTGGATTGACTCACTCAACTCGCGAAGTTCAGTTTCGTTAAAGTGAATTCGCGGCTGATTAGGGTTAGGAACGATATCCTCAATCGGTAGTCTTGTTTCAGATGTGGCATTTGAAGCAGATGCAGACGAACCACCGGTCTCATACTCGGCCTCTGAGACCAAAGCATTGAGTCCACGTCCCAATCCGCCACGTTTTTTTGCACTAGGCACGCTTGATCACCTCTTTTGCAAGGTTCATATATGCTTTTGCACCCTTATTTTGAGGTGCATAGGTAATTACTGGTTCTCCAAAAGACGGAGCTTCGGAAATTTTAACCGTACGGGGGATTAGTGTGTTAAACGCCTTATCACCAAAGTACGATTGAACCTCCTCAACAACCTGATTCGATAGAGAAGTACGCGAGTCATACATGGTCATAAGCACACCATAGGTGTCTAAGCCCTTATTCAGACGTGATTTAACCATCTTCATTGACTCAAGCAGCTTCGTAACACCCTCGAGTGCGTAATACTCGCACTGGATCGGAATCAAAACGCTGTCTGCTGCGGTCAAGGCGTTGATAGTAAGCAGGCCGAGCGAAGGGGGACAGTCAATGAAAATAAAATCGAACTCGTCCTGAATCGGCTCAAGTAAATCTTTGAGACGGGTTTCACGAGCGATTGCGCTTACGAGCTCAATTTCCGCGCCTGCAAGCTGAATTGTAGCCGGAATTACGAATACCTTTTTGCAATTTGTATCAAGAACAAGCGATTCTGCCGGCACATCATTCAACAATGCATCATAGATGCAGTGATCAAGGTCTTCTTTTTCAATTCCGAATCCACTAGTGCTGTTTCCCTGTGGATCAAAATCGACAATCAGTGTCTTACGACCCTGCTCACCCAGTGCTGCTGCAAGGTTTACAGCCGTCGTTGACTTACCGACGCCGCCTTTTTGATTGATGATTGCAATGATACGCGTGTCTTTTGCGCTCTTAGAACGCTTAACGTCGCGAAATCCCACGGTCCCTCCTGGTGTGTATTAAAGCTGTCAAACGGAGGATGTTTCACGTGAAACATTCCGATTCGATATCAACCGCCATGTTTCACGTGAAACACTGCAAGTTGTTAGTATCCATTATGTTTCACGTGAAACATCTAGGCAAGCGGATTCTTCTTTGCCATGCCATTTGCACGAGGCAATGAAACAGATGCTGGATGACTCTTCTTAAGAACAATGAACTCCCTGTGACCCAAGCCTTCAGGCAAATCAATTGCGTCATTCAGAAGCAAAGTGAAGCCGCAAATCTTAGCTGCTGACATACCGGAAGCAAGCTCCTCATCCGAAGGATTGCCCTTGGTAATAACAAATAGCCCTCCATCCTTCAGGTACGGTGCCGCATACTCAACAAGAATCGGTAGAGGGGCTAGTGCACGGGCGGTTACGACAGAAAACTGCTTCTTATGGCTTCGAGCAAATTCTTCAAGACGATCATGAACCGCATGAGCATGTTTCAATCCAAGAACATGGACAAAAGAATTGACAGCATCAACCTTCTTGCCAACAGAGTCAATATAAGTAGCTTTACGATGCGTGGCTATGGTTAACGGAATACCAGGGAAGCCCGCACCCGTACCCATATCGAGTAAAGCTCCCTCAGGAGCCTTATTGATATAGGGGAGCAAAACAAGAGAGTCGAGGATATGAAGTACGGCAGCATCTTCTACGTTAAGAATACGGGTGAGATTGGTTGTCTTATTTGTTTTCAGAACCAAATCCAAATGATGAATACATTTCCTCAGCTCAACATCAGTTACGCTCAAGGAATACTCTTTGCAATAGGAAGTTAGACGACTCAACATCTCGTCAGCCTGCTGATCAGTAAGCACTAACAACGAAAGCTCCTTTCTGACAAAAATCAGTGTATCGAGAACTTTTGACAAAAAAAGGGGACGTGGAAACCACGTCCCCTTAGCATAAGCTCGAGAGGATTATCGAGCAACAATCACCACATGGCGATCAGGGTCAGAACCCTCAGAATGAGTATCGACGGCATCATTGCCACGAAGTGCAATGTGAACCAGTCGACGCTCGTAGGCATTCATGGGCGGAAGCGAAACACTCTTGTGAGTGCGAATGGCACGCTCGGCAGCAGACTGAGCCATGGAGGCAACCTTGTCCTGACGGCGGCTCTTGTATCCCTCGACGTCCACTACAACCGGATACCTAAAGCCAAGTTTGCGGCTCACCAGCAACGAGAACATAACCTGAAGGGCATCAAGGGTGCGACCATGTCGGCCAATGAGAACAGCAAGGTCGGGAGCCGTTACATCCAAAATCAGCTCACCCTCGTCGCCCTCATACTCATCGATAGGAGAGTTGGCGGCATCGAAGTGCGAAAGGATGGAACGCAGGATGGAAATCGCAACATCGGCAATGGTGTCGAGCTCCTCATCGGTCAGCTCTTCACCAGCCTTGTAGCGCTGTGCAATCTCGGGATAATCGCCCGCGACCTGCGGGGCAACCTCCTCAAGCATATCCTCGATGATCTCTTCAGACATAACGTACTCCAAAAGTTAGGTACCTAAATAAGATTGATATCCCACTACTTCTTCTTGTGCGGGCGCGGCTTCTTCTCGCGACGAGTGACCTCAACCTGCAGCGGAGCGTTCTTAAGACGCTCCTCCTCATCGGCCTTCGCCTTGTCGATGACCTTCTGCGTCACAAAAATCTGCTGGATAACCTGCCAAGCAGACGAGACGTCGTAGTACAGCAGAACACCAACGGGAAGGCTCCAACCCATCCAAAGCATCATGACCGTCATGACGACGGCCATCATACGCATGCTCTGAGCCTGCTGGCCGGTCTGGTTGCGCGACATGTAGAGCTGCGGAATCAGGGTCAGGACGGCGAACAGGATCAGGCAGACCAGCGCAGGCAGCGCGACCACAAAGCCATCGGCAAAGGAAGCGCTCGGCGTGGTGGTCAGGTCGGGCAGGATGTTGAAGAATGAGAACGTGCCCTCGTTAAAGTACTGCGGCAGGTTGCGCAGAAGCGTGAACAGGGCGATAAGGATGGGCATCTGAATCAGAAGCGGCAGGCAGCCAGACAGCGGATTAAACTTGTTCTCGCTGTAGAACTTCTGCATCTCCTCGGCCTGACGCTGGGGATCGTCGGCGTAGCGCTCCTGGATCTCGAGCATCTTGGGCTGCAGCACCTGCATGCGAGCCGTCGACTTGGTCGACTTGAGCATAAGCGGCGTCAGCAGCAGACGGATGATGACCACCAGGATGATGATGGACAGGCCCCAGTCGACCGCAAAGGTCTGGATGAGCTTGAGCAGCTCGAAAAGGATGTTAACGATCCAATCCCACATGTAAGTTTTCCTCCGATAGCGAGTGCCCGCTAGGGCACAGGGTCATAACCGCCGACGTGCAGGGGATTGCAGCGAGCGATGCGCCTCACGGCAAGCCAGCAGCCTCTCAAAACACCGTACTTCTCAATCGCCTGGACGGCGTATTGCGAGCACGTTGGGTAATAAATGCAGGCGTCAGGCAATAAGGGCGAAATAACCTGTTGATATATGCGAATAGGAGCGATGGCAACACGTCGCAAAACGTGATTGCTCATCGCTCCTCCCCGGCAACGCCGGCGCGTTTCATAAGCGAACGCAATGCCTTGTCCATCTCCTGCGGCGAGGAAACCCTCGTCTTGGGAGTTGCAAACAAGATGATGTCATAACCCGCAACGGGAAATCCACAGCTGCGGGCGGCCTCGCGCATCACACGCTTAGATCGGTTGCGCACGACGGCACAACCGAGTCGCTTAGCACCAACGAAGGCGACCCTTCCGGAGCCGCCTTCGCCAACCGATTCACATATGGTCATTCGAATCAGAGGGTGATTGAAACGACGCCCCTGACTGAACACATGCTCGAAATCTTGCCGAGACTTAATAGTCTTCATGCGAGATGTGTGTATCGCTGCTAGACAGTGAGACGCTTGCGGCCCTTGGCGCGGCGACGGGCGAGCACGGCACGACCACCCTTGGTGGCCATACGGGCACGGAAGCCATGGGTCTTGGCACGCTTACGCTTATTAGGCTGATACGTACGCTTCATCTTAAGTTCCTCCTGCTGCATTTCGAGTGTCCGCGGGAGCGCGGACGCAGATATAGACACGTGAGCTTGAAGATTGTAGGGAAATCAATGTTCAAATGTCAAGAAATCAAAGGTAAAAGGTTGCGTAGTTCACACGGTTCCCCCATAAGCCGAGCTCGATTTAGCGGTGTATGGCAACTTTTCACGATATTTCATCGAGTTTTCAACAGGTCATGTTGGCAATGTTGAGAACTTTTCGCCCGTTTTCCAAAGTTTTCAACAGGTTTTGAAAAGTTGTCGAAAGATGAGAAACATTGCACAGTGAGCTACTATTTGTTCGAAACCTTATGAAAGATTGCGAGCGGCATGTCTGACGACTTTTACACCATGGTCGATTCCGGAGACCCGGCACCCGACAACGAGCACATCACCGGCGTGCGCGAAGAGCGTGAGGAAGGCGAGCAGACGACCACGCAGGCGCCAAAAGCCATGTACGCCGCACGCATCGCCGTCTATGACGACATGCTGTCGACACCGCGTGTGATCGTCATTGATCCGCAAGATGTCCGCACGTATTTGGAAGAGACGACCAACACCGTCTACCAGTGCATGAAAGAACAAGGCGGCCATATCTCGCTCATGGTCATCCGCGAGATTGTCGAAAACTTTATCCACGCCCACTTTGCCGAGCCCATCATCTCGATCCTGGACGGCGGAGACACCATCCGCTTTGCTGACCAAGGACCCGGCATCGACGACAAGGAACGTGCTTTCGACTTTGGCGTTACCAGCGCAAACAGCAAGATGAAGCGCTATATCCGTGGAACCGGAGCAGGGTTTCCCATGGTGCAGGAGTATTTGGAAAACGCCGGCGGTGCCGTATCCATCGAGGACAACATGGGCAACGGTACCGTGGTTACGGTAAGCCTGAACCCTAAACGCGTGCAGGAAATCGAGCGTGCCGGCGGACGCGGCGCTGCCGTGCGGCCCGAGACGGAGCAGCCCACATATCCCCTGCCGGGAGCTTTTGCACAGCAGCCCATGGCAACGCAGCAGATGCAGCCCCCCGTGGGACAGATGCGGCAGCCCGGAATGCTTCCTACACAAGAACCCCGGGCGGCATCGATGTCGATGCCGCCAAACATGCCAGAGGCCATGCCGCTGGCGGATCAGGATGCAGCAGCAATGCAGCAGGCGACGGGGGCGCCGGGTGGCCAGCAAATGGGCTATCAGCCGTACCAACAGGGATATCCATATCAGCAGATGCCGCCACTGGGGTATGGCCAGCAGTTCCCGCAGCAGTACCAGCAGGGATATCAGCAGCCGTACCAGCAGATGCCGCAGCAGCAGTACAACCCCTGGGCCCAGCAGATGCCTCCGCAGCCTTACCAACAGTGGCCTCAAAGTTTTCAACAGCAAATGCCGCCGATGCAGAGTTCTCAACAACCAGCAGCTCAAATGATGTATCCTAATGCAGCAAATCAGTATGCGCAGCCACAACCGGACGTGTTCGTAAGCGATCGCGGCAACGCCGCGCTGGGCTATCTGGCGCAAAATCAAGCGTGCGGTGCGACCGATCTGGCGAGGGCGTTTGGAAACTCGGCCCCCACTTGGTCACGCACGCTCAATGACTTGGCGCAGGCCGGCTTGGTCATCAAGCATGGCCAGAAATACCATCTGACCGAACTCGGCGCCGCTCGCGTGCGAGCTCAGAGCTAAAGAACGGGAGAGACAGTGGACGAGGAAGCAAGCATCATCTTGGGGGATGCCATCGCCTTTTGCCAGCGCGACGGCCAAGATGCACGCCTCATCAACATGCTGGGGCAATCGCGCGCCATAAGCCTGACCGAAGACACGCTCACGATCGAGGCCCCCTCGCGCTTTGCCATCGCGCAGCTCAAAAAGCATCAGCCGACTATTGAGGCCTATCTGGAAGAAATCGCCTTTGCACCGATTGCTCTCGACATCGTGGCACCGCAAGGCGCCGCAGCGGAATCCGCTGCCACGACGGCGCCCGCCACGGCTCCCGCCGCTTCCCCGGCGGTGCCGGCCTCCGCAGGCGACGTACCGACGATCGAGCACCAGCACAGCGATGTTTCCCGTGAAACCATGGCACCGTTGCCGACCGCGGCGGCGACGTCAACGAACGTACCCGTCACGCACATGCCCATCGCTCACGACGCAGCGGCGGGCGCGGATTCGGGCATTGCAATCAAAAACACGCTCTCAGCCGATGATTTTCGTCGCATGATGAACCAGATGAAGGTCGGAGCGCCGACTAAACCCACGCAAGCTGCGACCCCCACTTCACCCATGCCAGCACCGACCGTGCCGGCCGAGCAGAATACGGATGGAGCCCCGCTCGCAGCGAACTCAAAATTCACCTTTGAGAACTTTGTCTACGGCCCCGAGAACAGCCATGCCTATCGCTCGGCACTCAAGTTTGCCGCCCTCGCGGACGAGCGCGGCACGTGCACGTCACTGTTCATCTACGGCAAATCGGGCCTGGGCAAGACGCACCTGCTGCTTGCCATCAAAAACGAGCTCGCCGAAAAGTCGCCCGAGATCAAGGTCAAGTATGCAAACTCCCAGGCATATCTGGACGACCTGATGACCGAGTTCGACCGCCAAAAGAAGAGCAACGCCCCCATCATGCAGGCGTACCACGGCGTGGACGTGCTCATCATCGATGACATCCAAAACATCATCGGCAAGCGCGCGAGCGTGGACTACTTTTTCCAGCTCATGGACGAGTTCATCCGCAACAACAAGAAGGTCGTCATCGCGGCAGACCGCGCCCCCAAGGACCTGAGCATGGATGAGCGTCTGACCAGCCGCTTCAACGCCGGCATGCTCTGCCTGGTCGCAGAGCCCAGCTACGAGATGAAATACAAGATCTTGCAGCGCTATTACGAGAACACCATCGTCGCCGCTCCAGAGGCGGGCGACGACTCGCTGCTGGCGGCCTATGGGGGCGACGGAGGGCACCTGACCGACGAGCACTTTAAACACATGGCCGAGGTCTCGGGCACCAACATCCGCGAACTCGAGAGCTTTTGCGAGCGCTGCGCCGGCGAGGCGGGCGACCGCGAGCGCGAGGGCGGGGAGCTCACCTTTGACGATATCGACGCCATCGCCAGCCAGTACTTCGACACATCGGCCAAAAAGATCAACGTCCAGACGGTTCAGTCCGTCATCGAAGAGCAGTACGGCGTGACGCACGAGGAGCTCATCGGCCCGCGTCGCAACGCCAATATCGCCAAAGCACGTCATATCGCTATCTACCTGGCCATCGAGATGTGCGAGATGACGACCACGGCGGTGGGCGCCGAATTTGGCAACCGCAACCACTCGACCGTCAGCACGAGCTACAAAAAAGTCCAGAAAATGATCCAGGAAGACCGCACCGTCACCGAAGACCTCAAGTCGCTGCGCGATAAAATTACACTGCGCTCGTAGGGAAATAGAGACATCTGTTGAAAACTTGTCGAAACCACGGGCATAAGGTGTCTAAAACCCAACCCGCGGTGATGAAAAGTTTTGCGCAGGTTTTGAACGTGGAAAACCACCCCTGTTGCACACAGGCTGCTGTCGATTCCCTTTCTGGGTCTGACCTGCGTCTTTGGGAGTAATCAACAGTTTCGTCAGTGCTATTACTATTATTAAGATATTTATATCTATAGAAAGGTATTAAAAGATGAAGTTTACCGTCAGCCAGAGCTCGCTTACACAAGCCATCGGCGTCGTTATGAAGGGTGTCGCTTCGGCATCCACCCTTCCCATCCTGTCGGGCGTGCTCGTCAAGGCGCAAGACGGCATCTTGGAATTCCAAACCTCTAACTACACCATCTCGATCCGTCATCGCATCGCGGCGCATGTCGAAGAAGAGGGCGAGATGGTTATCCCCTGTAAGATGCTCTCCAATATCACCAAGACCCTCCCCGATGCCCCGGTCACCTTTGAGCTGTCCGAGCGCCAGGTGCTGATTGGTTGTGAGAAGAGCTCTTTCCGCCTGAACACGCTCGATGCCAATGACTTCCCCGAGTTTCCGGCCTATGCCATTGAGAGTGCCGTGGAGCTGCCGACCGATATCTTGTCCGAAATGGTCGGCCGCGTGTGGCGCGTCACCTCGACCGACAAGGCCCGCCCCATCCTGGGCGGCGTGCACATGAAGGTCGAGAACAACACCGTGCGCCTGGTGGCGACCGATTCCTTCCGCTTGGCCGTGTGCGATACGCAGGTCGAGACCTCGACCCTCGAGGGCTCCTTTGAGCTTAACGTTCCGGCCGACGCCTTTAACGACGCTCTGAACATCATGGCCAGCCAGGCAACCATCATGATCGGGGCTACCGACACCCAGGTCGTCTTCGAGGCCGGCAACACCACCTACGTGTCGCGCCGTATCGAGGGCATGTACCCCAACTACAAGCAGCTCATCCCCGATTCGTGCGTGACGAGCGTCAAGATCGACGTCGCCGCCTTTAACGCCGCCCTCAAGCGCGTGGCCGTTATCGCGAGCGCCAACCCCGCCGTCAAGTTCGAGATCGATGTCGAGAACGGGCAGATGGGCCTGTCCTCCATTTCCAATGACCAGGACCTTGCGCAGGAGACGATCGATGTCGAGGCCGAGGGCGAGTCGGGCACCATCGCCTTCAACTACCACTACATCTTCGGCTGCCTCAATGCCCTGTCCAAGGAGAAGGAGATCACGCTGGAGCTCAAGAGCTACTCGCAGGCGGGCATCTTCAAGTCCTACGACAAGATCAACTACCTGTACCTGGTCATGCCGGTCCGCATCTAGCAACCGCCCTATGACCATATTCGCCCGCGATCTTTCCGTCGCGCACTACCGCAGCTTCGATAGCTATCGCCTTGCCCTGGACGAGGGCGTGACGATACTTGCGGGACCCAACGCGGCGGGCAAGACCAATCTCATAGAGGCGCTGCAGCTGCTGACGAGCGGCGCCTCGTTTAGGCATCCGACCGCAGCCGAGCTCGTCCATGACGGCGTGGGCTCGTGCAAGGCCGAGCTGAGGCTCGAGGGCGACGGCCGCGTGCTTGATATGGGATTGAGCGCGGAGGACGGTAAACGCTCGTTTAGCCGCAACGGCAAGAGATGCTCTGCCGCCGGTGTGCGCGGGGTTCTGCCGAGCGTGCTGTTTTGCCCCGACCATCTGGACATGGTTAAGCGAGGCGCCAGTGTGCGCCGCGCCGCCCTCGATGACTTTGGCATGCAACTGAGCGCACGCTATGCCGATCTTGCGAGCACCTATGGGCGCTGCGTGACTCAGCGTAACGCCTTGCTCAAGGAGACCTGGTGCTGCCGCGAGATGCTCGGCGCGTGGAATGATTCGATTGCCCGCGCGGGCTCGGCCCTGCTTGTGCACCGGTTGGCTCTGCTCGACCGGCTGGCGGGCCATGTGCACACTGCCTACGGGCAAGTGGCATCCGGTGAGGCTGCCAACGTGACCTATACGTCCACGCTGGGGGATTTGCCCCAGGTCGATGATCGCGAAGAGCTGAAGGGCTGGGCGTACGAGCGCATGCTGGCTGCCCTTGATGAGCACGCTGACGAGGAAATTCGCCGCGGCGTGACGTTGGTGGGGCCGCATCGCGATGAGATTGAGTTTACCGTGGCGGGTCGCTCCGCCCGTTCATTTGCCAGCCAAGGTCAGCAGCGAACGTTGGTTCTGGCCTGGAAGGTGGCGGAGGTGGCCGTGGCTCGCGATGTCCTGGGCACCGCCCCATTGCTGCTTTTGGACGACGTGATGAGCGAACTCGACGGCGAGCGTCGCGGTGCTTTCCTGCGGCTGATCGGCGATGATATCCAGACGGTCATAACCACGACCAACCTGGGGTACTTTACCGATGATCTGCTTGATCGAGCCAAGGTGGTGAGCATGGGTGAGACGTGCTAATTACGAGCGCGAGAGCGAAACGGTCGCCTTCAGTGGGTTTTTGAACGCAGAGCGCCAGCGCATCCTGGCGGCCGCGACGCCTGAGCGCCGCGCGCAGATGGAGGCTGCAGAGGAATCTCGTGCGGTCTATCGCGCCTGGAATGCGGTGTGCTCGGGCACGCGCGAGGGGCGCCATGTGACGGGCCTGCGCTACCTGCCCGAGTCCAATGAGCTGCTGGTGTACCTCGACTCGCCCTCGTGGACGCAGGAAATGACGCTGTTGCGCGAGATCATCCGCGCACGTATGGAGCGCGCCGGTGCACATGTGGACGGCCTGGTGTTCAAAACCACCGCGCCCGGCCACACGCCACCCGCCGCCAAGGAGCGCCTGCGCCCGGCGACGACAGAGCGCCCGCCGGCTCCGCACGCCGACCTCAGTGAGGCCGAGCGCACCGAGATTGAGTGCCAAGTGGCGCCCATCGAAGACCAAAAACTGCGCGAGGCCCTCGAGAACGCCATGAGAGCCAGTGCCGAGTGGGCCAAGGGCGTGCAAAGCAAAAAAGAGCCTTAAATCGCATCTGGTGGCCTTGTAGAGCCAAATACCCTCGTTCCCGAGGGTATTTTTTTACGATAAACTAGTAAGGCTGTACACATTTTCTTGACTGAAGGAGGACGTGTGGCAAACGAAAACGATTACGATGGCGGCGAGATTAAGATTCTCGAAGGTCTCGAGGCCGTTCGTAAGCGCCCGGGCATGTATATCGGCTCGACGAGCGCCAGCGGTCTGCATCACCTGGTGTGGGAGATCGTTGACAACTCCGTCGACGAGGCCATGGCCGGTTTCTGCACCGAGATCCAGGTGACGGTCCACGCCGACAACTCCATCACGGTCGTCGACAACGGGCGCGGCATCCCCGTCGACGAGCACCCTGTTAAAAAGATCCCGACGCTCGAGGTCGTCATGACGATCTTGCACGCCGGCGGTAAGTTCGATAATTCGGCCTATAAGGTCTCGGGCGGCCTGCACGGCGTTGGCATCTCCGTCGTCAACGCACTGTCCAAGCGCGTGGTCGTTCAGGTTCGTCGCGACGGCAACACCTACGAGATGGAGTTCTCGCGCGGCAAGACCGTCAAGAAGATGGAGGTCGTGGGCACCTCGGATTCGACGGGCACCACCGTCACCTTCTGGCCCGACGACGAGATCTTCGAGACCTGCATTTACGATTTCGATACGCTGCACAACCGTCTGCAGGAGACGGCGTTCCTCAATAAGAACCTCAAAATCGTGCTGACCGACGAGCGCGAGGCGACTCCCCACGTGGAGGAGTTTTGCTACGAGGGCGGCATCATCGACTTCGTCAAGTTCCTCAACGAGGGCAAGGACGTCCCCGAGGCCTTTAAGGAGCCCATCTACATCGAGGGCAAATCGGACCCGGACGCACCTGTGGCCAAGATGGGCGAGGTCGAGGTTTCCCTGCAGTGGAATAGCGGTTACGGCGAGAACGTCATGTCGTTTGCCAACGACATCTACACCCCCGAGGGCGGCATGCACCTTGAGGGTTTCCGCACCGCGCTCACCCGCGTGATCAACGATTACGCGCGCAAGCAGAACCTGCTCAAGGAAAAAGACGCCAACCTGACCGGCGACGATGTGCGCGAGGGCCTTTCGGCCGTTATCTCGGTCAAGCTGCCCGATCCGCAGTTTGAGGGCCAGACCAAGGCCAAGCTCGGTAGCTCCTATATGCGCGCGCTCACGCTCAAGATCGTGACCGACGGCCTCGCCGATTACTTGGAGGAGCATCCCAAGCCCGCCCGCGAGATCGTCAAGAAGGCGCAACAGGCCTGCAAGGCGCGCAACGCCGCCCGCAAGGCGCGCGAAGCGACCCGCCGCAAGAGCCTGCTCGAGACGGCGTCCCTGCCCGGTAAGCTCGCTGACTGCTCGGTGCGCGATGCCGAGCTGACCGAGCTCTTCATCGTAGAGGGCGACTCGGCAGGCGGTTCGGCCAAGGACGGCCGTCGCCGAGACATCCAGGCGATTCTGCCCCTGCGCGGCAAGATTTTGAATGTCGAGCGCGTTGGTGACCATCGCGCGTTCTCGAGTGACACCATCCAGTCGCTGATTACCGCGATCGGCTGCGGCGTCACGACGAGTGCCGGTGACGGCGGCGACTTCGATATCACCAAGGCGCGCTACCACAAGATCATCATCATGACCGATGCAGACGTCGACGGTGCGCATATCCGCATCCTGCTGCTGACGTTCTTCTACAAGTACATGCGTCCGCTGATCGATGCCGGCTACGTCTATGTTGCCTGCCCGCCCATCTTTGGCATTAAGGTGCGCAACAAGATCCACTACGTGTATCCCAACGGCCGCCAGCCCGAAGACGAGATCCTGCGCGATACCATCCAGAGTCTGGGCCTGAACCCCGACGATAACGACGAGGACGGCAAGGCCAAGGACGGCAAGATCACCAAAAAGCGCAAGGGCTATACCGTCCAGCGCTACAAGGGTCTGGGCGAGATGGACCCCAAGCAGCTTGCCTCGACGACGATGGATCCCAAGACCCGCATCCTGCAGCGCGTGTCGATCGAGGACGCCGTGGTGGCAGACCGCGCCGTGCGCGAGCTGATGGGTTCCGAGGTCGGCTATCGCCGCGAGTACATCGAGAAGCATGCACATGACGCACGATTCTTAGACGCCTAATCCCTGCGGCTTTCCCAGCCACCGCACCTTCGCCCTCAATCGTCGGTCGCGTACCCAAGTACGCTTCCCTCCTCTTTCGGGCGAATCTGCGGCACCTGGAAAAGCCGTCTCCGTGGTTGGGAACTAATGGACCACGCAAACCATGAGGAGGTAACGTGGCAGACGATATCAACAACAACGAGGGTATGGGCGAGGCCGGCGATGCCGGTATGCCCGATGATCTGAAGCGCCTGCTTGCCCGTGCTGAGCAGGGCGAGGACGGCGATCCGGACGCCTATAACCCCGATGCCGATGATGATGAGGAAGAGGACGACGACGGTGAGCTCGAGGAGAGCTTTGGCGAAGTCGATCGTGGCGCCTCGGCCGGCGAGGACATCAACGGCGGCCAGCTCCAGATTTCGGAGTTCGGTCGCGAGATGAAGCAGTCGTTCATCGAGTATTCGATGTCGGTTATCACAGCGCGTGCCCTGCCGGACGTGCGCGACGGCTTAAAGCCGGTACACCGCCGCATCCTGTACGCGATGAACGAGAGCGGCATCTACCCCAACCGCCCACACAAAAAGTCGGCCTGGACGGTCGGCGAAGTTATCGGTAAGTACCACCCGCACGGTGACTCTGCGGTCTACGAGGCCATGGTCCGCCTGGCGCAGTGGTTCTCCATGCGCACGCCGCTCATCGACGGTCACGGCAACTTCGGCAACATCGACGGCGACGGCGCGGCAGCCATGCGTTACACCGAGAGCCGCCTGGCAAAGCCCGCCATGGAACTGCTGCGTGACTTGCAGAAGGATACCGTCGACTGGCAGCCCAACTACGACGAATCGCTCGCCGAGCCCGTGGCGCTGCCTGCGCGCTTCCCCAACCTGCTGGTTAACGGCAGCCAGGGCATCGCCGTCGGCATGGCCACCAACATCGCCCCGCATAACCTCACCGAGGCGATTGAGGCCACCTGCTACCTGATCGACAACCCCGACGCCACCGTCGACGAGCTCATGCAGATCATGCCCGGTCCGGACTTCCCCACCGGCGCCATCATCATGGGCAGCGCCGGCATTAAGCAGAGCTACGAGACCGGTCGCGGCTCCATTACCGTACGTGCCAAGGCACACGTGGAGTCCACCAAGACCGGCCGCAGCCGCCTGGTCTTTACCGAGATTCCCTACATGGTCAACAAGGGCACGCTGCAGGAGAAGATCGCCCAGCTCGTCAACGATAAGCGCATCGAGGGCATCTCGGATATGCGCGATGAGTCCAACCAGAAGGGCATCCGTCTGGTCATCGAGCTCAAGAAGGGCGTCATTCCGCAGGTCGTGCTCAACAATCTGTATAAGTACACCTCGCTGCAGACGACCTTTGGCGCCAACAACCTGGCACTCGTCAACGGCGTTCCCAAATGCCTGAGCCTGCGCGAGATGCTGCAGCACTACATCGACCACCAGGTCGACGTCGTCACTCGCCGCACCCGCTTCGACCTTAAGAAGGCCCAGGCCCGCGCGCATATCCTCGAGGGCTATCTGATGGCCCTTGACCATATCGACGAGGTCATTAGCATTATCCGCTCCTCGCAGACCGACTCCGAGGCCAGCAGCCGCCTGATCGAGCGCTTTGGCTTTACGCCCGAGCAGACCACGGCCATCCTCGAGATGAAGCTGCGCCGCCTGACCGGCCTGGAGCGCGACAAGATTCAGGAAGAGTTGGACGGCCTGCGCCGCGCCATCGCCTACTACGAGGACCTGCTGGCGCACGAGGAGAAGATCCTGGGCGTCATCAAGGAAGAGATGCGCGAGATCTCCAAGAAGTTTGGCGACAAGCGCCGCACCGAGATCAGCCAGGTTGAGAAGGACCTGGATGTCGAGGACCTCATCGCCGATGAGGATATGGTCGTGACCATCACCCACACCGGCTACGTTAAGCGTATCCCGGTGGCTGCCTACCGTGCCCAGAAGCGCGGCGGCAAGGGCGTGTCGGGTGTCAACCTCAAAGAGGACGACGTTATCGATGAGATGTTCATCGCGTCCACGCACGAGTACGTGCTGTTCTTCTCGAGCAAGGGCAAGGTCTATCGCCTGAAGGTGCACGAGCTGCCGGTGGGTACGCGCCAGGCGCGCGGTACCGCGATCGTCAACCTGCTGCCTTTCGAGGAGGGCGAGAAGATCGCGAGCGTCATCAGCTGCCGCGAGTTCCCGGCCGACGAGTACCTGATGTTTGCCACCAAGAGCGGCATGGTCAAGAAGACCGTGATGAGCGCATATGATCGCAGCCGTCGCGACGGCCTGATCGCTATCAACCTGCGTGACGACGACGCGCTGCTGAACGTGCGCCGCGTGCGCGAGGGCGACAAGATTATCCTAGCCACCACCGCGGGCAAGGCGATCATGTTCTCCGAGGAGCAGGTGCGCGCTACCGGCCGCGACACCAGCGGCGTTCGCGGTATCGGCATGAAGGACGGCGTGAGCGTTCTGGGCATGGAAGTCACTAACGGCAACGGCGATCTGTTCGTCATCACCGAGCGCGGCTACGGCAAGCGCACACCGGTTGCGGACTACCCGGAGCAGAATCGCGGCGGCCAGGGCGTCTACACCATCCAAATGACCGAGCGTAAGGGTAACCTCGCGGCCATGAAGACGGTGGGCCCGCAGCACGAGCTGTTCATCGTGACGGAGGGTGCGACGGTCATTCGCGTCAAGACCGACGAGATCAGCCAGACCGGCCGCGCCACCCAGGGCGTCAAGATGATGACCGTCGACGACAACGACCGCGTATGCGCCGTAGCCCGCATGACGGCAGCCAAAGAGAAGCCCGAAGGCGAAGCAACAGAAGACGGTTCTGCCCCCGAAGAAGCCCCAGTCGATCTAGGCGATGGCAACGACATGCCAGAAGATCTCCTAGACGAGTAAGAGGCTCTAGCTGGTAAAAATCATCAGACCCCATATATCGGCGGTCGGCGCACTGCGCGCCGACCGCTTTTTTGAAAACCTTTGAACCCCACGTCGCCCCCGGCTGCCCGGCGGCATGCGAAGTCGATCGCGAGTTCCGCACGAGCAGGAGAGCACTTAATGTGCTCTCCGTGCGAGCAGGACTGTCCGAGCAGGCGACTTCGCATGCCGCCGGGCAGCCGGGGGCGACACCCCTCAAAGATTTTCAAAAAAGTTGTTGACGCGCGCGTAACGACTCGTCTAATATATCCATTGCGCGATGGACCTGTAGCTCAGTTGGTTAGAGCGTCCGGCTGATAACCGGGAGGTCACAAGTTCGAATCTTGTCAGGTCCACCATCAAAACTGTGAAGAGCCCTGGGGCATTGCCTTGGGGCTTTTTTCTTGTCTGCGATAAATCTCATTTTGGTTTTGTGTGCTACGCGAAAGTTTGGGTAGTATAGCTATTCAACGCGGCAGGCCGCCGCGTGTTAACCGCTACGTACCGGAGGTGTTCCATGGTTCGTGTCGACATAGAGACCATCGTCATGGCCGCCGGTCCCGTGCCATCGCTTATCGTGCTTCGCGAGCGCTGCAGCAAGTCGGATTCCCCCGCGCCGCTGCGCTCCCTCTCCATCCAGACTGGCTCGTTTGAGGCTGCGGCAATCAGCCGCGGCATCGACAGCGGCCGCGCCGATCGTCCCATCACGCACGACCTGCTGCTCGACACCGTCGACGCCCTGGGTGCCAAGCTCGAGCGCGTCGAAATCGTCCGCGCCGAGCCGCCGGTGTTCTATGCGACGATCGTCGTGCTGGTCGATGGCGACGAGCGCAAGATCGACGCCCGCCCCAGTGATGCCATTGCCCTTGCCGTGCGCAGCAATGCTCCCATGTTTGTGGAGGACGACATCATGAATCGCCTGGGCACCGTTTCTGCCCATGCCGAGGAAGTTGACGACGAGCAGGAGTTCGAGAAGTTCGACGAGTTCGTCCATACGCTCTCCCCCGATGATTTCTAAATGCGGGGTGTCCAGGTTGCGGAGCGTTCGCTGATGGCTAGCGGTATGTCGGCTGAGGCGGCGGCCATTGCGCGCGAGGCCCAGATGCGCTCGGAGGCTTCTGAGGCGGCTCGCATTGCCTATGTGACGCAGGCTCGCACGCTTCGCGAGCGCCGCGGCTCGTTTATCAAGATGGTTGTTATCTCCGCCCTTGTCGCGGCAATCTGTTCGCGCCTTCGTGGTACAGTTGGTGCGCTTGGGTTTTCGATCTCTACGGGCCTGGTGATCTGGGGCGTGGTCGATGCGGTCATGCTGACTAGCCAGATCAAGGTGCTCGACAAACGCGCGGCGGACATGATGCGCGCCCGCGATGCCGCTGCTAAGATCGCCGCCGAGGCGCAAGAACTGTAACGACGCCAGACTCGATGGGAAGGTCTAAAGATGGCACAGGATATGCAGGATGCCGGTAACGTCTCCGCCGAGCTCGACGCCATGGTGTGCGATCTGATCGGCGCGTTCTTGGACGACCTTGCCGCCGGCGAAAACCCCGGCGTGGTCGTGGCAATTGAGGACGCCGCTTCCAACCGTTATCTGGCGGCGCTCGATGAGGATGGCGAAGAAGCGTGCCTCGAGGCGGCCACCAACTTTATCTCCGAGCACAAGATGGGTCTTAAGGACGAGGGCCTGGGCCGTATCGCCCGTTACGCCATCGGCTATACCGGCTGCGTCGAGATTGACGGCGGCTACCACGACGCTTTGCTCGTGAGCTTTTTCGAGACTACGCTCGAGAGCGGTTTTTCGGCATATGTACTGTATGAGGGCATGGGCGCCGGCGATGGTTTTATGTGGAGCGACCCTGAACCTGCAGGTGAGGAAACCCCTCTCATCTAAAATCGCTAAAATAAACGAGTTTTCGGTAAAAGGCTCAATATTCCCGCCGAGCGTTGTGTTGCTGGGCGGGTCGCATACGCGTGCCGTTTGTGTATAGATAGAAGATAGGGGAACTACATGCGCGTAGACAATCTGAGAAACATCGCCATCATCGCCCACGTCGACCACGGCAAGACGACGATGGTCGATAAGCTCCTGCGTGCCACGGACGCCTTCCGTGCCAACCAGCAGGTCGAGGACCGCGTTCTGGATTCCAACGACCAGGAGCGCGAGCGCGGCATTACGATTCTCGCCAAGAACATCTCTATCGAGTACAAGGACGTTAAGATCAACGTCATCGACACCCCGGGCCACGCCGACTTTGGCGGCGAGGTCGAGCGCGTGCTGCGTATGGCCGACGGCGCCCTGCTGCTGGTCGACGCCTTTGAGGGCCCCATGCCCCAGACCCGCTTCGTGCTGCGTCACGCTATCGACACCGGCCTTAAGATCATGATCGTCATCAACAAGATCGACCGTCCGGGTGCCAACCCCGAGAAGGCCTACAATGACTGCCTGGACCTCATGGCCGACCTGGGCGCCACCGACGACCAGCTTGAGTTCGCCATGGAGCACGTGGTCTACGCCAGCGCCATGAATGGCTTTGCCCGTCTTGACCCCAACGACGGCAACATGGACATGTATCCGCTGCTCGATATGATCATCGACGACATGCCCGCGCCCGAGGTTGACGAGAACGCCCCGCTGGCCATGCAGTGCGTGACCATCGACCACTCCAACTTCGTTGGCCGTATCGGCATCGGTCGCGTGTACTCCGGCACCATCCACCAGGGCGACCAGATCCTGGTTGTCAAGAACGACGGCTCCAGCGCCACCTCTACCGTCAAGCAGCTCTTTACCTTCGACTACCTCGGCCGCACCGAGTGCCAGGAAGTCGGCGCCGGCGATATCGCCGCTGTCGTGGGTATTGACCGCACCGATATCGGCGATGTCTACACCGACCCCGAGAACCCCGTCGAGCTCGAGCCCATCGAGATCGACCCGCCGACCCTGTCCATCGTCTTCGAGGCTTCTACCTCCCCGCTCGTCGGTCGCGACGGCGACATCGTGGGCGCCCGTCAGCTCAAGGAGCGCCTGTTCAACGAGGCCGAGAACAACGTGACCATGAAGATCGAGGAGCTCGAGGACAAGAGCGGCGTCGAGGTCTCGGGTCGCGGCATTCTGCACCTGTCCGTCCTGATGGAGTCCATGCGTCGCGAGGGCTTTGAGTTCCAGGTCGGCCGTCCCCGCGTTCTGTTTAAGAAGGACGAGAACGGCAACAAGATGGAGCCTGTCGAGCAGGCCGTCGTCGAGTGCCCGGACGAGTACTCGGGCAAGGTTGTTGAGGTCTTCGGTACCTCTGGCGGCATCATGACGAGCATGGATACCTCGGGCATCGTGACGCACCTTGAGTTTAAGATCCCGACCCGCGGCATCATGGGCCTTAAGAACCGCATCATGAACGTCACCCACGGCGAGGGCGTGTTCTACCACACCTTCATGGAGTACGGTCCTTACGCCGGCGAGATCGGCAACCGCCAGAACGGTGCCATGATCTCCATGACCACCGAGAAGGCCGTCGCCTACGCTCTGGGTACGCTGCAGGAGCGCGGCCAGCTGTTCGTTGAGCCGGGCACCGAGTGCTACGAGGGCATGATCGTGGGCGAGCGCAGCAAGGCCGGCGACATGGTCGTCAACATCGCCCGTACCAAGAACCTGGGCAACCAGCGTTCCTCGACCTCCGATATCTCCGTCCAGCTGGTGCCGCCCCGCACCTTCTCGCTGGAGGAAGCGCTGGAGTACATCGCCGACGACGAGCTGGTCGAGATTACTCCCAAGAACATCCGCCTGCGCAAGCGTCTGCTCAACGCCACCGACCGCAAGAAGGCCGCCGTCCGCGCCGGCCAGGTCAACAAATAAGCGCTGGGCTTTATAGCGACTAACAAGAAAGGGCGCCGACCATCGCGGTCGGTGCCCTTTTTGGTGTACAAGGATTGAGTTGGTCTGCACCCCCCCGCAAAGGTGCCTGTCCCCTTTGCGGGGGTTGACGGTTAGGCGGAGGGAAGGCCCGGGGTGTTGGCGGTCTGCTGCGGCTTGAGGTGGGCGTTGCGCCAGATGATCTGGATGACGTAGCCGAGCGTAAAGACGAAGGCCACGCCGCTGACGAAGTTGCCCATAAGGGGGAGTGCCGTGAGTGCGCCTGCGGCGATACCGCCCACGGCGGCCATGGCGTAGCGGTTCTGGTTGTGTCCGACCATGCGTGCGATCGCGGTGCCCGTAAATGCCGCCGAGACCAGAGCGATACCGATTACGGCGCACATGAGGGCTCCGGCGAGTGACAGGCCTGCAATCGAGATGGCGAGCAACAGGACGGCGGGAATGGCGGCCACCGTGCTCAGAAGACCGCTCACCCACAGGGGCATGGGGCGCTGGTGGAGCATGCCGGCGGCGCTGGCGGTCGCGCGCGGAAAGACGAGCTCGAGCACCAGAGCGACAAAGCAGGTCGAGAGTGCCGCGGCGACGATACCGCCGATGACATCGTTAACGGTGGAAGTATCCTCGTTCTCGGTGCGGTCGATCTTGAGCGCGCCGACCTCGGCTCCCGCGGCGCGCTCGGGGTCCTCGGAGACGTGTGCGTTCACGGTGCCGGTGATGTGGGCGTTCTTGCCCAGGATGAGCTTGTCGGCCCAAACCTCGACATCGCCCTCGACGGTGCCATCGATAGTCACCGTATCGCCCGCAAGCGCTGCCGACTTGGTAGAGCCACGCAGGGCAACCGTCTCGCCTATCGCATAGAAACAGTTGGCGGTGCTGTCGGAATTGAGCACGACATGCTGGCCGGCAACGGTCACGCTGCCATCAACCGTAGTCTTGGCAATGTCGATGGTGCGCGCCGCAAGACGGACGGCGCCGCCCACCGTGCAGTCGCGGATCGAGAGGGTATCGCCCGCGGCGATGATATCGCGGTTGATGGACGCATCGTCTAGGTTAAGGCTTTGGCCGGCCCAGTACAGGTCACCCTCGGCGCCAGATGGATTGACGTCATTGTCGGTCGCAAGTACGTTTCCAGCGGTGTCCGTACCGGCGAACGACGCCGTGGGGAGCGCGGTGAGCGCCAGCGCGATGAGTGCGAACAGGATGGTGATGCGGCCCCACGCTTTACGGCGCTGGGTCGACGGGAATTGATTACAGGGCATAGTGAATCCTTCGTCAGATGCTCGATATGCACCTAACAGGGTACCCAACGCGTGGGCGCTCTAAAAGAGCCTCTCGGTTGCATTTCGAAGGATGAGGCCGCGCAATCTACTTTTTACGGTGCAAAAAGCGGGCGATGTCTTCCTCGGTGGGGCTTTTGATGTCAAAGCGCAGTGACAGCCAACGTAGCCCCATAGTTATCGCAACGCATACGATCAACGCAGTGATGTTGCTGACGACGCCGCTCATGACAAGGCATACATAGCTTGCCGAGCCGGCAATGGCTGCGATGGCATAGAAGTTGGTGCGCTGGAAAATGCCCGGCACCACGCCCATAAAGCTGTCGCGCAACATGCCACCGCCCACCGCGGTAAAAAAGCCCATCATGATGCACACCGCCGGCGCAAAGCCGTAGACCAGCGCCTTGTCTGCTCCGGTGGCGGCATAGATGCCGACCGAGATAATGTCGAGCAGGGGGATGAGTTTTTCGGGTTTGTCGACGATTGCCGGGAAAATGTAGATGATGGCTGCCGTGGCAATGGAGAGCGGGAGCGCCATCGGCTGGTTGAGGATGTAGACGTTGCCCACCTGCAGCGTCATATCGCGCAAAAGACCGCCGCCCAGGCCGCAAACCACGGCGAGCGCGACGGCGCCCACCAGGTCGAGCTTGTGCTCGCGCGCGACCAAAACGCCCGAGATCGACGCCGCGACAACAGCGAACATCTCGAGCCAAAAGGGGATAGCGACCATGGCATCCGAGGCGTGTGCGGTAACGGTCATAGCGGCGACGACGGGCAAGATGGGGTCCTTCTGATTGTGGGTTTAGACAATGCCCGTACATAGTACATGGTTGGCGGGCGTGGCGACCCTATTGCTCGGTAAACGGTCGGGACTGGATGCGGGCGTAGACACCAAACGTGTACATCAGCCTCCAAAGATGTCAAAAAATGTCGGTTTTGGAGGGTGATGCACATGTTTTGGTGTGGCGCGCTGGGATGACGCTACTCGGAAGGCGTGTCTTCGCCCTGCGCGCGCTTCCAGTTGCGGATAAGTGCCTTGCGCAGTTCGTTCTGCTTTCGCTGGTACTCGGCGTCCGTGCAGCGGGGCATACCGAGTGCTTCGCGAATGCTGTTCATGGCGCGGTGAAAGGCAAGTTGACTTGCGAACTGTGCCGAGGTGAGCGTAACGATTCGATATCCCATTTGGGCGAGTACGGCCTCTCGTTCCGCGTCCGCTCCCTTGCGTTCGACCTCATCGTGAAAGCCGCCCTTATATTCGATGCCGAGTTCTCTGCGCTTATAGGTAATGAGGGCATCGATTTTGAGCGTTCGGGCCTTTGTGCAATGCCAGAGACGTTGAGGGATTTCGAGCGGTTTGTTGAGTTCGATACCTCGGATACCAATGCCGCCTTCGCTTGTAGGGAGCGAGAGGGCGATGGACGATGCGGTTTCCATGGGCGAGGCTGAGTGGTCGTAGATGTGTCTGAGCGCGAGTCTGGCGCGTGTGGCGCCGGGTTTGCCGGGGTGCCGATCGAGCAGCTCGACAATTTCGTCCTTGGAGGTGGTGGCTGGTTGCTCGGTGTAAGGGTCAGAGGAATTGAGCCCCATGCGATAGTCGCCGCAAACTTCGTAACCATACTCGAGGTATTCGATCCTATCCATCCATTCGGCAGCGAGCACGAAGGTGAAGGCTTCGTCGGTGATAAAGATGCCGGGCGTCAACTCGTCAATATGCTCGTAGGGTAGGTTTTGGCCGAGAACGTGGCAAGTGACACCGTTGGTGCGAATTCGCTCGAAAGCAAATACTACGGAGATGTCGATAGTCTTGAGCATGGTGGACGGAATGCCGCAGTCGGTAAGTGCCTGCCGAATGCGCGCGATGCGTTGCTGGGTAGAGAGGCCCCGCACACCTATCTGGTAGTCGCGTTGTGCGACGGCTTGAACCAGGTTCCGCGGTGCATGATGGACGAGCCACGCCGTTTTATGCGAAATGAGAACAGGAGTATCCATTGGGGACCTCTCGCTTCGAGCTGACACCAAGCTCTTATGTCCGTTGAGGTGGGGAAATATACCGGATAAGGGCAAATCGACTCATGCTCGGTGCGCGTCATATGCAAATGTGTACATCACACTCCAAAAACGACATTTTTTGACATCTTTGGAGGGTGGTGTACATGTTTGAGATATGGGCTGGGATCGAACGCGATGGGGGCGTGGCTGAATAGGAGGGATGTCCAAATTTTGAGCGGAGCTCAAAATTTATCCGGTCGGCTTGCGCCGACCGCGCCGCGCTAAAAACGCGCCACTGGCGCGTTCGAATCCCTCCTCCTCCGTCGTATTTGTTTGTAAGGGACTCAAAACAAAAAAGCTCCCGTAATTGGGAGCTTTCTCAACCAAAATGGCGGAGGAGGAGGGATTCGAACCCTCGTGACCTTATACAGGCCAAACGGTTTTCGAGACCGCCGCATTCAACCACTCTGCCACCCCTCCGCGTGGGGTAAAAACAAAGCAGGCTCGAAGGCCTGCTTTGGAATTAACTGGCGGAGAGTCAGGGATTTGAACCCTGGAGACGCTTTTGACGCCTACACGATTTCCAATCGTGCTCCTTCGGCCACTCGGACAACTCTCCGTTAAATGCGAAAGTCAGTATACACGAGGAATCGCAAAGTGCAAACAGAAAAGTTGGCATTTTTTAAAACGCTTTGCCGCGCCTGGCGTTGCAGTGGGGTTTGAGGTGCCAAAAAACGGCTTCCGACCAGCGTGGTTGATCAACTCAATTGTTCAAAAGGGGTATTCATAAGCGACTTGGCAATGAATTTAAAAATCTTTGGGTGGTGCTGTGGACCACTGGTATGCATTTTGCGACCACAGCCTTGTGCCCGTTGACCTGTGGCTTGGCTCAGCTTGTCCCCGCGGTACCGTATCTTGTCCACAAATCCGTCAAGCTTTTGGTCAGGATTTGGTTGGAATGCGCATGAAACGTGGTGCGAGCATGGGCATATGTGGAGGTCATGAGGTTGTAGCTGCATATTCTTGCGGCCTGGGAGGTTGAAAGATATTATTACCAAGTCTTTTCCTGCTTCAGGCGCACCTTCACGACCTGAAGCCACATTTGCCCAGAGGAGGTGACAATATGAAGGCTTATGAACTGCTGTTCTTTGTTGACCCGTCGCTCGACCCCGAGACTCGTCTCGCTGTTATGAAGCGTATCGATACCACGATCGCTGAGGGCGCTGGCAAGGTCGACTCCGTTGACGAGTGGGGCAAGCGCAAGCTCGCCTACGAGATCAACGACCTCACCGATGGTGACTACACCCTCATCAACTTCCACGCAGATCCTACCCAGATCGCCGAGCTTGATCGCGTCCTGCGCATCACCGACGCTGTGGTCCGCCACATGATCGTCCGTCGCGACGACCAGGAGTAAGACTGTCGTTTTGGACTGGGCTTGTGCCCCAAGAGGAAGTAGTGAGTTATGAGCATCAATCGAGTGAACATCACCGGTAACCTCACCCGCGATCCCGAGCTGCGCGCCACCGCCGGCGGAACCCAGGTTCTGTCCTTTGGCGTCGCCGTGAACGATCGTCGCCGCAACGCGCAGACTGGCGAGTGGGAGGACTATCCCAACTTTGTCGACTGCACCATGTTCGGCACCCGCGCCGAGGCCGTGAGCCGTTTCCTGGCAAAGGGAAACAAGGTCGCGATCGAGGGCAAGCTGCGCTACAGCTCTTGGGAGCGCGACGGCCAGCGCCGGAGCAAGCTCGAGGTCATCGTCGATGAGATCGAGTTTATGAGCTCCCGTGGTGGCCAGGGTGGCTACGATCAGGGCGGTTACGCCCCCGCAGCTCCCGCGCCCGCAGCACGTCCTGCCGCACCGGTGGCTACGCCGCCCGCGGTCGACGTCTACGATGAGGACATCCCGTTCTAAGGGTTGTTCACCTATTTTTGAGTGAGAGGCGGCTTCGGTTCGCCGAAGTTGCCAAATGAAAGGTATTTTGACATGGCTAATGATTTTTCTGCACGTCAGCCGCGTCGTAAGTACTGCCAGTTCTGCAAGGAGAACACTGAGTTCATCGACTATAAGGACACTCAGCTTCTCCGTAAGTACATGACCGATCGTGGCAAGATCAAGCCCCGTCGCGTCACTGGCGCTTGCACGCAGCATCAGCATGACATCGCCAACGCCATCAAGCGCGCCCGCGAGATGGCTCTCCTGCCGTACACCGTCCCCGTGGTTTCCTCTCGTGGCAACCGCGACCGCGGCTAAGAAGGGAGACGCATCATGAAGGTTATTCTTCTCGATGAGATCAAGGGCAAGGGCGGCGAGGGTGACGTCGTAGAGGTCGCTCAGGGTTACGCTGAGAACTTCCTGTTCCCCAAGAAGCTCGCTGTTGCCGCCACCAAGGGCAACCTCAAGCAGCTTGACGAGCGTCGCAACAACATCGCCAAGCGCGAGGCCGTCCGTCTGGCTACCGCCAACGAGACCAAGGCTGCCTTCGAGGGCAAGACGGTCACCGTTGACGTCAAGGTCGGCGACGAGGGCATCCTCTTTGGCTCCGTTACCGCCGCTATGATCGCTGACGCCATCAAGGCTCAGCTCGGTATGGACATCGACCGCAAGCGCGTCGAGCTCGGTAAGCCCATCAAGGTTGCCGGTGCCCACACCGTTGCCATCTCGCTGTACCGCGAGATCAAGGCCGAGGTTGTCGTTCTCGTCGGCGTTACCGCCGAGGAGCTCGCTGCCGAGGCTGAGGTCGAGGAGGCCGCTGAGGTCGCCGAGGCCGAGACCGCCGAGGTCGAGACTGAGGCTGCTGCCGAGTAGCATTTGCTGCAACGCAACAATCTTGTTCTAAGAAGGGCGCTCTGGGAAACCAGGGCGCCCTTTTGTTTTTTGCGCTGAGTGGGTGTCATGGTGAACGTTGCGTCGAAGTCCTATATACAGGACCGTTCATCCGTTTGGTTCGGTGATGATTGGCGGCGCGCGGCGCGTTTTGGGACCGTGGCTGATACTATGGATGCTCGCAAGCGATATGAATGAGGATGCTCATGGCATATGACGATAGGGAGACCGGGCTGACGGTTGAGGACCGCGGCTCAAAGTTGGGTCTTCCCCAAAACCAAGATGCAGAGGCCAATGTACTGGCCGCTATGCTGCTATCGCCCGAGGTGGTCGAAGAGGCCCAGGTCGAGCTGCAGCCCGATGACTTCTACCGGCCCATTCATAAGACCATCTATACCGCGATGGTCGATATGTACAACAGCCGCATTCCCATCGACTCCATCTCGCTGATCGATTACCTGCGAAGCATCAACAAGCTCGATGCCGTGGGCGGCGAGGCGTACATTTTGGAGCTGATGGGTCAGACCCTGTCGCTCGTCAACTGGCAGCACCATGCCGCCATCGTTCGCCGCGATTCGATGCTGCGCGAGCTGATCGGCGCCACTAACGAGATCAACGCGCTGGCATATAACGCCCCCACCGACACCAAAGAGGTTGTCGAGCTGGCCGAGAGCAAGCTGCTCAAGGTCACGGCACGCGAGGTCAAGTCGAGCTACAAGACGCTGACCGAGTTTATGGTCGAGGCCTATAACGAGGCCGAGGAAGTGTGCCAGGCCGGTGGCCAGGCTGCGGGCGTGCCCACAGGCTTCCCGTCGCTCGACCGCATGCTCATGGGTTTTCGCGAGGGCCAGCTCATCATTATCGGCGCCCGTCCTGCTGTAGGTAAGACGTCGTTCGCCCTGAATCTGGCGCTCAACGCCGCCGCTGCTGGCTATACCGTCGGCTTCTTCTCGCTGGAGATGTCGGGCAAGGAAATTGCCCAGCGTCTGATTTGCGCCTATGCCATGATCTCGATCAGTGACTTCCGCATGGGCCGCATTAGCCCCGAGCAGTGGGCCAATATCAACGAGGCCACGCAGACCTTGTCCAAGCTCGATATTCTGATTGACGATACGCCCGGCACCACAGTGACCGAGATTCGCGCCAAGAGCCGCCGCATGCTCCATAACAAGGAGAAGGCAATCATCATCCTGGACTACCTGCAGCTGGTGAGTCCTCCGCCGGGACGCCGCTCCGAGAGCCGTACCGTCGAGGTCTCGGAGATGTCGCGTGGTCTGAAGATCATGGCCAAGGAGCTCAAGATCCCACTCATCGCGCTGTCGCAGCTCTCGCGTCAGGTTGAATCCCGTACCGGCAAGCGCCCGCAGCTGTCCGACCTGCGTGAATCGGGCTCCATCGAGCAGGACGCCGACATCGTTATGTTCTTGGACCGCTCCGCCGACGAGGCCGAAGCCTCTCGCGACGATCGACCCGACGAGGGCGTTACGCGTATCGTCGTGGCCAAGAACCGTTCGGGCCCGATCGGCGACGTCGACCTGATGTTCCTGCCGGCATCCACCAAGTTCTATGAGCTTGATGGGGCACATGCCGAGGAGTAGGACAGGCGCCCGTTGCACGGGTATACTGGGAATGTTTTGTGCTTCTGCGTGCCGGCGTGGCGCGTGGACAGTCCATGAATGTAAGGAGTAAACATGCCGTCAACCGTTTTGGTCGGTGCCCAGTGGGGCGATGAGGGCAAGGGTAAGATTTGCGACCTGGTCGCCGGCGACTTTGATGCCGTCGTGCGCTACTCGGGCGGCAACAACGCCGGTCACACCATCGTCGTCAACGGCAAGAAGTATGGCCTGCACCAGGTGCCCTCCGGCATCATGTATTCCGACCACGTGTCGGTGATCGGTAACGGCTGCGTCGTCAACCCCAAGGTTGTCCTTGAGGAGATCGACATGTTCGAGGCCGACGGCATCACCACCAAGAATCTCAAGATTAGCGGCAACGCGCATGTCATCATGCCGTACCACATCGATCTGGATGGCGCCTTTGAGCAGAAGCTCGGCAAGAAGAACATCGGTACCACCAAGCGCGGCATCGGTCCGTGCTATCAGGACAAGATGGCCCGCATTGGCCTGCGCATGCAGGACATGCTGGACGAGGCACTGTTCCGCGACAAGCTGGAGACCGCTCTCGCCCGCGTGAACCCCGAGCTCGAGCTCATCTACAACCTGCCCACCTACACCGTGGACCAGATTTGCGACGAGTACCTGCCGATGGCCGAGCGCCTGCGTCCCTACATCACCGAGACGAGCCTGCTGCTCAACAACATGATCGATGAGGGCAAGAACCTGCTGTTTGAGGGCGCCCAGGCGACGCTGCTCGACATCGACCACGGCACCTATCCGTACGTGACGTCTTCCAACTGCACCGCCGGCGGCGCCATCACCGGCTCCGGCGTGGGCATGAAGAACGTCGACCGCGTGCTGGGCGTCATGAAGGCCTATATCACCCGCGTCGGTTCGGGCCCCATGCCCACCGAGCTTTCCTATGAGTCCGAGGCCGGCCGCACGCTGACCGAGGAGGGCTATGAGTACGGCGTGACCACCGGCCGCCGTCGTCGTTGCGGCTGGTTTGACGGCCCTATCGCCAACTATGCCTCGCGCGTCAACGGCCTCACCGACATCGCCGTGACCAAGCTTGACGTGCTTTCGGCCTTCGACACCATCAAGGTGTGCGTGGCCTACGACGTCGATGGCGAGCGCTACACGAGCGTGCCCGAGCATCAGGTTCGCTTTGAGCACGCCAAGCCCATCTACGAGGAGCTCCCTGGCTGGAAGTGCGATATCACCGGTTGCCGCAGCTTTGACGAGCTGCCGCAGGAGGCTCAGGACTACGTGGCGTTTATCGAGGATCTGGCACACACCCGCGTGACGTTCATTGGCGTTGGCGCCGGTCGCGAGCAGATCATCAACCGATTCTGGAAGTAATCGGGACTATTTGGTTATTGCGATATACCCCTTTGCAGCCCGGACGGGCGGCCGAGGGGTATATTTGCTTGCAAAGGGCTCGCGCGGAGCGGGCCATTCATCCATAGAGGAGGCACCCTTGAAGGCGGACACTCAAACCATCGACATCCTGTTGTTGGGCAGCGGCGGCCGTGAGCATGCTTTGGCAGCTAAGCTCGCAGCATCACCGCGCGCCGGCAAGCTCTACATTGCGCCGGGTAACGGCGGCACCGCGAGCTGCGGCGAGAACGTTGTTCTCGACGACTGCGATCCTGCGGCCGTGGCGGCGTTTGCGCAGAGCCACGGATGCGGACTCGTGGTAATTGGCCCCGAGGCTCCGCTCGTGGCGGGCGTGGCCGACGCCGTGCGCGCGGCGGGTATTCCCTGCTTTGGCCCGGGTGCCGAGGGCGCCCAGATGGAGGGCTCCAAGCTGTTCTCCAAGCAGCTCATGGAGCGTGCGGGCATTCCGACGGCAGCCTATGGTTCGTTTACCGACGAGGCTTCGGCTCTCGCCTACGTGCGCGAGCAGGGCGCCCCGCTGGTCGTCAAGGCCGACGGCCTTGCCGCGGGCAAGGGCGTTATCGTGGCGACCGAACTTGAGCAGGCCGAGGAAGCCGTGCGCGAGTGCTTTGGCGGCACCTTTGGCGATGCCGGCAACACCGTGGTTATCGAGGAGATGCTCGTTGGTCCCGAGTGCTCGCTGCTGGCCTTTACCGACGGCAAGACCGTGCGCCCCATGGCCACCTCGCAGGACCACAAGCGCGCGCTCGAGGGCGACAAGGGCCCCAACACCGGCGGCATGGGCGTCTACAGCCCGGTGCCCATCGTGACTGACGAGGAGCACGCCACCATGGTGAAGGTCATGGAGCAGACCGTGGCCGAGCTCGCTGCCGAGGGTATCGACTACCGCGGCTGCCTGTACGGCGGCTTTATGCTCACGCCTGCCGGCCCCAAGGTACTGGAGTTCAATGCCCGCTTTGGCGACCCCGAGACGCAGGTCGTGCTGCCGCGCCTTAAGAACGACCTGGTCGAGGTCATGCTCGCCTGCGCCAACTGCGAGCTCGATCAGATTGAACTCGACTGGCGCGACGAGTGGGCCGTGGCCGTTGTCCTGACGAGCGCGGGCTATCCCGGCAGCTACGAGAAGGGCAAGGTCATCACCGGTATCGCCGATGCCGAGGCCATGGAGAACGTGACCGTGTACCACGCGGGCACTGCCGTGGTGGACGGCCGGCTCGTGACCAATGGTGGCCGCGTGCTTGCCGTGACCGCTCTGGGCGACACGTTCGAGAACGCTCGCAACCTTGCCTACGAGGCCTGCGAGAAGATTGTTTTTGAGGGCAAGACCCTGCGCCACGACATCGGCCTGCGCGCGCTGCGCGGCCGCGACGCCTGGGATGCCTAAAATCCGAGAGGAATGAGACGGATGGACGAGAAGAACGAAGAGCTCGTGGACGCGCAGATCGTCGAAGAGGACAGCCGCATGTATGGGCACGCCGAGGGCGAGCCTGGTGGCGAGGTCGCTGACGAGCCGGCGCTGGTGCTGGGCGACGACGACCCGCACGATACCGAGCTGCACGAGAAGATTCTTTCGGAGGAGTGCGCCTGGAAGGGCAAGATCCTCGACGTCCACCGTCTTGAGGTTGAGCTGCCCAACGGTCACCGCAGCGCCCGCGATATCGTTCGCCATCCGGGTGCGGCGGCCGTTGTAGCACTGACCGAGAGCGGCAAGATCATACTGGTGCGTCAGTACCGCACCGCCATCGACCGCGTGACGGTCGAGATTCCCGCCGGCAAGCTCGATCCAGGCGAGGACCCGCTCGATTGCGCCAAGCGCGAACTGCATGAGGAGACGGGCTTTAGGGCTGGTCGTATTCGCTTTTTGACGTCGATTGTCACGTCCTGCGGTTTTTGCGATGAGATCATTCATATCTACCTGGCCACCAAGCTCGAGTTCGACGCGCCCAACCCCGATGATGACGAGTTTGTCAACGTGGACCTGGTGCCGCTGCACGAGCTGATCGACGCCGTGCTCGACGGCAAGATCGAAGACGCCAAGACCGTCGTAGGCGCCTTGGCCTGCGATAGCATCGCGCACCGACTAGGCGGAGCGGAGCTTTAACGAGCGGGGATGATCCCGCAGGTTTGTGTAAGTCAGCGAAAGTGCTCCATTTGAGACAAGGTGGCCTAAAAGAGGAGGGAAGCGTATGGATATACGCGACCGACGATTGAAGGCCAGATTGTCCAAATGGAGCACTTGCAGCGTCGAGACGAAACGCGGTTTGGTAAAACCGCGTAAGGTGATTATGTTTAAGAGGTTTCTTTCGTATTACAAGCCCCAGATGGGGCTTTTTGTTGCTGATACTGTTTGCGCTCTGGTGCTTGCCGCCATTGACCTTGCGTTTCCCATCATTCTGCGCAATCTGACCGGTGGGCTGTTTACTCAGGGTCAGGCTGCTATTATGCAGGCGCTCGGTATGATCGCGGTGGGCTTGGTGCTGATGTATGCCATCCGCTGCGCCTGCCGCTACTTTGTGAGCTATTGGGGTCACGTGATGGGCGCGCGCATGGAGTCCAAGATGCGCGAGGACCTGTTCGACCAGTATGAGCGCTTTAGCTTTGCGTACTTCGACCGCAACAGCTCGGGCGACATGATGAGCCGCGTGGTCAACGACCTGTTCGATATCTGCGAGGCGGCGCACCACGTGCCCGAGTGGATCATCATCTGCGGCATCGAGATTATCGGCTCGTTTGTGATTCTCTTTACCATCGCCCCGGTGCTGGCGCTCGCCATGGCCGTGGTGACGGCGGCGTTTGCGGTCATCATGTTTTGGCAGAACATGCGCATGCGCGAGGTCTTTAGCGACAACCGCAAAAAAATCAGCGGCATCAATGCGCAGCTGCAGGATTCGCTGGCGGGCATGCGCGTGGTCAAGAGCTTTGCCAATGAGGAGACCGAACGCTTCAAGTTCCGCGCCTCCAACAATCGCTATCTTTCGTCCAAGGAGAACATGTATCACGCCATGGGCGTCTATACCGCGACGTATGGCCTGCTCTCGGGTGTGCTCTATGTGATCGTGGTGCTGCTGGGCGGCTGGCTGGTCGCCCAGGGACAGCTGCAGGCGGTCGATATGGCGACCTTTGCACTCTATATTTCGCTGTTCTGCACGCCGCTCGAGACACTCGTCAATTCGGCCGAAACGTATCAGAAGGCTATTGCCGGCTTTAAGCGTATGGACGAGGTGCTCTCGACCGCGCCGGATATCCAGGACAAGCCGGGCGCCACGGATCTGCAGGTGACTGCCGGAGCCGTGGAGTATCACGACGTGTGCTTTAACTACGAGGATGTTGAGCTGGGCGAGGGCTATGCCGACGAGCGTCCCGTTATCGACCATATGGACCTGTCCATCAAGCCCGGGCAGACCATCGCTTTGGTTGGCCCTTCGGGCGGCGGCAAGTCCACGACCTGTTCGCTGCTGCCGCGCTTTTATGACGTGGCTACCGGATCCATTAGCATCGACGGTCAGGACGTGCGCGATGTGACGCAGCAGAGCCTGCGCCGTGCCATCGGCCTGGTGCAGCAGGATGTCTACCTGTTTGACGGTACGATTGGCGAGAACATCGCCTACGGCAAGCCGGGTGCTACGGCAGAAGAGATCTCCGAGGCGGCCCGTCGCGCCAATATCGATACCTTTATCGAATCGCTTCCGCAGGGCTACGACACCGTGGTGGGCGAGCGCGGCAGCCGTCTTTCGGGCGGACAAAAGCAGCGTGTTGCCATCGCGCGCGTGTTTCTCAAGAACCCCAAGATCCTGATCTTGGACGAGGCGACGAGTGCTTTGGATAACGAGAGCGAGGAGGCGGTCCAGGAGTCGCTCGAAGAGCTGGCACGCGGCCGTACCACAATCATCATCGCCCACCGTCTTTCGACCATTAAGCATGCTGACGAGATTGCGACCGTTGAGCATGGTCGCGTTGTGGAACGTGGCACGCATGAACAGCTTCTCGCCCGTGGCGGCACCTATGCCCGTTACTATCGAATGCAGTTCGAAGGTGCGCGTGCGCACGAGCTCGACTGATTGATATGACAGGAAGTTTATGGCTGACAAGAACCCTTTGACTCCGGAAGAAGTGACGGAGTTATTCTCCGAAATCGATGCATCCGGTGTCTTGGATCCCACGCTTGCCAAAAAGCGAACCGAGCGCATGCGTGAGAAGGAGGCTGCGGCCAAGCGCGGTGACAAAGCTGCGCTAGCGCAGCTGCGCAGCGAGGATCGCGCGAGCCAGGCAAAACATATCGACCCGCTGTCCGAGGACGATCCTTCGGGTTCGCAGGTGAGTCATACCATTACGAAGACCGCGATGGCCGTGGTCATTGGTATTTTGGTGCTGATCGTGGGCATGCAGATTGGCTACGGCGTGATGCGTCGTCTGAACACCGCCAACCTGTCCGAGAGCGTTTCGGTCGATACCGTTTCGACGGCGCTGAAGGGCGGCCTTGAGTGGGGCAACGGCTTTACTCAGTTCCCGCTCGACTTTACCGTCGATGAAGCCGATGAGCGTACGGGCACGGTCGAGGTGACGGTGCTGGACACATCGTCTGCCAACGAGCTCGAACTGCTGTCCAACGGGCAGATTCAGGCCGCGGCGCTTGCGACCAACGCGCTGCTCAACGATAAGATTGACCGCGTGGTGTATAACGTTCACGCCTATATCGACGAGGATAGCAACATTCAGCACGATTCCTTCTTTGGCATGTTTCCCGCCCAGGGCCACCAGAGCGCCATCCTGACGTTCGTGTGGACCAAGAGCTCATCCAACGCCACGAATATCGACTGGAAGATGCGCATCGTGAGTATGGATGACACCATCGCCGAGCGCATTCAAAAACAGGTGAACTCGGTGTCGTCGTTGATTGAGGACCCGGTGGTGAGCCAGACCAAGATTGACGAGGAAAAGGACGAACGTGACCTGGAACATCGTCTTCATGGCCGCGAGATTTTCCGCGGCGGCAAGCCCGATCGCTCACCGTCCGATCTGCTGGAACAGGACAGGAAAAAGTAAGAGGCCATCATCCCGCGTGAGCCACAAGCCCCGCGGGATGATTTTTCTGGGACGGGGATTAAATAATCAATATGCATAGAAAGTCATAATTATCATTTCGTAAACATTTCGATGAAATTAACGCCATGAGGCATGCTTGCGGTTACAATACCGCGAGGCCTAACTACACACCTTTAAGCCGGTCCTGTGAGACCGGGAAGGAGAATTATGGCGAACAACCATACCGCGGGCACTGCCGCCCGCACCTTCGCGCCCAGCGAGCTTTGCCAGCGTATGCTGGCCAAAACCAGCAAGGGCGCCTGCGGTCCCTGCATCCTGTATCTTGAGGATGGGACCATTTTTTATGGACGTGCATGCGGCGCCGAGGGCACCGCGACCGGCGAAGTCTGCTTCAACACCTCGCTCGAGGGCTACTTTGAGGTCATGACCGACCCGAGTTATGCCGGCCAAATCGTAACCATGACCTATCCGCAGATCGGCAACTACGGTATCGACGAGACCGACGTCCAGTCGGCCTTCCCCGGCGACGCCGTGCGCCCTGCGAGCGCTCCGGCCATGCGCGGCATGATCGTTCGCGACATGTGCGCCACGCCTTCTAACTGGCGCTCGGCCGTCAGCGTGCCGGAGTACCTGCGCGCTCGCGGCATCGTCGCTATCGAGGGTGTCGACACCCGCGCTCTGGTGCGCCATCTGCGCGACAATGGTTCCAAGATGGGCATTATCTCGACCGAGATCTTCGACGTCGACGAGCTTGCCGAGCGTCTGGCCGCAGCGCCCACGCTGGTAGGCGAGAACCTGGTGAAGACCGTAAGTTGCCCCGCGCCTCACGAGTTTGTGGCCGCCGACCTGCCTGCCACGCATGACTTTGCACTTGCGGTTGCCGCTCCTGCCCGTCACAAAGTGGTCGCCTACGACTGCGGTGTGAAGCGCGGCATTCTGGAGGGTCTGGTCCGCGCCGGCTGCGACCTTACTGTCGTGCCGTGGGATACGCCTGCCCAGCAGGTGCTCGACATGAATCCCGATGGCGTCTTTTTGTCCAACGGCCCCGGCGACCCCGATGCCGTGGTGGAGACCTACGAGCAGGTGCAGCAGCTGATCGGCAAGGTGCCGGTCTTTGGCATTTGTCTTGGTCACCAGATGATTAGCCTGGCCTGCGGCGCCCAGATGGAAAAGCTTAAGTTCGGTCACCGCGGTGGCAACCAGCCGGTCATGAACCTGGTAAGCCGTCGCGTGGAGATCACCGCGCAAAACCATGGCTTTGGCCTGCTGTTCCCCAGCTTGGGCAAGCTTGTCCCCGAGCTTTCCGGCGGCGAGACCGAGCATGCGGCCGATGGAGATCTGCGCGTCTGGGTGCGCCGCGGAATCGCGCCGGTCGTGATGAACGAGCGCTTTGGCCGCATTCGCCTAACACATGTGAACCTCAACGACGGCACCGCCGAGGGTATCCAGCTGCTCGACGCCCCGTGCTTCTCGGTCCAGTACCACCCCGAGGCTTCGCCTGGCCCCACCGATGCCCACTATCTCTTTACCGCCTTTACGCGACTCATGGACGGCGAGGAGAACTACCTGGACATCGACACCGCGAAGGACCGCCTCGCCGGCTGGAATTTTGCCGAGACCGCCGCGACCGAGACCGAGGAGAACTAACATGCCGAAACGTACTGACATCAAGCGCATCCTTGTCATTGGTTCGGGCCCCATCGTTATTGGCCAGGCATGTGAGTTCGACTACTCCGGCGCCCAGGCCTGCAAGGTGCTCAAGGAGGATGGCTTTGAGGTCATCCTGGTCAACTCCAACCCGGCGACCATCATGACCGACCCGGGTCTTGCCGACCGCACCTATGTCGAGCCCATCACCGCCGAGTTTATCGAGCGCGTGATCAAGAAAGAGCGTCCGGACGCGCTGCTGCCCACGCTGGGCGGCCAGACCGGTCTGAACGCCGCCGTCGAGCTGGCGAAAGACGGCACGCTCGACAAGTACGGCGTCGAGATGATCGGCTGCGACCTGGCCGCCATCGAGCGCGGCGAGGACCGCAAGCTCTTTAACGAGGCCATGGCCGAGATTGGCCTGGAGGTCGCGCGCTCGGGCTATGCCTACAGCGTGGCCGACGCCGAGGCTATCGCCGAGCGCGTGGGCTATCCCTGCGTACTGCGCCCGAGCTTTACCCTCGGCGGCGCCGGCGGCGGCATCGCTCACACTCACGAGGAGCTCGTCTCCATCGTGAGCCAGGGCCTCGAGCTCTCGCCCGCCCACGAGGTGCTGGTCGAGGAGTCCATCGAGGGCTGGAAAGAGTATGAGATGGAGGTCATGCGTGACCACGCCGGCAACGGCATCATCGTGTGCTCCATCGAGAACCTCGACCCCATGGGCGTGCATACCGGCGACTCCATCACCGTGGCGCCGGCGCAGACCCTCTCCGACCTGGAGTATCAGCGCATGCGTGTCGCCTCGCTCGCCATCTTGGAGAAGATCGGCGTCGAGACCGGTGGCTCCAACGTGCAGTTTGCCGTGAACCCCCAGACCGGCCGCCTGATCGTCATCGAGATGAACCCGCGCGTGAGCCGTTCGTCCGCCCTCGCTTCCAAGGCCACGGGTTTCCCCATTGCCAAGGCCGCCGCGCGCCTGGCTGTGGGCTACACGCTCGACGAGATCGTCAACGACATCACCAAGGCTACGCCCGCCTGCTTTGAGCCCACGATCGACTACTGTGTGGTCAAGGTGCCGCGCTTTGCCTTCGAGAAGTTCAAGGGTACCGACCCCACGCTCACCACGCGCATGAAGGCCGTGGGCGAGATCATGGCGATCGGCCGCACCTTTGAGGAGGCCTTTGGCAAGGCTATGCGCTCGCTGGAGGACGGTCACCAGGGCATTTGCGCCGGTGGCAAGGAGGGTGCCGACAAGCTGGGCGACGACGAGCTCGCTCAGGCCGTGGCAACCCCGACCGAGCACCGCATCTTCTTTGTGGTCGAGGCCCTGCGTCGCGGCTGGGACATCGCCCGCATCCATGCCATCTGCGGTATCGATCCGTGGTACCTCAACCGTATCAACGACATGGTGCAGGTCCAGGAGAGCATCCGCGGCCTGCGTGTGGAGGATATCGACGCCGACGCGATGCGCCTGCTCAAGCAGTACGGCACGAGCGATGCCGAGATCGCCGCGCTGACCGGCTCGGACGAGCGCTTTGTGCGCGCCTACCGCAAGGGCCTGGGCGTGGTTCCCAGCATGAAGACGGTCGATACCTGCGCTGCGGAGTTCTCGAGCGCCACGGAGTACCACTACAAGACGTACGAGAACATCTACCGCACGAGCCCGGATGCCAAGAAGTGCGTGGCTCCCGACGAGACCACGCCGGCGGACAAGCCCAAGGCGATGATCCTGGGCGCCGGCCCAAACCGCATTGGACAGGGTATCGAGTTCGATTACTGCTGCGTGCACGCGAGCTACGCGCTGGCGGCCCGCGGCTTTGAGACCATCATGGTCAACTGCAACCCCGAGACCGTTTCGACCGACTACGACACGTCCGACCGCCTTTACTTTGAGCCGCTCACCTACGAGGATGTCATGGACGTTATCGATGTTGAGCGACCCGACGGCGTCGTGGTGACGCTCGGCGGCCAGACCCCGCTTAAGCTGGCGCGCATGCTCGAAGAGAGTGGCGTGAACATCATGGGTACCAAGCCCGACGCCATCGATTTTGCCGAGGATCGCGAGCGTTTTGCCGCCCTGCTCGACAAGCTGGGCATCATGTACCCGCCGGCGGGCCAGGCCACCTCGTTTGAGGAGGCCGAGGCCGTGGCCGCGCACATCGGCTACCCGCTGCTGGTGCGTCCGAGCTACGTGCTGGGCGGCCGCGGCATGATGATCGCCTACGATGCTGAGCATCTGCGCGATTACATGGCCGAGGCTGCGCGCATTAGCCCCGACTACCCGGTGTATCTGGATCGCTTCTTGGAGGGTGCGATCGAGTCCGATGTCGACGCCCTGTGCGATGGCGAAGAGGTCTACATCGGCGGCATTCTGGAGCATATCGAGGAGGCTGGTATTCACTCCGGGGACTCTGCGACCTGCATCCCGCCGTTCAGCTTTAGCGAGAGCCTGCAGGCAAAGCTTCGCGAGACCACGCGTCGCATCGCGATGGCGCTGGGCGTACGCGGCCTGGTCAACGTGCAGTACGCCATCAAGGGCGAGACCGTCTACGTGATCGAGGCAAACCCGCGCGCGAGCCGCACCGTGCCGTTTATCTCCAAGGCCACCGGCGTGCCGCTGGCCAAGTGCGCGGCGCGTATCATGGCGGGCGATTCCATCGCGAGCCTGGGCCTGCCGAGCGACGAGCGTCAGCTGGACTGGTTCTGCATGAAGGAAGCCGTTATGCCCTGGGGTCGTTTCCCGGGCGCTGACGTTATCCTGGGGCCCGAGATGAAGTCGACGGGCGAGGTCATGGGTATCGCCAAGAGCTATCCCGAGGCATACGCCAAGACGCAGCTGGCGATTGACTACAAGCTGCCCGACCCGAGCGTCGGTAAGGTGTTCATTAGCGTGTGCGACCGCGACAAGCGTCATATCCTTTCGGTCGCCCGTATCCTGCGCTACCTGGGCTTTGACATCTGCTCCACCGAGGGTACGGCGCGCGTGCTGCGCGGCGGCAACGTGACGTGCGAGGTCGTGGAGAAGATTAGCGGCCCGCACGACGGCGAGCGTCCCAACATCGGCGACCTCATCGCCGATGGCAAGATTGCGGTAATCATCAACACGCCGTACGGCCCGGGTTCGCGTGGCGACGGCTATCTGTTGCGTACCGAGGCGGTGCGCCGCGGCGTGACCTGCGTGACGGCGATGTCTGCCGCCAACACGTACGTGAGTGCCATCGAGGCCGTGCGCGAAGACCAGCAGGGTCACGGTAGCGCCAACGACATGGGCATGGACGTCATCGCCCTGCAGGACCTGCCGCAGCACACGGTGTAGTTGACCTGGCCGGCCGGGGCGGGAGGGGCCGAGATTTCCCCCTTTCGCTCCGGCTGCAAGCAGAGTCGCTCAGGAGGAAACTCGGCTCCTCCCGCCCCGGCCTGCGGTGACTTGGCTGCACCGTGTGCTGCCGAAGGGGCTTTGCGCGATGACTAGGGCTGAATAAAAAGTGAGTGTGGGATCCGCCGTTCGTTCGAACGGCGGATCCCACACTAATAATTCAGCCAACGTACGTCATAGCAACCCCCGGTAGGTCGAGGGTGCCCCGCGGCGGTCTGGTGTTTTCATCTGAACGACTTTGCGAAGCAACCGGAGTGAAGATGAAAACACCAGACCGCCGCGGGGCACCCGCAGACCGCAGAGACGGGAGCAGCTATACTACTCTCAGTAGTTAAGGGTCGCGGATCCGCCGCGTCACCGCTCTCAACAGGAGGTCTTTGTTTATGGCAGATCAAAAGCCGGTTGTCGGGATCATCATGGGTTCCAAGTCCGATCTGGGCGTTATGGAAGGCTGCACCGCCGAGCTCGAGGCGCTTGGTGTGCCCTATGAGCTCGTCATTGCGAGCGCACACCGCACGCCGGCGAAGGTCCACGAGTGGGCCTCGACTGCCGCCGATCGCGGTATCAAAGTGATTATCGCCGCCGCCGGCAAGGCCGCTCACCTGGGTGGTGTCGTGGCTGCCTTTACGCCGCTGCCGGTTATCGGTGTGCCTATGAAGACGAGTGACCTGGGCGGTATGGATTCGCTGCTGTCGATGGTGCAGATGCCTTCGGGCGTGCCCGTGGCCTGCGTTGCCATCAACGGTGCCAAGAACGCCGCCATTTATGCCACGCAGATTCTGGGCGCATGCGACCCCGAGTACCGCAAGGTTATCGAGAAGATGAAGCAGGAGATGGCCGACGCCTAGGCGTTCCGCCGTTTCACCGCAGTATAAGGAGAGCCATGTCCGACTATCAGGGAAAACGATTCAAGGCTTCTCAGATTCCCGATCCGTCGAAGCCGGGTGCTGCCCATGCGGCGCAGCAGGGTCGGACATCCTCTCCTCAGCAGCCGCGCGCGCCGCGTTCTGTAACGCCGACGTCCCATCGCCGTCAGGATACGCCGGCTGCGTATCGTCCTTCGTCTTATAGCACCGCTAAGAAGCCGCCCCGGTCTTCATCGCATGCCGCGCCGTCGGATTACACCGAGCCGCCGCGCAAAAAGCGCCGCTCCATTATTCCCATTCTGCTCATCATCATCGGTATCGGCCTGATTGTTGCCGCCGCTGCCATCTTTATCAATGCGCAGATCGGTTACAAGCAGGCGAGCGAGTCGTACCAAAAGATCGAAGAGCAATATGCGCCCGCTAAGGACGCCAGCGGCGTGCCGATTATCGACTTCGATGCACTTGCCCAGACAAATCCCGAGGTTGTGGGTTGGATTTACGCGCCGGGAACCAACATCAACTATCCCGTGGTGCAGACCAATAACAACTCCAAATACCTCAACACGCTGTTTGACGGTACGTCCAATGCATCGGGTGCGATCTTCTTGGACAGCGACGATACCGCGCCGGGAATGGTTGACCAGCAGACCACGATCTACGGCCACCACATGAATGACGGGTCGATGTTCAACGTGATTTCGGACACCACTGATCAGGCAACGTTCGATAGCATCGAGTTCGTGTATTACATCACACGGGATGCTACGTATAAACTGCGACCACTGGCGACCAAAGTTGTCGAGGACACGTATGCCAAGGCGCGCACGACCAATTTTGAGGGCGACGACGGGCTCAAGAACTACCTGTCCGAGATGCTCGACGGTGCCTCTGCCGTGGCGAGCGATGCCACCGATCGTGCCGCTTCGGCAACCAAGGTCGTAACGCTTGTGACCTGTCGTTCGTTATCGCTGAGCAACGCACGTGCCGTCATGGTGCTCACGCCGGTCGAGGAATAGATAATGGGCTACTCAATGACGGTGAAAGGGGAAATGATGCTCGAGAATGGCAAAACGATGCCTTCGGTTGATGCTTGGCTGCGCGAGGCCAAGGCCGATGCTTCGGCGGCAGGCTGTGGGATGTATCTGACGCATAACGGCGTGGTGCGCGCGACGCCCAAGTCCGAGGTCCGCGGGATCGAAACCGATGGCGTAGCTCCCGGGCGTAGGGTGGGCGGCATGGTGTTCGGCTACGACGCCAGCAAGGTGCAGGCTGCTATCGAGGCCACGCGCGCGATGCCGGGTGTCGGCTATGTGCGCGTGTGGCTGGCAAGCGGCGAGCTTGCCGTAGGTGACGACATCATGCTCGTGCTCATTGGCGGGGACATTCGCCCGCACGTGGTCGATGCGCTGCAGGCGCTCGTCGGCACCATCAAGAATGAATGCGTGAGTGAGGTCGAGCGCGAGGCGTAGAGGCTTGCGTCGATAGAAGGCTCGTTTATAAAAATGCCCGCCGGTACGTGTGATACCGGCGGGCATTTTGCGTTTTGGGCGCGGTTGGCGCTACACGCGCGTCGCATCCTTGGGGCTCATGGTCATGCTCTGGAAGCGATTCTCCATAAAGTCATTATCGAAGTACTTGCCGTAGAACTGCGCAACGGGAATATCCGGTTCCGTGCCGTTGACGCGCTGATACCAATAATCGAGCGACTGCAGCGTCATAACGCCATCGACCAGCATAATGATGGTGAAGATGACGGTAGCGGAGTAGCGGCTCTTCCACGGAATCATGTTGATGAGCTTGAGCAGCCTCGGCAGCAGCAGCTTGATCCAGATGAGGCCACCCAGGCCCCACAGGCAGGCGAAGCCCGTGCAGGTACGTCCGCCGGTAAGGACGGCGAGCGGATCGGGCATGCCAAAGAGCTTCATATGCGAGTAGCTCCACGAGACCACGCCAAACGAGGTCTGCATAAACCAGCCCACGAACACCTCAAAGCTCGCGCCGAGCACAGCGCTTACCAGGAAAATGATGATGGGGTTCTTTTTATAGAAGCGGTTGAGCACCATGGTCATGAGTACGGCGCCAAATCCGTAGATGGGGCTGAAGGGGCCAAACAGCATGCCGGCGCGGTTCTGGTAGACGCCCGGGTCGTCGACCGTCATGTGCCAGATGTCCTCGGCGATCAGACCGAGTATGCAGCAGACAAAGAATACCCAGAACAGGTTGAAGTAGTTGAGCTTGATGTAGCCTTCGCCGGTTTCATCGCGCCCGAGCATGCCCTCGGCGGCGGCGTCGCGATCGAGCATCTCCTGCAGGCGGCGCTGCAGCTCGCGCTCCTGGCGCAGCGTGGGGTCGACGGTGGCCGAAAGTGCGACGAGGATGCCGAGCTGGATGGCAGGGCGCAGCAAGAAGGGCCCGATGCCCTGGAGCATCACGTCAACCAAAAGCTCGACGACGGTAAACGCGATAAGGATATAGGACAGACGGGCGGCGTTGCGGCGCTGGTTTTTGATAAGGTCCAGGCCAAAGATGATCAGGATGACGGCACTTGCCGCAGAGAGCATGATGCCGGCGACGATAAGGCCGACTGCGACGAGCGTGTTGTTGCCGAGCTTGGCGGCGGCGTTGCCGTTAATGAGCGCGGTGATGACCTGCCACATAAAGGCGGCGACCGACGGGAGTGTGCCCACGCCGGACAGGATGCACAGGACGGCGTACACCTTAATGATGAGGGGAATCTTCTTGACCTCCGTGGCGCTGGGGACGCTGGGGTCGAGTTCGTTTCGATCCATACAGAACCTTTCTCGCTTTGTCCTAGGTTACAAGGATACGCCGCCGACCTGCCAAAAGACAGGACGAACGTCCCAATTGCAACTTTGTAATCCCCAACGGTGGGCGCGGCGGCCATCTGGGGGCGCGGGCGCTTGCACTGGACAGACCGATAAAATGTTTGGCCGCAAAACGGATTATTAGCTCGGTGGGCTTTTAAAAAGCGCTGCTCATGCGCTGGGGAGCGCGTCGCGCCGTGCGTATAATAAGGCGGGTAACGCCAAAATACGAGGCTCTGAGGGGATGCCATGTCTCAAGAAACCATCCGCGCGGCCGAGCGTGCCGCGGGACAGGTGAACGCCATGTCGACGTATGATCCGGACTCTGACCAGCTGCATGAGGAATGCGGCGTTTTTGGTGTCTGGGCGCCCGATCGCGACGTGGCTCGACTGACGTACTTTGGCCTGCGTGCACTGCAGCACCGTGGCCAAGAATCGGCGGGAATCGCTGTTGGTGACGGCGGTACGGTTATGGTCCGCAAGGATCTGGGCCTGCTCGACCGCGTGTTCTCCAATGCCGACTTGTCGACGCTCTCCGGTCAGCTGGCCGTGGGTCATGTGCGTTACGGCACCGCCGGCGCCAAGAGCTGGGAAGCCTCTCAGCCGCACCTCTCTACCATCAATAGCGTCATTATCGCGCTCGCGCACAACGGCACCCTCGTCAACACCGACGAGCTGCGCCGCCAGCTGATCGAGCTGGGCGTGCCGTTCCTCTCCAACTCGGATTCCGAGGTCGCGACTAAACTCATCGGCTACTTTACTCAGCGTACAGGCCATCTGCGCGAGGGCATTCGCAAGACCATGGAGCTCGTGCGCGGCGGCTACGCCATGACGCTCATCAACGAGCAGGCGCTTTACGCATTCCGCGATCCGCACGGCATTCGCCCGCTTGTGCTGGGCAAGCTGGTGGACGAGGGCCTGGACCAGGCCGATGCCGCATCCGTTTCGCAGCTGCCGTCGCAGGACGGCGCCGCGACGGCCGACGCCACCACCCATGTCACCCGCGCCGGCGGCTGGGTTGTCGCCTCCGAGACTTGTGCGCTCGACATTGTGGGCGCCGAGTACGTCCGCGACGTCCGTCCCGGTGAGATTTTGCGCATCAGCGCCGAGGGCCTTGTGTCCGAGCAGGGCGTGCCTGCCGCCGAGGAGCCTGCTAACTGCATCTTTGAGCAGGTCTACTTCGCTCGCCCCGACTCCATCATGAACGGCAAGAGCGTCTACGCCTGCCGTTATGACATGGGTCGTCAGCTGGCACATGAGGAGCCCGTCGAGGCCGACCTGGTCATCGGCGTGCCCGACTCCGGCCTGCCGCCCGCGGAGGGGTATTCGCACGAGAGCGGTATTCCCTTTGGCGAGGGCCTTATCAAGAATCGCTATGTGGGCCGTACGTTTATCGAGCCTACGCAGGAGCTGCGTGCCATGGGCGTGCGTATGAAGCTCAACCCACTGCGCGACAACATCGAGGGCAAGCGCCTGGTCGTCATCGACGACTCCATCGTCCGCGGTACCACCATGGTGCAGCTCGTCAAGATGCTGCGCAACGCCGGCGCCAAGGAGATTCATATCCGCATCAACTCGCCCGAGGTCATCTGGCCGTGCTTCTACGGTATCGATACCGACGTGCAGTCGCAGCTTATCAGCGCCAACAAGACGGTCGACGAGATTTGCGAGTATATCGGCGCCGATTCGCTGGCTTTCCTTTCGGTCGAGGGCCTGCTGAAGGTCATGCCCAAGGGCGGTTACTGCGATGCGTGCTTTACCGGACGCTACCCCGTGGCGATTCCCGAGAGCTTTGGCCGCGACAAGTTCATGGAGGGCTTTAAGCCCCGCAACCTGGACAAGCCGCTGCACTTTGACGACGACGCCGTGGTCGAGAAATACGACGACCGCAGCTGGGAAGAGGAGCACAGCGAGGCCTAAAACCTGCCATGTGGGGACAGGTTTATTTTGGTAGGTTTTACCTGCTGTTTTGTTGATATGACGGCGCGTGCTGTTATGGCGCGCGCCGAAATGAACGCAACTATGAGCACCGTTTGGCGCCCGTGCGGCGCCACGGTAGTGGGAGAGGAAGGCTCAGATGAGCGACAGCAAGCATGTGACGTACGAGGACGCCGGCGTCGATACCGCCGAGGGTGGCCGCGCCGTCGACGCTATTAAGCAGATGGTCAAGGACACCAACCGCCCCGAGGTTATCGGCGGCATCGGTGGCTTTGGTGGCCTGTTCTCGGCCGCCGCGCTTAAGGATATGGAAGACCCGATCCTGATCAGTGGCACCGACGGCGTGGGCACCAAGCTCGTGCTCGCCCAGATCATGGACCGTCACGAGACGGTGGGCCAGGACCTGGTCGCCATGTGCGTCAACGACATTTTGGCTTCGGGCGCCGAGCCGCTGTTCTTCCTGGATTACGTTGCCATCGGTCACATTGAGGCCGAGCACATGGCAAAGATCATCAAGGGCGTGGCCGACGGCTGTAAGCTCGCGGGCTGCGCGCTCGTGGGCGGCGAGATGGCCGAGCACCCGGGTGTCATGGCCCCCGCCGACTACGACCTCGCCGGCTTTACTGTGGGTGTTGTCGATCGTCCCAAGATGCTCGACCCCGCGAACGTTCGCCCCGGCGATGTAATTCTGGGCCTGCCCTCCACTGGTGTGCACTCCAACGGATACTCGCTCGTGCGCAAAGTTATCGGTGTCGACGGTATCAAGCCGGGTACGCCCGAGGCCGCCGCTAAGGCCGAGGAGCTGAGCCGTCCGCTCGCGCATCTCGGCGGCGCTTCGCTGGCCGACGCTCTGCTGGCCCCCACGCGCATCTACGTCAAGCCGATTCTGGAGCTGCTCCGCGGTGGCGCCAACGTTCATGCCATTGCTCACATCACCGGCGGCGGTATCACCGAGAACCTCAACCGCGCGCTTGCCGACGACGTCGACGCCGTGGTCACCCGCAACGGCGCCGAGATGGGCTGGGACGTTCCGCCCGTCATCACCTACGTGTCGCGTCAGGCCGAGCTCGCGCCCAACGAGGCATGCAAGACCTTCAACATGGGCGTCGGCCTGTGCCTGATCGTCGCCCCCGAGGACGAGGCTGCCGTGACCGAGGCACTGGTCGCTCTAGGCGAGAAGCCGTTCCGCGTGGGCGAGTGCGTCGAGGGTTCCGGTAAGGTCGTGTACTCCGATGAGCGCTAACGAGCAGATGGCTGCTGCCGAGGGCCTGGGCTTTGTACCCTACACCCGTCCGACCGGCACCGATACGGCCGAGCCGCTTAAGATTGGCGTGCTCATCAGCGGTTCGGGTACCAACCTGCAGGCGCTGATCGACCTGATCGCCGCCGGCAAGCTCAACGCCTCGATTGAGCTTGTGGTGTCGAGCCGTCCTTCGGCCAAGGGCTTGCAGCGCGCCGAGCGTGCGGGCATCCAGACACTCACGCTGTCCAAGGATGTCTATGCCGACCCCATCGCCGCCGACGAGATCATCGCGCATGAGCTGCTCGAGCGCGGTTGCGAGTATGTGGTCATGGCCGGCTACATGCGCATGGTGCATACGCCACTGCTGGCGGCGTTCCCCAACCGCGTGGTCAATCTGCATCCGGCCCTGCTGCCGAGCTTTACCGGTGCCCATGCGATCGACGATGCGTTTGCCCGCGGCGTCAAGGTGACCGGCGTGACCGTGCACTTTGCCAACGAGATCTACGACAACGGCCCCATCATCGCCCAGCGTGCGCTGGCTGTTGAGGAGGGCTGGGACGTCGACACGCTCGAGGAGCACATCCACGCGATCGAGCATGTGCTGTATCCCGAGGTCGTGCAAATGCTCGCCGACGGTCGCGTTCACGTGCTGAAGAGCGGCAAGGTGGCAGTTGACCCGACGCGCTAGTCGTTGGTTTGTGTTGGCGGTTAAGCGTCGGAGGTACGCTTAACCGCCATTTTTATGCATTGCGATCTACGTTGTTTGAGGCAAACGATTGCCACAGCTTGATGTTCATAGTCCAATTGCTTCGCCAAGAGGCGCGATTCTGCAAGAGATTAATTTAGCCTAATAGAGCCATTTGCTCTTCTTTATGCTCGGGATACGTCGGACCATAATCAAATGATAATGCGCTAAATAATCTTATGGGGATAATCAAATTATCTTTTGTACGGGTGCTGTCTGTTGGGAGCAAAGATGGGTGCACAATTATTTTCGAGACGAACAGCAATTAAAATGGCCGTTGCCGCGGCTTCTGTCCCGCTGATTGGTCTAGTTGGATGTGGTGAGAAGTCGATTGTTGGAACTTGGGCAAACGACGACGGAGACGAAATTCTCCAATTTGATGAGAATGGTGATTGTTCGGTTCCTTTTACCTATAACGGTGCGTGGCTGGAAAGCTGCGATCGCTATACGATTCAAGAAGACGAGACATTGGTTCTAAGTAGCAGTCAAGGAAATATCAGCTCTCAACATTGGAAGAAAGCCAGCAGCAAAGAGGAAGCTGAAGAGGCGGATGATAGGCTCTATTTTCTCAATGGGGATGAGCTTGTTATCAACAACGAAACGTACACGAGAGAATGAGAGCTAAGACACGCCGACCGTGTGAAGATGGGGAATGCCATAGATGAATACCATGCCGGGCTCGTGACAAACATCATTGTCACGAGCCCGGCACACATTAAAGTATAAATTGTTCACCAGTCCGCATCCTCTTTTTGCTCAGATTGAGCCGTTTGCTGCTAGTGCGGTTGTTGCTCAGATGCCGCAGGGGCGTTATCAAATGCTAATGCCTGTTTGTTTCCAGTGTGGATAATAAAGTTTGCCTAAATAATTTCGTGTTTGATTTCGAGCCCAAACGAGGGCTATGGCATTAAAGCCACCATGTTTTCTAGAAATTTGAACGGTGGGAGTCATGTCGATTGCGAGATTTGACGGGTTGGTTGCCTGACTGGAGGGTGGATCTAATGAAACCAAAAAAAGAAACCGTTGCATTGCTGTCACTTGGCTTGGGGCTTTTTGCGCTGGTCTACGGGCTTATAACAAAAGCGATGCTATCTCATCGTTATACATTTAAAGCTCCTCTTACCAGCATGGAGCTTTCGGTTTTGGCAATTATTGGAATCGGATTTGTTTTACTGATTGTTGGCGCGCTTCTATTTATAAGCGTGCGCTATACATCCAAGAATGTTGTTGATATTGATTCGACACGGAACAAAGGCAAAGTATGTCCTTATTGCCAAACTCGAATCATAGGAGATGCAAAGCACTGTCCGAACTGTGGTCAAGAGTTGGGTCAATAAGAAGGGGCTTGAGATGCCGAGGACAACAGTAACGATTTGCGCGCACGGTCAAATTGATACGCCAAGAGTCTTAGAGATCTGGAAGAGCATCATTGAAGGCGCCGGTTTTCAACAGAAACTAATTAAGGGTGAACCTTGTTGGTCGAAGGGCGACGGCGTACTGATGCTGCAGCGCAATTTTACGATTGCTTTTGGCGAAAGGGAAATTGTGCTTGAGGGATGGATGGGCGATGCTCTCTTGGGTGAATCCGATTTGACGGGCGTTAACGGGTGGATGCAAAAGAAAAAGATGAAAGGGCTCCTGTCCCAAGCGGAGGGTGCAATTAGGAGCATAGTCTAGGCTGCATTAGATAGCGATACGGTGTTTATTGATGACTGAAATGCATGGCTGGGCCGTAAAAATATAAGGATATTGGTAGCCGGGTGCCCGATTTAATTTGGACACCCGGTGATTTCGTTAATCTTGTCAGCGAGCTTCAAGCCAACGTTATCCGGTCGCCATTGGCTTCTGGAAAGACTTAGGTTAAGTGACAAGTGATCGATGCTAGAGGCCAAGCGAAGGATATGGGTATGTCACTGTCTTCGGTTGACCGTGATTCATTTTGACTTGATGTGGGCAAGCGGTCTTTGTCGTGAGCGCCGTTAGGGTATGGCTTTTTTCATGTCTGCTGGAGGCCGAAATCTAAACAAAGTAGCCAATAGCGGCCAAAAGACTATAGGACGCTAGAAAAAAGCGATATTTGCGGATAGGGGTAAAATGAGAAAAGCAATCGATTTAATAGCAATTTTTATATTTGGAGCAATGGTTGTATACATTGCTTCGGTCGTTTCATCCAATGGGGCGGCGGCGCAGTATGCTGTGTCGGGCTTTTGGGGCGGATGGGCGGAATCTTCCAAAACCTCAACCATCGCATTTTGGATAGTGCTTGTATATCTTGGGCTTGTGGTATTGACTTGTTCGCTGTGCTGGAAGAGTCCCCTATTGGTGTTGGCGGCTATGTGCGCAGTCTCGATTATGGTTTTCGTCAATCCCTCTTATTCAGTTTATATTTGCTACGTTATGTTCGGTCCAGGGCATTTCATTGGAGACCTGCTTATGCCCATTGCGTCATTTTGCGGAGCGGTTATTTTTGGCGGTCAATTTGCCTTTGAAAACGGATATGGCTGGTTTGTAAGGCTGATTTGTGTCTTGTTCTGGTCAATGGGATTCTTGGCGATCGTTGCAGCTCCGGGCGAGTTCTTTAGCGAGCTGTTCTCCGATTCAGGAACGACGCAGTCAATATCGAGCAGAAGCACAAGATCTGATTGCGGTGACGAGATTGATAATTTATTGCGTGATGCCAAGATGGATCGGATCCAAGAAACGTTGGACGACATTAAATACTGGGAAATTCGTAACGGAGGCCGCAAGTAGCTGTGTCGAGATTACGCGGATGAAATGAAAGCCCTTAATACGCGACACAAGGCAGATGATGTCGCTGTGGCGCAGAGACTTGTTATGTCTGCCGAGGTGCTGCATGTGGGGGACCAGAACGCCATCGCCTTTCGGCGATAATGGCTGGTTAGTGATTGATTGCGATAGTTAGCCAGCAAGCTAAGAGGAGGATAATATGCCACTGCTGCCAGTTGACCATGAGCCATTCCGTCTTGATGCGGGTGAACGATCCACGCCGCGCATTGAGTTGATCTATGATCTTGAAGAAGAAGCGCGGAGACTTGAAGATGACTATCAGGTTCTAGTGGATGCGTTATGCGACGATATCGTTAAAAGCGAGGGCGAAGATGAAATACGGTCGAGTATTGAGCATCGAATCGGCATGCTGATAAACATCAAAGAGAGCCAGCGCCTCTGCTATGCCCAAATTGAAGATTTGGTGCCTAGACGTCATCCTTGTCCGGTCCCTCCAATGAAAAAACGTCCCAATTGTTGCGATGAGATCGAATGCCAATGCTGCGGTACAAAAAATGAGATAGATGCTCAATTCTGTACAAATTGCGCTAGTCCTATTGATATGGGCGACATATGGCGTTATTGCAAGAAGTGTAGGATTGCATACAGTAGAGAGATCAACTTTTGTCCTGAATGCGGCTCAGCAATAACCGTTGAGATTAAACGTAAAAGGAAATAGTTTCTCGTTGCTATATGTTTGCCCTTACGCGTGAAAGCGTAATTGGTGACATGCCCAAAAATGATGAGATGCGCGAATGGGGGACCCTGTCGATAACCCCCGGATACTCCTCGAGAAACCATTTGTAGCGGTCACGAGCCGGCAACAGCCTAAGTGCGGATTCGGTTTTATAGTGATCGTGCCAAGCCCTTGATAGATATCGGTTAATGAGAGTTGCAAGTCCTGGATTATATTGGGCTTTATTTTGAACATCGCTTATCTTGAGAAGAACGAGCGTGCAGTCTGTTAAAGCTTCAATATAAGTCGGGGATGGAATGTCAAACTCGGGGCTAGGCATTACAGGCATGCCCGGCTCCGCCATTATGCAGTCAGTGATTTCCGAACCATCGCTTTGTAGAGAATACGAACAGGCTACCCCCTGTTTTAAAAGGTAAAACCATTTTTGTTGGGTACCCATTTCAAGGATAATTTCTCTTTTTTGAAATTGCTGGATTGAAGCCATTGCCACTAGCTCGGCTAATAGGTTTTGGTTGTCGCACGGGGCGTACTGACAGAAAAAATTCGGATCCAGGGACACGGAATCGCTCCAACGGGCACATATCGTTAACAAATGCTAACCAAGAATAAGATACGCCATCGGGGGGGGGTGTTCCTATAGTTTTGTCAACTGGGAAATGCTCTCCGTGCGACCGAATCGCGGCATGCTGACGCCAAGCCATTAGGCCGGTGGGCTTCAGTCTGCTCGGTGCGTTTCGGCTAGGCTGCGTAAGGCACCC
>UQOJ01000004.1 GCA_900542635.1 uncultured Collinsella sp.
TACACCTATTAAGTCGTCGGCAGCGTCAGATGTGTATAAGAGACAGGATTTAAATGACCAGGTGTGGCTGCCGAGGCTAGGCTGTTAGGTCGAGTTCGTAGAGGAAGCTTTCGCGCGGCATGTCGTGGCGGCGCTCTTCGCGGTTGGCGCGGTGCGTGGCCGTGCGCTTAAAGCCGTGCAGCTCGTAGAACTTCCACGAGCAGTTGGAGTCGGTGTATAGGTGCGCCCTCGTCGCTCCAAGCGAGGATAGGTGCGAGACCGCGGCATCGAGCAGAACCGTGCCAACGCCCAGGCCATGGACATCGCGATCCACGGCAAGCAGCGTGACCTCGTTGTCGTGCGGCAACGGGCTGCTCTCGAGCAGGCGGTTGTTGGTTCGGATGGTTGCGCGCACAAACGAGAGATACTCGGCGCAGGCATCGGGCTCTAGCTCACGCATCTGCGATAGCAGCGCGCGTTCGGTATCCATCCAATGCTCGTTGATAGTGACGCCGGAGTTCTGTCCTGCGCGTGCAAGTGCAATGCCGCGCGCCTCGCCGTCAATCACCGCAACCTGCGAAAACGTCGATGACGAAAGGCAATAGGCGAGGTCGCACGCGGCTTCAAGGCGGTTGTACTCATCGTTATCCGAATTATTATGCCAAAGCTGCTGCAGAATCAGCGCGATGGCGTCGAAGTCTTCGGTATCAAACGGTCGGTAGAGAACCCGCGAGACCATGGTGCCTCTTTCTTTTGCGGATGCATATCGAGCACAGTTCTACCACGCCATTGGCATCAAATTATGGTGCCCCTGTGTTCCATGAACTCACCGTGCCCAGCGCCGTGCCCATCCCCTCCGCTCGCAAACTTTTTCTGCACATGCGCCCGTTGCGGGGTGCATCGATGCGCTCGATGCGCTACATTAAATCAGTATTTTCATTGCCGCTGCGCGAGCGCTGCAGATCGACGTATCACCGACTCACAGAGCACGGCGGCGTACCAGACAGGAGGACTGCATGGGATCTGATGTGAAGATCGCACGCGCGTTGATCTCGGTTACCGATAAGACGGGCGTCGTCGATTTCGCACGGACGCTGGTCGATGACTTTGGCGTCGAGATCATCTCTACGGGCGGCACGGCTCGTGCCATCGAGGACGCGGGCGTTCCCGTAACCCCCATCGAGGAGTTCACGGGTTACCCCGAGATGATGGACGGCCGCGTTAAGACCCTGCACCCCAAGGTTCACGGCGCGCTGCTGGCCCGCCGCGATTCCGAGCAGCACATGCAGGAGGCCGCTCAGCACGGCATTAAGCTGATCGACCTGGTCGTCGTCAACCTGTACGAGTTCGAGAAGACCGTCGCCAACCCCGAGGTCACCTTCGCGGATGCCATCGAGCACATCGACATCGGTGGCCCCTCCATGCTGCGCTCTGCCGCTAAGAACGCCGCGAGCGTTACCGTCATTTCCGACCCGGCCGACTACGACGCCGTCCTGGCCGAGATGCGCGAGACCGGTGGCTGCACCACGCTTTCCACCCGTCGTCGCCTGCAGGTGAAGGTCTACCAGACCACCGCCGCCTACGACACGGCTATCTCCCGTTGGCTTGCCGCCCAGGCAAGCGACGTGGCGGACACCTCTGCCAAGCTCGAGATCTCGCTGGAGAAGGTCGACGACCTGCGCTATGGCGAGAATCCTCAGCAGAAGGCCACGGTCTACCGCTTTGCCGAGGGCTGCGAGAACACCGCGAGCTCGCAGTTCCCGCTCGTGGGCTCCGAGCAGATCCAGGGCAAGCCGCTCAGCTACAACAACTATCTGGATGCCGACGCCGCCTGGAACCTGGTCCGCGAGTTCGACGAGCCGGCCTGCGTGATCCTCAAGCACCAGAATCCCTGCGGTTCTGCCGTTGCCGAGGACATCACGGCCGCCTACGACCGCGCCTTCGCCTGCGATCCCAAGAGCGCCTTTGGCGGCATCATCGCCTGCAACCGCGAGGTTCCCTTTGATCTGGTTGAGCACTTCGCCGACCAGAACAAGCAGTTCGTCGAGGTCATCATCGCCCCGAGCTACACCGATGAGGCGCTCGAGCGCATGGCTAAGCGCCCCAACCTGCGCGTGCTGGCTACCGGCGGCGTGGACCACGGCGCCCAGGTGGAGCTGCGCTCCGTCGACGGCGGCATGCTGGTACAGGAAGTCGACCACGTGACTGAGGATCCCGCGACCTTTACGTTCCCCACCGACCGCAAGCCCACCGACGCCGAGATGGCCGAGCTCGAGTTTGCCTGGAAGGTCTGCAAGGGCGTTAAGTCCAATGCCATCCTGGTCTCCAAGGGCAAGGCCGGCATTGGCATGGGTCCGGGTCAGCCCAACCGCGTTGACTCTGCGCTGCTGGCCTGCGAGCGTGCCGAGGACTTCTGCGAGCGCGAGGGCGTGGAGAAGGGCGGCTTTGCCTGCGCAAGCGACGCATTCTTCCCGTTCCGCGACAACGTCGACGTGCTTGCCGAGCATGGTGTGACCTGCATCATTCAGCCTGGCGGCTCCAAGCGCGACGACGAGAGCATCCAGGCCTGCAACGAGCATGGTATTGCGATGGTGTTTACGGGCGCTCGCCACTTTAGGCACTAAGTTTTGCCCTGGGACAAAATAATCTCTGCAAAAGACGGCTGCTCCGTTTGGAGGGCCGTCTTTTTGGTATAAGAGGACGGAATGACTAACACGAAAGGTACAACCATGCCCCAGATTGATGATGCCGAGCTGTTTGGCAATGCCGAGGATCAGCGTGCGTACGAGGACTTTTGCGCCAATCAGGAGGCGGTCGAGAAGTTCACGCTCGACAAGCCCGCGCTCATCTGCCGTTGGCGCATGTCCAACAAAAAGGTGCCCATGCTCAACCGTCACATCCGCGCGCTGTCTGAGCGCCTGGTGCAGGGCGAACCACTTACCCATAACATGCTCAGCTGGGCCAAGCAGCACGTTGAGTGGTCACTTGCCGAGGGCGACTACACCGCCCGCGACGGCGTGCTCATGCTGGTGATCGATATCAACGGCAACGCCGCCATGACGGTGGGGGAGTACGAGCCGCTGGCCGACACGTCGGCCAAGGCGCTGCGTGCCCGTTCTGCCGAGGCTCGCTCCGAAGCCGACGAGACCGGCGTGGCGCCCGAGCTGCTCGCTGCCGTCAACGACGGTGAGCTGGCCTTTGTGGCGCCGGCGGACGAGTGCCTGTGCGGCACGGCGACGCTCATCGAGCAGCTGGCCCAGACCAAGGGTATCCCGGTCACGCGCGTAGATATTCCCGCGCAGCTTAAGGGCGCGCTGTTCCTAGTGAGCGACGAGCACGGCGTGGTCCCTGCCACCGAGACGGATGCCGCCGAGGCCGACGCCGCCACGGTCGCCTTCTTCGCCGAAGGCTACGAAAAGCTCCGCGCCCGCCGCTAAATGATTTTTCTGGGACGGGGATTAAAGAATCATTTTGGTCCCCGCCACCGCTGCGAGTGCGAGGCGGACAAAACGCTCCCGCTCGCGAACAGTTCTGTCACCTTGGTGCCGCGCGCGGTGCGTACCTGCGGCTTCGCGGTCATAATGGGACAAGACAACCAAGAGGGGAGCGGAATCCATGGCGCTGATCTATATCGTTGAGGACGACGAGCCCATTCGTCGCGAGCTTGCCGACATCCTGGCCCGTGCTGGTTTTGAGGTTGAGGCCTGCGAATCGTTCGAGCATGTCTCGCGCGATATCCTCGCCGCCGCGCCCGACCTGGTGCTGCTCGACCTCACGCTTCCCGTCAAGGACGGCCAGCATATCTGCCATGAGGTTCGCCGCGAATCTGAGGTTCCCATCATCGTCCTCACGTCGTGCACGACCGAGATCGACGAGGTCATGGCCATGACGCTCGGCGCGGACGACTTTGTTCCCAAGCCCTATAGCGCGCGCGTGCTCGTGGCGCGCATCAACGCACTGCTGCGTCGCACCGCGGCGACAGGCGAGCGCAGCACACTTGTCCACAAGGGGCTGGAGCTCGATCTCGCTCGCTCCATGGTCACCAACACGGCATCCGGCGACAGTACCGAGCTCACCAAAAACGAACTGCGTATCCTCTCGCTGCTTTTGAGCCACGCGGGCAAGATCGTTTCGCGCTCGGCCATCATGCAGGACCTGTGGGACTCCGATGCCTTCGTGGACGACAATACGCTCACCGTCAACATCAACCGCTTGCGCACCACGCTCGAAAAAATTGGCGTCAAAGGGTATCTGACGACCCATCGCGGCCAGGGCTACTCGGTCTAGGTGCCGGTTATGTCGTTTGCCAAGTTCTTTAAAGATGCGCTGTTGCCCGTCGCCGTGTGGACGTGCGGCGTGCTGCTGAGCTGCTTTGTGCTGACGGTCGCCGGAGCCCCTGTTGCCATCACCATCGTCGCGGTCGGCGTGTCTCTTATCTTTGGCATGCTCGGCATTGTGATCGAATACGCGCGTCGTCGCCGTTTTCTGCGCCAGCTGGAGCGCGCGGCCGAGGAGCTCGAAAGCCCCGCGTGGGTGCAGGAGATGGTGCAGTGCCCGACCTATGCCGAGGGCGAGCTCGAATACGAGGTCTTGCGCCGGGTGGGCAAAGCTGCCTGCGACGAGGTTGCCGAAGGCCGGCGTCAGACCGATGACTATCGCGACTATATCGAGAGTTGGGTTCACGAGGCCAAGCTGCCCCTGGCGGCGGCCCATCTAATTTTGGAAAACCTGGATGGCAGCGAAGATGACCTGTCGCGTGTGGACGACCTGGCACGCGAGCTCTCCCGCGTTGAGCGCTACATCGACCAGGCTCTCTACTATGCGCGCTCGGAAGTGGTGGAGCGCGACTACCTGATTCGTCGCTGGAGCCTCAAAGCTCTGGTGACGGGCGCGATTAAGGCTAACGCGCGCGAGCTCATCGCGGCGCACGTGGCTCCGGTGTGCGAGAACCTCGACTTTGAGGTCTTTACCGACGAGAAGTGGCTCGAGTTTATTCTGGGCCAACTCATTCAGAACAGCATTAAATATGCGCGTGAGGACGGCGCAAAGATCGTGTTTTCGGGTGCGTTGCTGGACGAGGGTCTGGCGAGCGAGCGCATTGAGCTTACCGTTGCCGACAACGGCTGCGGCGTGTGCGCAGCCGATTTGCCGCGCGTGTTCGAGAAGGGCTTTACCGGCGATAACGGCCGCACTACCAAGCGCGCAACGGGCATCGGTCTCTATCTGGTGGCGCGCTTGTGCTCCAAGATGGGCATCGATGTCACCGCAGCATCGGAGCCGGGCGAAGGCTTCGTCGTAACATTCGCCTTCTCAACCAACAAGTTTCAATACTTCGAGTAACGCACACGACGGACGCCCACCCAAACAAAAACGTGCCGCCCCAAACAAAACGTGCCGCCCCAAACGGGGCGGCACGCCATCTTTTATCAGACAACTCGCTGAAGTACGGTGACGAAGGCGCAAGGCCGGGAGGGGTTATCAAAGCCGACATCCCACAGCCGCGAAGCGGCGAGGACGTCGGCGTGATAACCCCGCAGGCCTTGCGCCGGCGGGAAGGAACCTACTTCACGACCAAGATGTCGCAGTCGGTGTTGCGTAGCAGGAACGTCGAAATCGAACCCAGGAGCGCGTACTTGATCGAGGACAGGCCGCGTGCGCCGCAGAGCACCAGGTCGGGCTTGACCACGTCGAGCATCTCGTCTTTGAGCGTCTCGCGAATACGGCCGGCGCGAATCATGACCTCGACCTCGGGAATGTCGGGATTGGCCTTGGCCTCTTCGAGCTGCTTGGCGATGGAGTTCTTAAATGCCTCCTCCAGTCCGTTGACCAGATCGACCGGATAGGAACCAGCGCTCTCGAGTGCCGTGGAATCGATAACGTGGCCGATAATCAGCTTGGCGCCGTTGTTCGCGGCGACCTTGATGGCGCGTGCGAGCACAAAATCCTGCTGCTCAGTACCGTCGAGTGAAACAAATACCTTGGTGTAGCCCTCGTTCATGGTTTCCTCCTTGGTCTATCGCACGGGCGTGGGGCTCGTGCATCGGGCGGGCGCGGATGCGTGGCCGCCGGACACTTTATCTTGTTGCAGTTATACCCAAGGATTTGGGTTTGACCGCTCGCAATTCTGTGAACGGGCGAGTTTTTTGGTAAGGGTAGGCGCAGGCGCGCCGCCAACGGTTGATAATGGGACATCGCCCGCACCGTCCGCAGAACAATATCGGCGGGTGTCTAACGAGGGGGTCCCTTTGGATATCATCGAGCTTCTAAAATCTGCCTTCATGGGCCTGGTCGAGGGCATCACCGAATGGCTGCCTGTTTCGTCGACCGGTCACATGATCTTGGTGGACGAGTTCGTCAAGATGAACGTGAGCGAGACGTTCTGGAATATGTTCCTGGTCGTGATTCAGCTTGGCGCCATTTTGGCCGTCTGCGTCCTGTTCTTTTACGACCTCAACCCGTTTTCTCCCAGCAAAGGCAAGGAGGGTCGTCGCGACACCTGGGTGCTGTGGGGCAAGATTGTGCTCGGCTGCATTCCCGCCGCGGCGATCGGTCTGCCGCTTAACGACTGGATGGAGGAGCATTTCTACAATGCTCCCGTCGTGGCGCTGGCGCTCATTGTGTACGGCGTGCTGTTTATCGTGATCGAGAACTGGCGCGCGAACAAGCGCGACCAGGCCGCTCTTGCCGGTTCGTTTGGTTCGCGTGCCGTGGTGGCGGGCGGACGCCCCGCTGGTGCGCATTTTGCCACGTCCACTGCGACTGCCGCTGCAGACGATGACGATAGCCTAGACTTTGGCTCCATCACTACGCTCGAGGACCTGAGCTGGAAGACCGCGCTGGGTATCGGTTGCTTCCAAGTGCTTTCGCTGATTCCGGGCACATCGCGCTCCGGCTCCACCATCATCGGCGGCCTGCTGCTTGGCTGCACACGCTCGGTGGCGTCTAAGTTCACGTTCTTCCTGGCCATTCCCGTCATGTTTGGCGCGAGCGCGCTCAAGCTGGTCAAGTACTTTATTAAGGGCGGTACTTTCGGCACCAACGAGATCGCCATCCTGGGCGTGGGCTGCATCGTGGCCTTTGTGGTTTCGCTTATCGCCATCAAGTGGCTTATGGGTTTCGTGCGCCGTCACGACTTCAAGTGCTTCGGCGTCTACCGCATCATCCTGGGCATCGTGGTTCTCGCGTACTTCTTTGTCCTGGAGCCGATGCTCGGTTTGTAACTCGGTCGATGCCGCACGGCGGCCAGGGCGACAACTTGTCATTCAAAGAGGGCGGCATAAAAGGTCTATGCTGCCCTCTTTTCATGCCAATTTGTTCGCCCTGGCCGCCGCTCGCTACCGTGGCCATGACATCGGCGGTTCCGTGATTGTCAATAGATTGGTGCAAAGCAACCTGACCCCATTGCGCCAAATCCGCTGGGGCGGGTCTGACGGTGGCGCACGGAGTCGTGGTGTGATTTGCGCCGGTGTCCGCGCGGCTCGGTATACTGGTACGGCTCAAACTATGGCGCTGCCCGCAGGCGCGCCGTCCGTCAGATGAGGAGTCGCCCATGACCCAGCCCCTGCCCTGGGAAAAGAACGCCGCGGTACCCGTGCCGCCCGCGCCGGAACCCGTGCCGCTCGATGCATACACCGCCCCTGCAGCGCCGGAGCCCGAGCTCGTCCCGCTCGACATCTACGACGCTCCCGCGCCGGCGCCCAAGCCCGCCAAGCCGCTCGTCGACATTGACAGCCTTAATCCCGCCCAGCGCGAGGCGGTCCTGTCCACCGAGGGTCCGTTGCTGGTGCTCGCCGGCGCCGGCTCGGGCAAGACCCGCGTCTTGACCTTCCGCATCGCACATATGCTCGGCGATCTGGGCGTTAAGCCTTGGCAGGTTCTTGCCATCACGTTTACCAACAAGGCCGCGGCCGAGATGCGCGAGCGTCTGGCGGCGCTCATTCCCAGCGGCACCCGCGGCATGTGGGTGTGCACCTTCCATGCCATGTGCGTGCGCATGCTGCGTGAGGACGCCGACCTGCTGGGCTATACCGGTCAGTTCACCATCTACGATGATGATGACTCAAAGCGCATGGTGCGTGACATTATGCAGGCGCTCGGCATCGAGCAAAAGCAGTTCCCCATCAACATGATCCGCAGCAAGATCAGCTCGGCCAAAAACGCCATGATCGGCCCCGAGGACATGCTCAAGAGCGCCGATAGCCCCAACGACAAAAAGGCCGCGCAAGTCTACCTGGAGCTGGAGCGCCGCCTGCGCGCCGCCAATGCGATGGACTTCGACGACCTGCTCGTGCGCGCGCTTGAGCTGCTGCGCACCCGCCCCGAGGTGCTCGATAAGTACCAAGAGCGCTTCCGCTACATTAGCGTCGACGAGTATCAGGACACCAACCACGTCCAGTACGAAATCGCCAACCTGCTGGCCGCCAAGTACCAAAACCTCATGGTCGTGGGCGACGATGACCAGTCCATTTACAGCTGGCGTGGCGCCGACATCACCAATATCCTGGACTTTGAGAAGGATTTTAAAAACTGCAAGACCGTCAAGCTGGAGCAGAACTATCGTTCCACGGGTCATATCCTGAACGCCGCCAACGCCGTGGTACGCCACAACTCGCAGCGCAAGGACAAGCGCCTGTTTACGGCCGAGGGCGATGGCGAGAAGATCCAGGCCTTCCAGGCGAGCGACGAGCGCGACGAGGGCCGCTGGATTGCCGGCGAGATCGAGAAGCTGCATGCCAAAGGCACGAGCTACGACGACATTGCCGTGTTCTATCGCACCAACGCCCAGTCGCGTATCCTCGAAGATATGTTCCTGCGCGCGGGCGTGCCCTACAAGATCGTGGGCGGCACGCGATTCTTCGACCGTGCCGAGATCCGTGATGTCATGGCCTACCTTAAGATGATCGTGAACCCGGCCGACGAGATGAGCGTCAAGCGCGTCATCAACACACCGCGCCGTGGCATCGGCTCCACCTCGATCCAAAAAATCGAGCAGCTGGCGCGCGACAACCGTTGCTCGTTCTTCCAGGCTTGCGAGATTGCGTGTGCCGAAACCGGCATGTTTAGCGCCAAGGTCCGCAATGGCCTGTCAAGCTTTGTGTCGCTGGTGCGCGAGGGCCGCCGCATGGACGGCGAGCTCAAGGACGTCGTCGAGATGATTGTCGATAAGACGGGTCTGCTGCAGGCGTTTCGCGCCGAGGGCACCATGGAGTCTGAGAGCCGTGCCGAGAACATCCAGGAATTCCTGGGCGTCGCTGCCGAATTTGAGGAGACGCACGAGGACATCGAGGGTACGCTCGAGAGCTTGGAAGAGCTGCGCGCAGCTGGTGTTGCCGACGTGCCTGCCGGCGCCGAGCCCGTCGTGGTGAGCGCGCCCGCGCCCGAACCGGGGCCATTTGCCCCGGCATCCTCGTTTGAGGCACTCGTCGGCGCGCGCGATGCCGCAGGTTCCAATCCGCTCGATAGCCTAGCCGCCCCGGCGCTCTCGCCGCAGGATGCCCTGGCCGCCGCCATCGCGGGCAACGCGTATGCCGCGCCGACGGGGATGCCGGCGGGTGCCGTGCATGCCGACGAGATTGAGCGCACCTATGGTCCGCTCACCTGTAAGGCGCTACCGGCACTCATGGAGTGGCTGGCCCTGCGCTCCGACTTGGATTCCCTGGCCGGCGAGACGCATGCCATTACCATGATGACCATCCACTCCGCCAAGGGCCTGGAGTTCCCGGCGGTGTTCGTGGCCGGCATGGAGGAGGGCATCTTCCCGCACGTGCACGACTTTGGCGGCAGCGATGACCCGGGTAAGCTCGAGGAGGAGCGTCGCCTGGCCTACGTCGCCATCACGCGTGCCCGTAAGCGCCTGTTCCTGACCTATGCGGCCACGCGTCGCACCTACGGCTCGACCTCTGCCAACCCGCGCTCGCGCTTCCTCAACGAGATTCCGTTTGAGGATATCGAGTTTAGCGGTATCGGTTCTGCCGGTTTTGAAGGCACGGGTTGGGAGAAGCGCGGCGACCGTCACGGCACCTTTGGCTCGGGCATGGGTTCGGATATGTACGGCGGCAAGGTATTTGGTTCGCATACGCGCTCGACTGGCGGTTCCGGTTCGCGCGGCGGATCGAGCTTTGACGATTTCTTTGGTGGCAGCAGCTACGGGACCGAGCGCCATCGTGGGGTCTCGCCCGACGCTGGCCGTGTTGCCTCGACCTTTGGCTCGGGCGCACCGCGAGCCAAAAAGCCCTCGTCCAAGGTGTCCCCGACGGTGGAGCGCAAGGTTGATCGCGCCAGCGCATCGCAGGACTTTGCCGCAGGCGATACCGTGAGCCACAAGACCTTTGGCACGGGTACCGTGATCTCGGTCGCCGGAGACATGATCGAGGTCCAGTTCGAAAAGACCGGTCAGACCAAAAAGCTGATGAAGGGCTTCGCGCCGATCGTCAAGCTGTCGTGATCCTGGCGGACCTGGGCGGGCGTATAGGGCAACATCGCCTGCTCGGGCAGTCCTGCGCAAGACGGAGAGCACATTAAGTGCTCTCCTTTGCGTGCGGAACTCGCGATCGATGTTGCCCTATACGCCCGCCCAGGTCCTTGGGTAACGGTGCTTGCGAACGTCGCTCTGCTCGTTCGCTTTTTGGTCTGGAGGGCCGGGTGGGCTGAATACTTAGACATGGCAAGGGGCTCCCCCGTTAAAGAACGGGGGAGCCCCTTGTTGCGTTTTGAATGGTGCGCTTGGCTTTGATGATTGATGATTTTATACGATTCAGTATAATTTCAGATAGACGCTAAAATATAACCGAAATGAAAACGGTGATTGTACATGCTGATAAACTGCCTCCCAAAAAGACTCTTCTCTTTAGAGCTCGCTATCGACCCGGAGCCAGTTGAGATGCAGATTCCTCGCATGTATCTTGAGCGGTATTCGCTTCGCTTGGCACGGCTCGGCATGTCTAAACAGGGCCGTTTTATTGTTGCGGAACCAAAGGAACCGCCCAGTGTCATTTCGGCGCGAAATCTCGTCAGTGCGGTGCGCAAGTTAGATGTTCACCCGGTGGTAATTTGCTGGGATGCTATGGATTTAGGTTTTATGCGCGCGCTTTCTTCGGAGGGAATCGCATATATCCGAGATGAGCGAAATGCGTTCCTGCCGTTTATCGGAGCCGTTATTTCCGATGAGGTGCTGGGTGCTTCTCCCGCTGCTCCGCTTTCGCCCCAATCTCAACGAATCGTCCTAAATCTCATTGCGGGACGATGGGTTGACTGCTCCGCCGGCGACCTAGCGCGTCTGTGTGGCAAAAGCGCGGCAAGCGTCAGCGGCTATCTTTCGGAAATCGCCGCTATAGCTCCTGGGTTGATTATGCGGGACGGCAAAAAGCGTATATTGTGCGACGCCGGGCTGTCGACCGAGACGTTGCTAGATGGGTTTGAGGACTATCTTCGCACGCCAGTTTTAGAGCGAATCCGGCTCAAGAAGGTTATCGAGAGAACAGAGCTACGTGCCGTTGATGCGCTGCTTTCCGGTGTGTCTGCCCTTAGCTATATGTCCGACCTTGCCCATGAAGACTCTGCTCCAACCATTGCTCTCGAAAAATATCAGCTAGAGGCCTTGAAAGAGCATATGGGCGACAGATGGCTGGAGGCTCAGTGGTACGAACCGGCGGCAGTTGTGATTGAGGTCTGGTCGTATCCCGTGGACGCGCCGTCCGATATTAGTTTTGACGCGACTGGTTTGCAGTGTGTCGACCCGTTTTCCTTATACGTTGCTTGCGCAAAAGCAGATTACAAAGAAGATCGTCTGCTCGACGCGGTCGAACAGCTCAGGAGGACGATATGTCAAAAGTGAGGGGAATAGAGCGATTTGCCGATGCCATGAGCGGCTGTAAAGGCGGTTACGTCCTTATTGGTGGAGGGGCCTGCAGCGTTCTATTTGACAATGAGGGCGATTCGTTTAGAGCTACTGAAGACTTGGATGTCGTCGTAATTGTTGATGGGAAAGGCGTTGAATTCGCCACTGCATTGTGGGCATTTATCAAAGCTGCCGGATATGAGACTGGAAAGGTCGGCGATGGAAGGTGCACTTACTATCGGTTCTGTTTGCCCGAAGGATCAAGGCAAGTCCTAGACTATCCCGGCCAAATTGAGCTATTTGCCCGACATCCTGATTTTGTGCTCGAAGATGAAACGAGCGAAGTGGCACCTCTTTCCTTTGACGGGGCCGTATCAAGTCTTTCGGCAATTATTCTCGACGATGGCTACTACGAATTTATTCGCGACAACGCAACGAACGTAGAGGGCATTACGTTGCTCGATGCGCTCCATATCATTCCCCTCAAGATGCGTGCACACATTGATATCAATAGGAGCTATGAAGAAGGGCGCCATTGCAACGATAAAGATCGACGAAAGCATCGCTCGGATATTGTTCGACTTGCGGGTTTGTTGCCGCCTTCGGCTCGCTTGGAGCTAATAGAGCAAATGAGGGCTGATGCCGGAGACTTCTTTGCGGACTTTTCTTCTTATGTAAATCGGCAGACCGATCGTAAAGAGAGAGCGCGTCTTCAGGACACATTATCGTTTCTCGAAAAGGTCTACCTATAGGCACCTTGATTCGTTATGTATGGCGAGGGGCTCTCCCGTTTGATGAGCGGGGGAGCCCCTTGTTGCTTTTTGATTGTCGTAACTAGCCAGAGGCTCGCCGGGATGGGACGCGGGGTTTGGTCGATCGCGAGTTCCGCACGAGCCGGAGAGCACTTAATGTGCTCTCCGTGCGAGCAGGACTGTCCGAGCAGGCGACCAAACCCCGCGCCCCATCCCGGCGAGCACTTGGGGACCGGTGGCCTACAGGTGGCTGATGATCAGTTCCATCTTGCCTTCGAGGTCGATGGAGCTGACGGTGCTCGGGGCCAGCAGGTGGCTTCCCTTGTGGACGGGGTCGCCGCAGACGGTGCCTTCGCCGTCGATGACCGATAGGCACATGAAGGGCCAACGCTGGTCGAGGGTCTTGCTGCCGTCGACGCGCACGCGATTGACGGTGTAGCAGGAGTTAGACTCGAGCTCGGTCACGCCGTCCACCTCGGGCGCGGTCACCGTGCCGTCGGTCGGAGCCTGAGCATCAAAGTCGATGCAGTCGAGGCTCTGCTCAATGTGCAGCGGGCGCAGGTTGCCGTCAGTGCCGGGACGGTCGTAGTCGTACAGACGATACGTCACGTCGCTCGACTGCTGCGTCTCCAAAATGAGCGTGCCGGTCTTGATGGCGTGCACGGTACCGGAATCAATCTGGAAAAAGTCGCCCTTGTGAATCGGCAACACGTTGAGCATGTCGTCCCAACGTCCTTCCTCGATCATTTGTGCGGCCTCGGCGCGGTCCTTGGCACGCTGGCCGACGATGATCGTGGCGTCGGGCTCGCAGTCCAGCACATACCAACACTCGGTTTTGCCCAGGCTACCGTTCTCGTGCTCGGCAGCGTACTCGTCGTTGGGATGAATCTGGATCGAAAGGTCGTCCTTGGCGTCCAGAATCTTAATGAGCAGCGGGAACTCCTTGCCCTCGCAGTTGCCAAAGAGCTCGCGATGCTCGGCCCACAGCCACGACAGCGTGTGGCCGGCATACGGGCCCTCCGCAATCTGGCAGTCGCCGTTGGGGTGGGCCGAGATGGCCCAGCACTCACCGATGGGGCCATCGGGAATGTCGTAGCCAAATACGGTTTCGAGCTGGCGACCGCCCCAGATCTTCTCGTGGAAGATCGGCGTCAGCTTAATCAAATCGGACATGTTCATACCCCCATTGTGTTGCGCGGGCGCTGCACAAAACAGCTCAAAGCGAGCGCCCGGATGACTACAAAAACCTATGCCAACGTTACGTTGTGCAACTCAAAGCGGTCGCCAACGTTGCGCGAGACCGAATACTCAAAGGCGGCGCCGCTGTCCAAAAAGCCAATCTGGGTGAGCTCGAGCAGGGGAGAGCCAGGCTTGGTGTCCAAGCGCTCGGCTTCTTCCTCGGTTGCTGCCACGGCGCGAATGGTACGGTGGAAGCTCGAAATCTTCAGCCCACATTGCTCGCGGATGAAGTGGTAGACCGATCCGTACAGGTCCTTCTTTTTAAGGCCTGGAATCAGCTCGAGGGGCATGTAGGTGTACTCGATAACGATGGGCTTCTCATCGGCCTGACGCACGCGCACGATGTGATAGGCAAAGTCATCCTCGGCAATTCCCAGCTGGGCTGAGATGTCCGCTGGTGGATTAACAATCGAGAAATCGTAGACCACCGAGGTCACCTTCTCCCCGCGGTGCTCATACGAAAAGCCCTGGGCACGGTCGTTTTTGCCCTGGAAAAACGCCTGACCGGGAAGTCCCGCCGTGTCCTTAACGTAGGTACCCGATCCGCGTCGGCTGGTAATAAGACCTTCCTCGGTGATTTGCTCGATAGCTCGTTTGACGGTGATTTTGGAAACGCTATAGAGCTCGCAGAACTCAACGACGGTGGGAAGCTTGTCGCCCGGTTTAAGAGTGCCATCCTCGATGCTTCGACGAATATCTGCAGCTATCGCCTCGTATTTGGGAATCATTGAACCTCCTTTCCGACATATATCAATACGCAAGTAAGTATAACCCTTAACAAGGCACCCATATAACCTTTATCTAAGAAGCTCGAGAAATAAAAAAGAAAAAGACGCTTTACTTCTAGAATTAGAGCGCTATAGTTTAAGCAACGAACGGAATCTTTCCGCAGAACAGGATCGACCGTTTGGGGACGGTTTTGTTTTGGCGGGTTGGATATCGGTATGACCGGTGCGCGCCCGCGCCGGATAACCTGCCAAAGCAAACCCGTCTCCAACCGGAAGCTCTAGAACACGAAAGCGAGGACTTTGATGGCACAGTATCAGCTGCCCAACGACTTCTTCTTTGGCGCTGCTATGTCCGGCCCGCAGACTGAGGGTCAGTGGAACCAGGGCGGCAAGCTCGAGAACCTGTGGGACACCTGGTCCATCCAGGATCTGGGCTCGTTCTACAACTGCGTTGGCTCTTACGCCGGCAATGACTTTATGGCCAAGTACCAGGAAGACCTTCGCATTTTGAAGGACTTGGGCCTGGATACCTATCGCACTTCCATCCAGTGGAGCCGTCTGCTCGATGCCGACGGCAACCTCAACGAGGAAGGCGCCGCGTGGTATCACGAGTTGTTCCGCGCCTCTCGCGAAGCCGGCCTGGAGCCGTTTGTCAACTTGTACCACTTTGACATGCCCACCTACCTTTTTAACCGTGGCGGCTGGGAGAGCCGTGAGGTTGTCGAGGCTTACGCACATTACGCCGACGTCGCCTTCCACGAGTTTGGCCAGGAGATCAAGTACTGGTTCACCTTTAACGAGCCCATCGTCGAGCCCGAGCAGCGCTATCAGGAGGGCGTGTGGTTCCCGCAGCTCCACGACTTTAGCCGCGCTCGCACCGTGCAGTATCACATCTCGCTGGCGCACGCGCTGGCCGTGGCCAACTATCGTCGCGCCTATGACGAGGGCGCTATTCGCGCCGATGCCAAGATCGGCATGATCAACTGCTTTACCCCGGTCTACACCAAGGAGAACCCCAGCGAGGCGGACCTCGAGGCCGTGCGCATGACCAGCGGCATCAACAACCGCTGGTGGCTCGACCTCATCACCAAGGGCGAGCTTCCTGCCGACGTGCTCGACAGCCTGGCCGAGGGCGGCGTTAAGCTCCCGTTCCGCGCCGGCGACCAAGAGATCCTCAAGCAGGGTGTTGTCGACTGGCTAGGCTGCAACTACTACCACCCCACGCGTGTTCAGGCGCCGGCGAGCAAGGTCGACCAGTACGGCCTGCCGCACTTTGCCGACGAGTACGTATGGCCCGACGCCGTTATGAACGAGAGCCGCGGCTGGGAGATCTACCCGCAGGGCCTCTACGACTTTGGCATGGACTGCGCTAAGAACTACCCCGATCTTGAGTGGTTCGTTTCCGAGAACGGCATCGGCATCATGGACGAATACAAGAACCGTGACGCCGAAGGAACCATCCAGGATGACTACCGCGTCGACTTTGTACGTCAGCACCTGGAGTGGGTGGCCAAGGCCATCGACGAGGGCGCCAAGTGCCGCGGATACCATTATTGGGCCGTCATCGATAACTGGTCTTGGGCCAATGCCTTTAAGAATCGCTATGGCTTTGTCGAGGTCGATCTGATGGATGGCTATAAGCGCCGTCTTAAGAAGTCGGCGGCCTGGCTCAAACAGGTCGCCACGACCCACGTGGTTGATTAGCGACCGGACGAACGTCCAGACCGCGCGCCGCCGCGCGCAACACATGGCACATCTGGTGGCAGAGGGCGACAGACCACCGTGCGCATAGGAAAGGCCGGATTTGAAAGTTAGGAGCAATCATGGCCAGTGACAACGGAAAGAGCTTCCTCGACAAGTTTGCCGAGGTCTCTGCGAAGGTGGGAAACCAGGTTCACCTGCGTTCCCTGCGTGACGCCTTCGCGACCATCACGCCGCTCTATATCCTTGCGGGTATCGCGGTTCTTATTAACAACGTCGTGTTCCCTCTGTTCCCGCTCGATGCGGCGGGCCTTGCCAACCTTCAGACGTGGGGTTCGGCGATTACGCTGGGCACCCTCAACGTCTCTGCCATTATCTTGGCCGGATTGATTGGCTACAGCCTCGCTAAGAACAAGCGCTTCGATAATCCGCTTGCTTGCATGGTCGTCGCTATCTCTGCCTTCGTCATCATGATGCCGCAGCAGATCACCGCCACGCTTGCCGCCACGAGCCCACTGCTCACCGACAAGATCACCTCCGCCGAGGTCACGGGCGCCCTTTCGACTGCCAACACCGGCACCAACGGTCTGTTCTCGGCTATTATCATCGCCCTGCTTTCCGTCTCGCTCTTCATCAAGATTTCTGGCGTCGAGAAGCTCAAGGTTAAGCTGGGCGAGGGCGTGCCTCCCGCGGTCTCCAACTCCTTCAACGTCATGATTCCGATGCTGCTTAACCTCGCGGTCTTCGCTCTTGCCGCAGCCCTGCTCGCCGTGTGCGCCGGCACCGATCTGTGCACCATCATCTCCACGTGCATCTCCAACCCGCTCAAGAGCATCATGAACGCTGGTCCGTGGGCTGTTATCCTCATCTACACCCTTGCTAACCTGCTGTTCTGCGTCGGTATTCACCAGTCCACCATCTCTGGCGCTACCGTCGAGCCGATCCTGACCATGCTCATCGTCGACAACATGGCTACCTTTGCCGCCGGTGGCACCATCCAGCCCGATCACTACATGAACATGCAGATCGTTAACAGCTTCGCCCTCATCGGCGGCTCGGGCTGCACCCTCATGCTCCTGCTCGACACGCTCCTGTTCTCCAAAAACAAGGCTTCCGAGACCGTTTCCAAGATGGCTATCCTGCCTGGTCTGTTCAACATCAACGAGCCGGTTATCTACGGTTACCCCATCGTGTACAACCTGCCGCTCATGATCCCGTTTGTCCTCCTTCCCGACCTGTTCATCGGCATCACCTATGGCCTTACCTGCGCAGGCATCATCAGCCCCTGCATCGCCCAGGTGCCCTGGACCATGCCTCCCGTCATCAATGCCCTGCTCGCTACGGGCTTTGACTGGCGCGCTGGCGTGTGGCAGGCTATCGAGATTGTCATTGGCATGGCCGTCTACCTGCCCTTTATGAAGATTTCCGAGAAGGCAATCGCCAAGCAGGAGGCTCTCGCCGAGCAGAACGCCTAACGTTCGTCCCTTTCACCTTTGCGGGCGCCGGTACGCGGCGCCGGTGCCCGCAGCTCTCTCCCTTGTGTAAAGATGCAGGGGGGTTGGCACAATAGCCGCAAGGAATAAAACCAGTTGTCGTCTGCGCGCCGCGCAGTTATAAGGAGGAAACCATGAAGAAGATCATGCTCTGCTGCAATGCCGGTATGTCCACGAGCCTGCTGGTCCAGAAGATGCAGGCCGAGGTTGCAAACCGTGGTCTGGATATTGAGGTCGAGGCTCGTCCCATGAACGAGGCCCACGATCACCTGGACGAGTGCGACATGTTGCTGCTTGGTCCGCAGATCGGCTACACCAAGGGCGATTTTGAGAAGGAGGCCGCCGGTCGTTTTCCGGTCGAGGTCATCAACATGGTCGACTACGGCCGCATGAACGCTGCCGGCATCATCGACCACTGCGTCAGCGTGATGGGCTAGGTGCTCTGCATGGAGGATATGAACGAACTGCAGATGACCTGCTTTGAGATCATCAGCTACGTCGGTACCGCCAAGAGCATGTACATCAATGCCGTGCAAAAGGCCAAGGAGGGCGATTTTGACGCCGCCGAGGAGCTTATCAAGCAGGGCGACGAGGCCTATAACGGTGGCCACGATGTTCACATGGGGCTTCTGAAGAAGGAGGCCAACGGCGAACGTAACGGCGAGGCCCCGTTGATTTTGCTGCATGCCGAGGACCAGATGGCCGGCACCGAGACCATGCGCGTCATGGCGACGGAGCTCATCGAGGTTCACAAGCAGCTGCAGGCACTTCAGGTCTAGTCGGCGTTATCGCCGCGACGGACCGTGCGGTCCAACAGACAACATAGTCCCTTTGACGGGCGCCGGGAGCCTCCGCCTCCCGGCGCCTTTATTTTTGGGGATGGTCTTGCGCGGCCTGTTGGGCAGCCAATTGCGTTACCCCAGATAAAACCTGCCAAAACAAACCTGTCCCTTTTTGGTAGGTTTTTGCTTTGGGAGCGGTACCATACAGGCAATGTTTAAACGAGAAAGGTGGGCCCCCATGGAACCCAAGCAGTACTACATCGGCATCGACGTCGGCGGCACTTCGGTTAAGGAGGGCCTGTTCGACGAGGACGGAAATCTGCTGGCCAAGGCCAGCGTGCCCACGCCTCCCATCGTTGACGCTGCGGGCTTTGCCGCGGTGACCGAGGCTATCGACCAGGTGGTCGCTAAGGCGCAGATTCCGCGCGCCTTTGTGGCAGGCATTGGCCTGGCCGTTCCGTGCCCCATCCCGGCGTCGGGCGATGCCAAGGTCAAGGCCAACATTGCCATTAACCTGCCCGAGCTCAAGATCGCCATCCAGGAGCACTGCCCTGATGCGGTCGTTAAGTATGAGAACGATGCCAACGCCGCCGCCATGGGCGAGGCCTGGCTCGGTTCTGCCAAGGGCGTGCAGAACGTGGTGATGGTCACCATCGGTACCGGCGTGGGCGGCGGCGTTATCGTTAACGGCGACGTGGTATCGGGCGTTGTGGGCGCCGGCGGCGAGATTGGCCACATGTGCCTGAATCCGGCTGAGGAGCGCACCTGCGGCTGCGGCGGCCATGGCCACCTGGAGCAGTATTCCAGCGCCACCGGCGTGGTGAGCAACTACCTTGCCGAGTGCAAGAAGGCGGGCGTCGAGCCCATCGAGCTGACCGGCCCCTCCGATTCCAAGGACGTGTTCCAGGCTTGTCGCGAGGGCGACAAGCTCGCGCTGGCCGCGGCCGATACCATGGCCGACTATCTCGGCCGCGCACTGGCGCTTATTGCCAACGTGGTTGATCCCGAGATGTTCCTCATCGGCGGCGGCGCCTCCGCCTCGGCCGATGTCTACCTCGACAAGGTTCGCGAGCACTTTAAGCAGTACGCGCTTTCCGCCTCGCGCGAGACGCCCATTAAGGTCGCTTCGCTCGGAAACGACGCCGGCATCATCGGTGCCGCCTACGTAGCTCTGCGCGCCGCCGGCAAATAGCTGGTGCAAAGGGGGCAGACTTCGCTCCAACACTTGCCCCAAAATATGCCGTGGCCCTTCCGTCTGCGAAGGCTCGGCATCGGCGTGCTACCATAGCTACGTCCAAGTACACATATCAAGTGGAGGATATCCATGGCAAACGTTCTTGTCTTTGGTCACCAGAACCCCGATAACGACGCCATCATGAGCGCCGTCGTCCTGTCCCAGCTGCTCAACCAGGTTGAGTATGCCGGCAACACCTACGAGGCCTGCGCCCTTGGTCAGCTTCCGGCCGAGTCCGCCAAGCTGCTCGCCGACGCCGGCATCGCCGAGCCCCGCGTGATCGAGTCCGTCGAGGCCGGTCAGCTCGTCGTCCTCACCGACCACAACGAGTCTGCCCAGTCCGTTGCCGGCCTTAAGGACGCCACGGTCTTTGGTGTTGTCGACCATCACCGCATCGGCGACTTCGAGACCGCCGGCCCGCTGCACTACATCTGCCTGCCTTGGGGCTCCAGCTGCACCATTGTCACCAAGCTCGCCGGCGTGCTCGGCGTTGAGCTTTCCGACGTCCAGGCTAAGCTGCTGCTCTCGGCCATGATGACCGACACGCTCATGCTCAAGAGCCCCACCACCACCGATGTCGACCGCGCCGTCGCCGCCAAGGTCGGCGAACAGGTGGGCGTCGATCCGGTTAAGTTTGGCATGGAGGTCTTCCTCACCCGTCCGTCTGGCTCTTTCACCGCAGCCGAGATGGTCGGCAACGACATCAAGATGTTCGAGCCCGCCGGCAAGAAGCTGCTCATCGGCCAGTACGAGACTGTCGACAAGACCCGCGCACTCGGCATGATCGACGAGATTCGCGAGGCCATGCGCGCCTACGCCGCCGAGAAGGGTGCCGACGGCATTGTCCTGTGCATCACCGACATCATGGAGGAGGGCTCGCAGGTCCTGCTCGAGGGCGAGACCGAGGCTGCTCAGAAGGGCCTGGGCATTGCTGACGAGCACGACGGCGTCTGGATGCCGGGTGTCCTCTCCCGTAAGAAGCAGGTCGCTGCCCCCATTATGGCCGCCTGCTAGGTTTAGTTGACCAAACGCTACGACCGGATCGCGGACGCCCCGCGCTCCGGTCGTTTTTTGTGCATGGCGCCGCGTCGTCTCTTGGACAGGCGTGCCCGTGCCGTTGGGCAAATAATGTTCAACCTGTGGTTCCGCTTTTCGGCCACGCCTGCGTGCTTGTCGTGCAGGGTAGGCTAGATGCAAGCGTAATACGTTAGAGCGCGGCGCCGCCACTTGGGCGGGCCGTGCTTTTTTAAGACGGGAGCCTTCCCGTGAAAGGAGCCGCCCATGGCAGCACCCGAGCAGCTGTTCAACGTCCGTGAGCGCAAGCGTTTTGAGCGTCACGACATCTGGGAGCGCATCGCCGAGAACGGCACGATTTCCGCCGCCGTCATGGTCTTCGCCGCCATCGCCGCCGTCATTTGCGCCAATACCGATGCCTACGAGGCCATCCATCACTTTTTGGAGACCCCGCTGTATGTGGGTCTGGGCAACCTTACGGCCGGTCTCACCGTTGAGCTTTTCGTCAACGACTTTCTCATGGCGATTTTCTTTTTGTTGGTGGGTATTGAGCTTAAGTACGAGATGACGGTCGGCGAGCTCAAGAATCCGCGTCAGGCCATGCTTCCCATGCTGGCGGCCGTGGGTGGCGTCGTCGTTCCCGCCTGCATCTACCTGATCTTTAACCATGCCGGCGCTCACAACGGTTGGGCCATCCCCATGGCAACCGATATTGCCTTCGCACTGGGCGTGCTGTCGCTTTTGGGCAATCGCGTGCCCAACGGCGTGCGCGTGTTCTTCTCGACGCTCGCCATCGCCGACGACCTCATCTCTATCGCCGCCATCGCCATCTTCTACGGTCAGAGCCCCAATCCGTTTTGGTTGGGCGCCGCCGCGCTTGTGACCTGCGCGCTCGTGTGGCTCAACAAGACGCAGCATTACCGCCTTGCCCCGTATTCGGTACTGGGTTTGCTGTTGTGGTTCTGCATGTTCAAGAGCGGCGTACACGCCACGCTTGCCGGCGTCATCTTGGCTTTTACCATCCCGGCCAAGTGCGGCGTCAAGCTCGATAGCCTTACCGATTGGTTGGGCGAGTGCCTGCCGTTGCTCGATGACCGCTACGATGACGAGGCACACATCCTGGGCCAGCATGACTTTACCGTTTCGACCACTAAGGTCGAGCGCGTCATGCACCGCGTCACCCCGCCGCTCATCCGCATGGAGCGTCTGATCTCCACGCCGGTCAACTTTGTGATTCTTCCGATCTTTGCGTTCGTGAACGCACAGGTTCGCCTAGTGGGCGTGGACATGAGCACGCTGCTCACCGACCCGGTGACGCTCGGCGTGTACTTTGGCATGCTGCTGGGCAAGCCGATCGGCATCTTTGGCATGACGTTCGCCTTGGTCAAGCTCAAGGTCTGCGAGCTGCCGCACAATGTCAACTGGCACATGATTGCCGGTGTGGGCATTCTGGGCGGCATCGGCTTTACCATGTCGATTCTCATCAGCGGTCTTGCCTTCCCGACGGCCCAGTTTGAGGTTCTGGCTGCCAAGGCCGCCATCCTTGCCGGTTCGGTCACCGCCGCCGTGCTCGGTATGATCTACATGAGCGTGGTCTGCAAACACCCCGCGCCCAAAGACAAGTAAAAGCATATACAAGTTTGAAAACGCCGCCTGTGGACACCATCACAAGCGGCGTTTTAGTCAATGGGGACGTTCTTAAATGACTAGGCTTATTCCACCGTTCCGTAGACGGCGCCCCAGCCGTGGGCGGCCAAGGCGGAGTTGAGCTGGTCGCAAAGTGACTGGCGGTCGTAATAGCCGGGCGGTAGCAGGTTGACGATTTCCATGAGATCGGGCGCCAGGTCCAAGATTTCGGCCTGCACGATGAGATCCAGGCGGTCGATGGCGTGGCGGTCGTAAAACAGCCCGTCGACCAGGCGCTGCAGGTCGCCGAATTCCTCGGCCTGAAACGATCCGTACTCCATAGTGCCTCCTTGGGCGCCCCACGCCGGCATGCGCGGCGATTCGTAAATCATTGCGATGAACTTAATCTATCACGGCTTCATGCCGTTGCGGCGGTGGCGGTCTATACTTAGACGAACTGCAACGTCCCGCTTCGCGAAAGGTCGCACCCATGCAGACGATCTACCAGAAGATGGAAACCACCGAACTCGATGCCGCCATCGAGGCGCTCAAAGCCGAGGTCGCCGAGGTCAAGGCCAAGGGCCTGGCGCTCGACATGGCCCGCGGCAAGCCGTCGCCCTCCCAGGTGGACATCTCTCGACCCATGCTCGATATCCTCAATGCCGATGCCGATCTGCACGACGGCAACGTCGACTGCTCAAACTACGGTTGCTTTGAGGGCATTCCCTCGGCGCGCAAGCTGGCGGGGGAGTTCCTGGGTTGCCCTGCCGAGCAGACGCTCGTACTGGGTTCGTCGAGCCTTCTGATCGAGCACGATATCGCCGGCATGTTTTGGCGCTGCGGTTCGTGCGGCAGCGAGCCTTGGGAGGCTTACGAGGCCGCGCACGACGGCAAGAAAGTCAAGTTCCTGTGCCCTGTTCCCGGCTACGACCGTCACTTTGGCATCACCGCCGACCTGGGTATCGAGAATGTCCCCGTCGCGATGACCGATAATGGCCCCGACATGGACGAGATCGAGCGCCTCGTTGCCGCCGACGATTCCATCAAGGGTATCTGGTGCGTGCCCAAGTATTCCAACCCCACGGGCATCACCTTTAGCGAGGACACCGTGCGTTGCCTGGTCGAGATGCCCACGGCCGCGCCCGATTTCCGCATCTTCTGGGACAACGCCTACTGCGTGCACGACCTGTACGATGAGACCGACGAGCTCGCAAACATCTTTGACCTCGCTCGCGCGGCGGGCACCGAGGACCGCGTGGTGGCCTTTGCCTCGACGTCCAAGATCACCTTCCCGGGCGCCGGCATCGGCTTTATCGGTGCGAGCCCCGCGGTTATCGCGGAGTTCTCCAAGCGTCTGAAGGCCGGCCTTATCAGCGCCGACAAGCTCAACCAGCTGCGTCACGTGCGCTTCCTTCCCACCATCGAGGCGGTCAAGGAGCACATGAAAAAGCATGCCGAGTTCTTGCGCCCACGCTTTGAGGCCGTCGAGCGCAAGCTCACCGAGGGTTTGGGCGACACGGGCTGCGCCACTTGGACGCATCCCCGCGGCGGCTACTTTGTGAGCTTTGATGGTCCCGAGGGCTCGGCCCAAAAGGTCGCAGTGCTTTGTGCCGACCTGGGCGTCAAGCTCACGCCGGCTGGTGCTACCTGGCCTTATGGCAAGGATCCGCGCGACACCAACATCCGCATCGCGCCGAGCTATCCCACGGTCGAGGACCTGGAGGCAGCACTCGACGTACTGGTGCTGGCCGTCAAGCTCGTCGCTGCCGAGCTCGCTCGTGCCGAGCGCGCCTAACGCCTAGGGCCCCGCAAGTCCGCGCCCAGTACTATCCGCATTTTCGATACGTAAAGGAGCGTATACATGGATTTGGGTATTTCCACCAACCCCACACCGGAGATCTACACCATTAAGGTAACCGGCGAGATCGATATCTCTAACGCCGATAGCCTGCGCAATGCCATTGACCTGGCGCTCGAGCAGCCCACTGAGGCCGTTGAGCTCGATTTTGCCCAGGTGAGCTACATCGATTCGACGGGCATTGGCGTGCTCGTGGGCGCCGCGCACCACGCGGTCGACCACGGTAAGCGCTTTAGCTGCACTAATGTGCAGCCCCAGGTGATGCGCGTGGTTCAGCTGCTGGGCGTCGACCAGGAGATTTCGATCACGGCGGCATAATCTTTGCCCCCAAAAGGGCGTGCCGTTTGGCATATGTTTGTGATGCGCTCGGACGTTTTGGCGTCCGGGCGCTATACTTGACCGAATGAATAGACGAGTTCCGGCCGAATGGCGCGGTGCGGGCTCGACTCACATCGAGCCTTGGAGGTATGTGTGTTTGGTATTGGAGAGGGTGAGCTCGCGATCATCGTGGTCTTCGGCTTTTTGCTGTTTGGCCCGGATAAGCTCCCGCAGATGGGCCGCACGATCGGCCGTGCCATCCGTCAGTTCCGCGAGACGCAGGAAAAGATGACGGCCGTTGTTCAGTCCGAGATCATCGATCCGGTAAGCGAGGCCGCGTCGGCTCCGGTCAAGCCCAAGAAGGCTGTCGTCGATGACGATTCCGATGCGGACGAGGATGCCGCCGGGACGGCTGCACCCGCAAAGAAGGAGACCTTTGCCGAGCGCCGTGCCCGCCTTGCCGCCGAGAAGGCTGCGAGCGAGGGTGCCACCGAGGGCGAAGGCGCTGCTGATGAGGCCGAGCCCGCCAAGGCCGAGCCTGCTGCTGCCGCCGCCGAGCCTGAGCCTGCTGTAGAGCCGGAGCCCGAGCCGGCAGAGCCCACGACGGCTGACCTCTACGCCCGTCGTCCCCGCAAGCGTAAAGCCGTCGTCGACCAGCTCGCCCGCGAGCTCGAGGCCGAGGACGACGCCGCTGCCGCCGACGCCCCGAAGGGAGGCGATGAGTAATGCCTATCGGACCTGCGCGTATGCCGCTCTTCGATCACCTGGGAGAGCTCCGTCGCCGTCTGACCATCGTAGTCGTGTCGGTGTTTGCCGCCGCTATCGTGCTGTATTTCGCCACACCCGTGGTGCTCGACATCCTGGAAGACCCCATCCGCTCCTTTGTACCGGACGGTAAGTTCTACATCACCACTACGCTCGGCGGCTTTGGCCTGCGCTTTTCGCTGGCCATCAAGATGGCCGTTGTCATGTGCACGCCCATGATCATCTGGCAGATTCTGGCATTTTTCCTGCCGGCGCTTCGCCCCAACGAGCGCAAGTGGGTCGTGCCCACGGTGCTCGCCTCGACGGTGCTGTTCTTCCTGGGCGCCATTTTCTGCTACTTCATCATCATTCCTGCGGGCTTTGAGTGGCTCATCGGCGAAACCTCGGCCGTCGCTACGGCGCTGCCCGATCTGGAGAACTACGTCAACATGGAGCTGCTCTTTATGATCGGCTTTGGCGTGGCGTTTGAGCTGCCGCTCATCATCTTCTACCTGTCCGTCTTCCACATCGTGTCCTACGCTGCTTTCCGCGGTGCCTGGCGTTACGTATACGTTGGCCTGCTTGTGGGCTCGGCTGTGATTACGCCTGACGGCTCGCCCGTTACGCTCGGCCTCATGTATGGCGCCCTGCTCTCGCTTTACGAGATTTCGCTTGCCATCGCCCGTGTGGTCATTACCGCGCGCGAGGGCAAGGAGGGCTTGTTCGTGAGTCGTCTGGACCTGTTCTCGGACGACGAGGACGACGAGGAGTAAATCGGTATGCACGAGGTTGGCATTGTCAACGGCATACTCGATACAGTGATTCGCGCGGCGCGTGGGGCGGGGGCCTCGCGCGCCGTTTTGGTAACGCTGCGTATCGGGGATATGACCGAGGTCGTGCGCGAGGCACTCGACTTTGCATGGGAGACATTTCGCGACGAGGACCCGCTCACGCGCGGCTGCGAGCTTGCCGTAGAGGAAGTCCATCCACAAAGCGAGTGTCTGGACTGCGGCGAGGTCTTTGAGCACGACCGCTTCCATTGCCGTTGTCCCCAGTGCGGTGGCGCCAATGTGCGCCTACTGCACGGCCGCGAGCTCGACATCGCAAGTATCGAAATCGAAACCCCCGACGATTAGCCCGCCAGCCACCAAGGGACGGGGTATAAATGTTAGAAGTTAAGGAGTGCCGAGTATGGCCGAGAAAACAATTGATATCGCGTCGCCGATCCTGTCGCGCAACGAGCGCCTGGCAGATCAGCTGCGTCAGCGATTTAACGAGACAAACACCTATGTGATCAACGTCTTGTCGAGCCCCGGCTCGGGTAAGACAACCACGATTTTGGGCACCAACGAGCGCCTGCGCGATAAGGCCGGCCTGCGTTGTGCCGTCATCGAGGGCGATATCGCCTCGGATGTCGATGCCATCACCATGAAGGAAGCCGGCATGCCCGCCATCCAGATCAACACGGGCGGCCTGTGCCACCTCGAGGGCAACATGATCATGGAGGCCGTTGACGCCTTCGACCAGGCTGTGGGTCTGGAAAACATCGACGTTATCTTTATCGAAAACGTGGGTAACCTGGTCTGCCCAGTCGACTTTGACCTGGGCGAGAACCTGTCCATCATGATTCTCTCGGTGCCCGAGGGCGACGACAAGCCCGTCAAGTACCCGGGCATCTTCCAGCACGCCGGCGCGCAGCTGCTCAACAAGGTCGACGTGGCTCCGGCTTTCGATTTTGACATGGATAGGTATACTAAGACACTCGATGACCTCAATCCACAGGCGCCGCGGTTTGCCGTGAGCGCGCGCAAGGGCGAGGGCATGGATGCCTGGTGCGATTGGCTCATCGGGCAGATTGAGCAAGCAAGGGCGTAAGTCGGCCGCCATACGGGCGGGCGTAGCCGCAGAGATACGAGATAGGAGCCTCTTTTGAAGCTCATCATCGCCGAGAAAAACGACGCCGCGCGTCAGATTGCCGAGCGTCTGTCCACGGGCAAGCCCAAAAAGGACAAGGTGTACAACACCGCCATCTACCGTTTTGAGTGGAAGGGCGAGGAGTGCGTGACGATCGGCCTTGCCGGTCACATCCTTGCGCCCGATTTTTGCGACAGCGTGCTGTTCGATAAAAAGCTGGGCTGGTATTCGGTCACCGAGGACGGCGAGATACTGCCGGCCGACATGCCCGATGGCCTGGCTCGTCCGCCTTACGACACCAAGCGTAAGCCGTTCCTTGCCGATGGCATTTCCATCAAGGGCTGGAAGCTCGAGAGCCTGCCTTACCTCACCTGGGCGCCTGTCATTAAGCTGCCGGCCGAGAAGGAGCTCATTCGTTCGCTCAAGAACCTCGCTAAAAAGTCCGACAGCGTCATTATCGCCACGGACTTCGATCGCGAGGGCGAGCTGATCGGTTCGGACGCCCTCAACAAGGTGCGCGAGGTTGCGCCCGACTTGCCGGTCGCCCGCGCCCAGTATTCTTCGTTTACCAAGGCCGAGATTACGCAGGCCTTTGATAATCTCGTCTCGCTCGACCAGAACTTGGCCGACGCCGGCGAGAGCCGTCAGCACATCGACCTCATTTGGGGCGCGGTGCTCACGCGCTACCTGACGCTCGCCAAGTTTGGCGGCTTTGGCAACGTGCGTTCCGCCGGCCGCGTGCAGACGCCGACGCTCGCCCTGGTGGTCGAGCGCGAGCGCGAGCGCATGGCGTTTGTGCCCGAGGACTATTGGCAGATTCGCGGCATGGGCGCCGCACAGGGTGCTGCCGAGGATGACCGCTTTAAGATCGTTCACAAGACGGCACGCTTTACCGACAAAGACGCTGCCGAGACGGCGTACGGCCATGTTGACGGCGTTGCGACGGCAACCGTCGCCGCGGTGACCAAGCGTTCGCGCAAGCAGCAGCCGCCCACGCCGTTTGCGACCACTTCGCTGCAGGCTGCCGCCGCAGCCGAGGGCATCTCGCCTGCGCGTACCATGCGCATCGCCGAGTCCCTCTACATGGCGGGCCTCATCAGCTACCCGCGTGTCGACAACACCGTGTACCCCGCGACGCTCGACCTGGGCGCCGTGGTGAGCGACCTGGCAAAGATCAATCCGGCGCTGGCACCTGTATGCAAAAAGGTGCTCGCCGGCCCCATGAAGCCCACGCGGGGCAAAGTCGAGACCACCGACCACCCGCCCATCTATCCCACGGGCGAGGGCGATCCGTCCACGCTCGATGGCGGCCAGCGCAAGCTCTATGACCTCATCGCCCGCCGCTTCCTGGCGACGCTTATGGGTCCCGCGACCATCGAGAACACCAAGCTCGAGCTCGACGTGAACGGCGAGCCGTTCGTGGCTTCGGGCGATGTGCTCGTGACCCCGGGTTTCCGCGAGGCGTACCCGTACGGACTCAAACGCGACGAGCAGATGCCGCCGCTGGAGCAGGGCGACACGGTCGATGTGTTCGACATTAAGCTCGAGGCCAAGCAGACCGAGCCGCCCGCGCGCTACAGCCAGGGCAAGCTCGTGCAGGAGATGGAGAAGCGCGGCCTGGGTACCAAGTCCACGCGCGCGAGCATCATCGAGCGCCTGTACGCCGTGCGCTACCTCAAAAACGATCCCGTGGAGCCGAGCCAGCTGGGTATCGCCATCATCGATGCACTGTCGCAGTTTGCCCCGCGCATCACGAGCCCCGATATGACCAGTGAGCTCGACGGCGACATGACCCGCGTGGAGCGCGGCGAGGATACCGAAGAGCATGTCGTGACGCACTCGCGCGCGCTGTTGGCCGGCGTGCTCGACGAGCTGCTCAAGCACACGCAGGAGCTGGGCGACGCCATCAGCGACGCCGTCACGGCCGATGCGCGCGTGGGCGCCTGCCCCAAGTGCGGCAAGGACTTGGTTATGAAGACGAGCGCCAAGACCCGTGGCAGCTTCATTGGCTGCATGGGCTGGCCCGACTGCGATGTGACCTATCCGGTGCCGAGCGGCGTCAAGGTGAGCCCGCTCGAGGGCGAGGCTGCCGTGTGCCCCGAATGCGGCGCACCGCGCATTAAGTGCCAGCCGTTCCGCCAGAAGGCTTTCGAAATCTGCGTGAACCCCACATGCCCCACCAACTACGAGCCCGACCTTAAGGTGGGCGAGTGCAAGGTGTGTGCCGAGGCCGGACGCCATGGCGATCTGATTGCGCACAAGAGCGAGAAGAGCGGCAAGCGCTTTATCCGCTGCACCAACTATGACGATTGCGGCGTGAGCTATCCGCTGCCGGCGCGTGGCAAACTCGAGGCGACGGGTGAGACCTGTCCCGAGTGCGGCGCCCCCATCGTGGTGGTCAACACGGCGCGCGGTCCGTGGCGTATCTGCGTCAACATGGACTGCCCGACCAAGGAAAAGAAGCCCGCCCGTGGCCGCAAGACTGCGACCAAGGCGAGCACGGCGAAGAAGACCACGGCGACAAAGAAGACTGCTGCCAAGAAGACGACCGCCAAGAAGACTGCCGCGAAAAAGACGACCACCAAGAAGGCCGCCGACAAGTAACCGAGCACATATCCGAGCACATATAGACACGGTGGGGCCGGGCGCGCAAATGCAAATGCGCGCCCGGCCCCACTTCTAAGTTGCGGTGAAATAGGGACTGTTTTTGCTGGCAAAAGGCCTAATTAATCCCTATTTCACCGCAAGTTCTAATCAGTTGCTGGGATTACTTCACCTCGACGGGCTTGGCGCCGGGATAGCGGTCCTCAAAGTCCTGACGGTACTTGTTGCTGTTGGTTCCCGGCTCGTTGTCGCCTGCCAGCGGCGCCACGATTTCGTCCTTATGGTCCGCGGGCTTTGCGTACTTTAGGCTGATCTCCCAGGCATCGCAGATCGCATCGATGCGGTTGTCTAGGTCGTCATACAGGGCAACGATGTCTTTCCAAGAGCTGTAGTTCTTGGAGCTCATGGGGACGTCCAGGTCCTCGACAATATCGTAATACTGCTCGATGGTGTCCTCCGTGCGCTCGGTGACGTCGGCGAGATTTTGACGGGTGGTACGGTCCTCTTCCAGATAACCGCCATTGAACGCCTCTGCGCAGGCACGGACCTGGTTATCGAGATCTTCGAGCAGGTCGTAGTATTCGCTCAGGCGACGGTAGAGGTTTTGCTCGGAGAGGGTTGCCTGGCTGCCATCCTCGTCGTCCTCGTCATCGTCGTCATCGTCGTACAGGCTGTTGGGATCGCCGAGAGGCTTTAGGTCATCGTCGTCGACGTCATGGTGCAGCTTAGCTACCTCGGCAGTCGTCTGCGTGGCGGCGTTGTCGAAAGGCTTGATCACAAAGAAAACGACCAGGGCGATGATGATCGCCACCAGCACAACGATAACGGCGATAAGCGGCCCGATGCCGCTCTTTTTGGGAGCGGGGGTCTGTGGCGAAGCGGGCGCGTATGCGGGAGCCGGCTGCTGTTGGGGCGAGCCGCTCGCGACGGGTATGCGCTGCGTGGTCTCGACGGCCGCGGGGCCTGCGGCGGGGTCGGGGCGATAGGCGAGGGGGTCGTCCGCCTTGGCTTGCGGCGTATCGAGGGAACCGGTCTGCTCAAAAGCGGGCTGGCTATCGCTTGCGGTTGTTTGCTCAACGGGTGCACCGCACGAGGTGCAGAACTTGGCATTATCTGCAAGAAGCTTGCCGCACGAGGCGCAATACCGAGACATTGCCACTCCTTTCGCCACATTTCAATGCAATACGACGATTATACCCAGCGTCCAAAATTCCCCTTCATAAGTTGCGGTGAAATAGGGACTGTTTGGCGGTCTCAGAGCTTCAATCAGTCCCTATTTCACCGCAACTTTGGAAAGGCACCTTTAGCCATTGGGGACGCACCGAGCACTGGGGTATCATGGCTTGGTTGATATATATCTGCATTTACGCGCCTTGTAGGAAGGGGCTGCGCCCATGGCTTTTGAGCCCGCTCAACATAGCTTTATCACGCTCGAGGGCGTCGATGGCGCCGGCAAGTCCACGCAGGCGCGCCTGCTTGCCCGCGCTCTTGAACTCGCTGGCTACCAGGTTGTGAGCCTGCGCGAGCCGGGCGGTACCGCCATCAGCGAAAAGATCCGCGCCCTGCTGCTCGACCCCGCCAATACGGCGATGGGCGACACCTGCGAGCTGCTGCTCTACGAGGCCGCGCGTGCCCAGCTGGTGCACGAGGTTATCGCGCCTGCCCTCGCTGCCGGCAAGGTGGTCCTGTGCGACCGTTTCTACGATTCCACGACCTGCTACCAGGCGTTTGCCGATGGCCTTGACCGTCAGATGGTGCGCGATGCCAACAACCTGGCCGTTGCGGGGACGCACCCGGCGCTCACACTCGTCTACCACATCACGCCCGAGCAGGCGGCGCTGCGCATGGCAGCCCGTGGTGCGGCCGACCGCATGGAGGCTAAGGGCATGGCCTTCCAAGAGCGCGTCTACCAGGGATTTTGCGCCATTGCCGCCGAGGAACCAAACCGCGTAAAGCTCGTCGACGCGACCGCGTCCATCGAGGAAGTCTTCGCGCAGACGGTCGAGTGGGTTCGCGCCTACGGCCTCGACATTTCCCAGGACGCCGTCACCGCTGCGCTTGCCCAGGAGGCCGAGTAACATGGCCCCCGCTCAGGCAAGTCTGCTGGCCAAGCTCGACACCCAAGAGCGCGTGCGCGACTTTTTGACCAATGCCGTCGCCAGCGGTCGCGCGTCGCACGCCTACCTGTTTTTGGGCGCGCCCGGCGCGGGCAAGCTCGACGCCGCGTGGGCGCTCGCCCAAGCCTTCCTGTGCGAGCAAGATGGCTGCGGCTCATGCGATAGCTGCGTGCGCGTCGCCCGCCATACGCACCCCGACGTGCACTATTACACGCCCGAGAGCGCCACGGGCTACCTCATCGCCCAGACCCGCGAGCTGCTCGATGACGTGCCTCTGGCGCCCATCCGTGCCAAGGCCAAGGTCTACATCATCGACCGTGCCGAGCAACTGCGCGCCAATACCGCCAACGCACTGCTCAAAACACTCGAGGAGCCGCCCGAGGGCGTTATGTTCATCCTGCTGGGCACCTCGGCAGACGTGATGTTGCCCACCATTGTGAGCCGCTGCCAGTGCGTGCCGTTTCGGCTGGTATCGCCTGCCGTCGCCGCGCGTGCCGTGAGCCGCGCTACCGGTCAGGATATCGCGCGTTGTCGCATAGCTGTTGCCGTGGCGGGGAGCCCAACGCGCGGCATCGAGTTCCTCAAGAGCGCCGAGCGCCAGGATGCTCGCCGCCAGATGGTCCGTGCCATCGATTCGCTCATCGCTGCCGATGAGGCCGATGTGCTCAGCCGCGCCAAGTCGCTCATCGTCGCCGTTAAGGCGCCGCTCGCCGAGGTCAAGTCCACGCAGGAAAAGGTGCTCGAGCAAAACGCCGATTACCTGTCGCGTGGAGCATTGAAGCAGCTTGAGGACCGCAACAAGCGCGAACTCAACGCGCGCGAGCGTTCGGGTATCATGGAAGCGCTGGCGAGCGCGCGGACGCTCATGCGCGACGTGCTGCTGACGCTTCAGGACGAGGCAGCCGACGTGGTGAACGAAGACGTGCGCGACACGATCGGTCGGCTTGCCGCCGCGACCAATGTTGCGGGTGCCACCCAGGCGCTCGAGGCAGTCGCGACCGCCGAGCGCAACATCGCCAGAAACGTTACTCCCCAGCTGGCCATCGAGGTCATGCTGTTCGATATCAGGAAGGCACTGAAATGCCGTTAGTTGTACCCGTTAAGTTTACCTACGCCTCGCGCGACCTGTGGTTCGACCCGCAGGATCTGGATATCCTCGAGGCCGATTATGCCATTTGTTCCACCGAGCGCGGAACCGAGATCGGCCTGGTCACGGCCGATCCCTTCGAGGTGCCGCAAGACGAGATCGGTCAGCCGCTCAAGCCCGTGCTGCGCGTGGCGAGCGACATCGACCTGCAGCTTGCGGACGACCTAGCCATCCAGGGCGACGAAGCCATGGTCGACTTCCGCCGTCTGGTCAAAGAGCTCGACCTCGAGATGAAGCCGGTGGGCGTCGAGTACCTGTTTGGCGGCGAGAAGGCCGTGTTCTACTTTGCGGCCGAGGAGCGCGTCGATTTTCGCCAGCTCGTCAAGGATCTGTCCTCGACGCTGCACATTCGCGTCGACATGCGCCAGATCGGCGTGCGCGACGAGACCCGCCTGGTGGGTGGCTATGCCCAATGCGGGCAGGAGCTCTGCTGCACGCGCTTTGGCGGACAGTTTGAGCCCGTCTCGATTCGCATGGCAAAAGAGCAAGACCTGCCGCTCAATTCCTCCAAGATCAGCGGCGTGTGCGGTCGTCTGATGTGCTGCCTGCGCTACGAGTTCGAGGCCTACAAGGACTTTAAGAGCCGTGCGCCCAAAAAGAAGACGCTCATCGATACGCCGCTTGGCAAGGCGCGTATCCAGGAGTATGACACGCCGCGTGAGCAGCTGGTGCTGCGCCTGGAGAACGGCAAAGTCTTTAAGGTCAACCTGGCCGATATGACGTGCTCGGAGGGCTGCAAAAAGAAGGCCGCCGAGCAGGGCTGCAACTGCCGCCCCGACTGCGTGACGCGCGACGTGCTCGAGCGCATTGAGTCGCCCGAGATGCGTCTGGCGCTCATGGAGCTCGATCGCGAAAACGGCGTCGATGTGGGCGATGGCCTGTCGAGTGCCGACCGTCTGGCCGGCACGTCGATGCCCAAGCGCCGTCGTCGCGATGCTGAATCCGATGCTCGCGCCGGTCAGGGTCAGGGCGAGGGCCGTGGCCGCGGAAAGGGCCGCGGTAAGGCCGAGGCACCCGAGGCCGAGGAGGCCGCCGGTGGCCGTCGCCGTCGCAAGCGCGCGGCGTCCGTCGACAATGGCGAGACCGCGGGCAAGAACGCCTCTCGCGAGCGCGAGGTTCAGCAGCCCCAGCAGCAGAATCGCGGCGGTGGCATGAACCCCACACGTCGCCGCCGCCGTCATCTGTCGAGCGAGGAGCGCGAGGACGCCTTCCGCGCCGCAGCTGCTCGCGAGGCCGGTGCCGCTTCCAAGGGCGCCTCGGCCTCCGATGCGCCTGTCGACAAGGCTGGCAAGCCGCGTGGCGAGGAGGAGCGCGCGCCGCGTCCGCGCCGTCGCCATTCCTCGGGCGCGCAACAGAAGCCCTCAGTGCCCTCCGTGGCCGATCAGGTCTCGGATGGCGAGGTCAAGGTCACGCGCCGTCGTCCCGGGGATGGCGGGGGAGCGGCTGCCAAGGCTTCGCGTGGCGCCGCTCGCGACGAGCGCGAGCCGCGCGAGAATCGCGGTGGCGAGGGCTCGGCCGACCAGGGTCAAAAGCGCCGTCGCCGTCGTCGTTCCCGCAAGCCGCGCCAGGATGGTGGCGAGGGCTCGACCCCGTCTTCGTCCGCACCACAACCGCCCGCCGGCGAATAACGCCCGCGAGCGGATTTAACCCGCCTTGCCCCGAGCGCATCGGGGTATCATAGCGCCGAATCAACAACCCTCCCTGCGATCGAGCGTAGGGAGGGTTGTGTCTTGAAGAGCCATCTGAACATATTGAGCCGTCTGCAGAGTGCCGGTGCCCTACCGTTTGCGGACGAATTGCTACCGTTTGCCGAGCGCGCGACGTACGAGGCGCTCGAGGCATTGTCGCCAACACGATGTACCGGCTGCGAGCGCGCCGGTGCGCTTATTTGCCAAGACTGCCTGGCCGCGCTCACGCTCATCGACCCACGTCATAGCTGCACCCGATGTGGCGCCCCGTTTGGGGATTTGCTGTGCACTGAGTGTTCGGTCGAGGGCACGTCTTCGGCAATGGCGGAGGCGCTCGACCGCTGCCTGGCGTGCGCCGTCTATGCGCATCCGCTGCCGCGGATCATTAAAGCGTACAAAGACGCGGGCGAGCGACGCCTGGCGCCGTATCTGGCAGAGCTGCTATACGACACCGCCTTACATGCCCAGGTCGCGGCACCCGAACGCTACGGCGGTGTGTTGTCCGGCGCCGATGCCGTGGTGTTTGTGCCCGCGACGGCGGCGGCGTTTCGGCGACGCGGCTTCGATCATATGGAAGCCATCGCGCGCCCATTTTGCGAGCTGTCGGGTGTTCCGCTGCTCGACGCCCTCGTTAAGTACGGCCATGGCGACCAGCGTGAACTCGGTCGTGAAGAACGCCGTGAACGCGCCCGAGGCATGTACGAGACCGTTGAGGACGTGCGGGGCCGCCGCCTGCTGCTTATCGACGACGTTATCACCACGGGTGCGACGATGGCAGCGGCTTCGGCGGAACTCAAGCGCGCCGGTGCCGCGGCCGTTGATGGCCTCGCTATCGCACGCGTCTGGTAGGGGTGATTCGTGTGGCGGTAAAGATTGAGCGGTGCAACGAGCCGACAGGCGAACAGCTAGCGGCTTCCGCAATCCTAACAGGCGCCTCGGCGCTACGCATGATGCGCGCCGAGCGCCGACAGATGGGCTACATCGGCTGGAAGGACCTTGAGCCCGAGGAGGAGTGCCGCGTGCTGTGTACGTCATCGCCTTCGACCGAGGATATCTATCTTCCCGACCTGGTGCGAATTGGAGCCAAAAGCGGCGAGGTGCAAGAAGATCTGTGCTTGTTGGTGGGATCTGCGGCGCAGCGCCGACGCATGCCTGGCGTGGGCTGGTCCGTGTGTTCCGGGTTGCCTGCCGGCTCGATTCTAGAGGTGGAACCGGGGGTGTACAGCCTATCTCCCGAGGCCCTTTGTGTTGCCGTCGCCCGCGAGGTCGGCTGTATCCAGGCGTTTGCCCTGGCCCAGGAACTGTGTTCCAAGATTTCACTGAGCGATCGCGGGAAGTATCTACCTCCCTATACCTCGCCTGTTGCGAATAGACTTGCAAAGGACAAGGACCAACCGGCAGACGTGGGCTACTTTGAAGTCGAGCCGGTGCTGACGCCCGATCGCCTGGCAGATTACCTTGCGGCATGCAAGGGGAGTGCGGCCAAACAACTGCGGCGGCTGTGTCCCTATCTGTCGGAAAACCTGCGCTCACCCATGGAGTGCATCATGCTCGCTCTGTTTTCGCTTCCGTTTTCCTATGGCGGATTTGCCTGCGGTCCCTTTAAGACCGACTACAATATCGAGTTCGATGACCGCGCGCAGGCAATCTCGGGGATGCCGCATGCAGTTTGCGATGCGTATCAGGAAGCAGCCCGGTTTGACCTGGAATACAACGGCGAGCTGGGCCATTCCTCCCGGAGGGGGCGTATCCATGATGAAAAACGCAACACGGGCTTGATTACTATGGGAATCGAGGTCGCGACGGTCAACAACGAAATGCTCTGCGACATGGAAGCGATGGAAGCGCTCGCATGGCGCATCCACCAGCGCATGGGTAAGCGATATCAGAATCGCGTAGAGGCGCGTCGAAAGAGGCAAGATACTCTGCTGAATACGCTTCGAGCGTGCTTTGGGCTCAAGCCGGCGTAAAACTATGGCTTTATAGAGGGGTCTGTTTATATGCCCTGTGCAAAAAACGGCAAATATGAGTACTGTTACTAGATTAGTGGCAGCAAAAACAAAGAAACTTGGGCCGGAAATCTGGATTCATTGAAGAGATAATAAACGAATGTGGAATATCTTGGCGCCAAGCAGGCTGTGCGAAACTCAAAAAGGGCTCGTGGGGCGGAAAAACGCTGCTACTAAATTGGTAGCAGTACTCATATTTGCCGTTTTTTGCACACGGCACCCTGAGGCGGGTGCCCCGGAGCTCCCCGTAGGGGGGCTCCGGGCTTCATGGGGGCACGAATAGTCCGCTCCGACCTGCAAAATCTGTGCTCACGGTGCGAATGACGCCCCTAACCTTAAACTTTAGCTTGAACTTAGCTATAATGCGCTACGTTCCTGCCAGGCTGTGGTTGCGGACGGACGAAATGTCCATCCTAGTCCAAGACAGACGCGGTCAAAGGGATCCACGTAAGCGACCGCGTGCGCGCGGCGCGATCATGGCGCGTCCTAGATGTAAGCCGCACCGTCCGTTCTACTATCTTTGGGGCAATACCGCCTCGCGGGCGAGCGGGCCAGTCGTGAAGGTGGCTACGGCCTCCCGAGCAAACACCCCGGTGCGCAAGTGTGGGGTCAAATACCAGGTCAGCTGGTGGGAACACCCGTTATTCCGCGCAACGCACGGATTGTATACGACACAGAAGGCAGGGTAGTGGACATGGTGAGGGGCAGCTTGATGCACGCGGCTCGGTTAGGTGCTGGGACCGCGGCGGTCATTGCCGTATTGGGCTTGAGCGGATGCGCGTTCAATCCACTGTCCACGTTCACGACACCCACGATTGACCAGATCGAGCGCGAGACCGTTACCCCTACGGTGTCGGACGATGCCCTGGTCACTCCCGGTACCCTGACGGTTGCCCTCGATACCTCCGATGCTCCGCAGGCCATGCAGGGCGCCGATGGTAACCTCACGGGCTACGCGGTCGACGCTGCCCGCGCCCTTGCAAGTCGCATGGGCCTCAAGGTTGCCTTCGTCGATGCGTCTTCTGCCGATTCTGCGCTTGGCGACAAAAAGGCCGACATCTTCATTGGCGACATCAATTCCACGGATGGTGACATCAGCACGCTTGGTACTTGCCTGTACGACGCTGCGGCAGTGTTCGGAAAGACGAGCGACGGCGAGTCGCTGAGCGTTTCCACCGAAACGCTTAACGCCGCTACCCTGGGCGTTCAGACCTCTTCGGCCTCGCAGGAAGCGCTCGCCAAGCAGAGCATCACGGCCAACCAAAAGACCTTCTCCAACATCAACGAGTGCTTTGAGGCGCTCGAGTCCGGCGAGATCGACTACGTGATTTGCGATTCCACGGCCGGCGGCTACCTTGCGCGCCTGATGAGCCAGATCTCTTACGTCGGCGCGCTCGAGACACCCTCGACGCTCGGCGTCGCGGGCCTCGCGGCCAACGATGAGCTATGCCGTGCCGTGAGCGATGCCCTCGACGGTATCACGGTCGATGGCACGCTCGAGGCGGTCCACTCCGTCTGGTACGGTACGATGCCCTATGACCTCACCACCAAGACGGTCTCGGGCGCCGACGTGCAGTCGACCGACACCGGATCCAGCGAGTCCGCATCCTCCGATTCGAGCGGCGAGGGTGCAAACTCCGAGGACAAATCGTCCAGCCAGGAAGCCACCATCACCGACGACGACATTAACAAACTCAATAGCTAGTTATTGCTAGGGGTGTTGTCTCCTATACGTTGGAAAGGACACCTCTTCACGGTTTCAACACGCACTGCCGGGCTTTCCCAACAGGAGAGCCCGGCTTTTTCGTTTCCGTAAAACCAGCAGGTCAAAGACATTTTTTAAGTACCAAACCAAAGTCGCCGTTGCTCTCTCATAGCGCACTTTGCCACGGAAAAGTGCGAGACTTCGGTATGCGGTATCAAGCAGTCGTTATTCGGGTCTTTGGGAATTCGGGTGATTAAATGCACGGCAATGGGTACATAGCCAGTACAGTAAGTCCCCGAGGCAGATTGGAGCCACGTATGGATATCAAGGTTTCTGGACGCAAGACGACGGTAACCGATGCTCTGCGTGCGCATGTGGATGAGAAGATCGGCGAGGCGCTCAAGGTTTTCGATATCGAGCCCATGACAGTCGACGTCGTGCTTCGTTATGAGAAGAACCCCTCGAACCCCAACCCGGCAATCGTCGAGGTCACGGTTCGTGTCCGCGGTTCTGTGATTCGCGTTGCCGAGCACGGCGCAGATATGTATGCCGCCATCGATCTCTCCGCCGATAAGGTCACCCGCCAGCTGCGCAAGTTCAAGACCAAGGTCGTGGATAACCGCCAGGGTGGTGCCAGCGCCGCGGATGTTGCGCCGGTCGAGCGCGTCGAGGATCTGGCCGACCTGCTGCTGCCCGAGGAAGAGGACGATCTGCTCGTCCGCGAGAAGGTTATCGACGTCACCCCGATGACCGAGGAGCAGGCGCTGGTGCAGACCGATCTGCTGGGCCACGACTTCTACGTGTTCGAGAACGCGACGACCGGTCTCATCAATGTGGTGTATCACCGTAAGAATGGTGGATATGGCATCATCAAGCCCCGCATCGAAACACTTGACGAGTAAAATACGTTAACTCGCATGAGTTAACGGTTGGCGGCCATCCCATGCGGGTGGCCGCCTTTTTACGTAAGGAGTCGCTTTGATGGACAAGGCCGCATCCGCCGGTCATTCGAACCGTTGCCGCATCGTCGTCGATACCTGCTGCGACTTTAGCCCCGAGGTCGCCGCGAACCTCGATGTCGATATCCTGGGTTTCCCTTTCATTATCGATGGCGAGGAGCGCACAGACGACATCTGGTCGAGCATGAGCCCTAAGGAGTTCTACGACCGCATGCGCGCCGGTGCCCGCGTGTCCACCTCGGCTGTGTCGCTCGGTCGCTATATCGAGTTTTTTACCGAGTGCGCCAAAGAGGGCACGCCCACGGTCTACCTGTGCTTTACCTCGGCGCTGTCGTCGAGCTACAACTCCGCGTGCCAGGCGGCAGATGCCGTGCACGCCGAGTATCCCAACTTTGAGCTCTACGTGGTCGACAACGCTCTGCCCTGCGCGACCGGTGCGCTCTTGGCGCTCGAGGCCGTGCGCCAGCGTTCGGCGGGACTGACCGCCAAGCAGTTGGTCGATTGGGCAAACGAGGCAAAGACCTACGTCCACGGCTACTTTACGCTCGAGAGCTTCGATGCGCTGGCTGCCGGCGGCCGCATTCCGCCCGCGGCGGCGCAGCTCACGGCAAAGCTCGATGTCAAGCCCGAGCTCTCCTACGACCTGGCCGGCTCGCTGTCGCTGATCGGCGTCAACCGCGGCCGCAAGAAGGCGCTCAAGTCCATCCTCAAGTCGTTCCGCGAGAACTACGTGCCCGATCGCACCATGCCCATCGCCATTATGACTGCCGATGCCGAGAAGGACGGCGACTGGCTCGAAGCCGCCATCCGCAAGGAGGAGGGCTGCACCGACGTCACGATCATTCGCAGCTCCGTGGGCCCCACCATCGGCTCACATGTGGGCCCCGGCATGGTGGCCTGCGCGTTTTGGGGTAAGAACCGCGCCGACAAGGCATCGCTTTCCGACCGCATCGCCCGCCGCGTGCGCGGCCAGTAGGCAAGCGCTGCATCCGTAATCGCCCTCGACTCACAGCCCAAACGCTGGCACCGAGTATTCAACCTGGTAACAACACCCAACCCAAAAGGAAAGGTTTCATGGCAAACGAGCTCTCTGTCGCATTTATCGGCACCGGAATTATGGGTGCCCCCATCGCCGGCCACATTCTGGACGCTGGCTATCCCGTCACGGTCAACAACCGCACCAAGTCCAAGGCCGCAGCGCTCGTTGAGCGCGGTGCCGTTTGGGCCGATACGCCGGCAGATGCCGCGGCGAACGCCGACGTCGTCTTTACCATGGTGGGTTATCCCTCCGAGGTCGAGGAGCTCTACCTGGCGGGCGACGGCCTGCTCGCGTGCACTAAGCCCGGCGCGGTCCTGATCGACCTCACCACGAGCTCGCCTGAGCTGGCGCGCGACATTGCCGAGGCCGCCCAGGTCTCCGGCCGCATGGCGTTTGACTGCCCCGTCACCGGCGGCGAGTCGGGAGCTATCGCCGGCACGCTCACAGCTATCGTGGGCGCTACCGAGAACGACATCGCCCCGGTCCGCGACATCCTTTCCACCTTTGCGGCAACCATCTGCTGCTTTGACGGCGCCGGCAAGGGCCAGGCTGCCAAGCTCGCCAACCAGGTGTCGCTGGGCGCCTGCATGGTCGGCATGGCAGACGCCATGGCATTTGCCGAGCTGAGCGGCCTCGATCTGGAAAAGACCCGTCAGATGATCCTGGGCGGCACCGGCAAGTCCGGCGCTATGGAGAGCCTGGCGCCCAAGGCGCTCGACGGCGATTACAAGCCCGGCTTTATGGTCGAGCACTTCATTAAGGACCTGCGTCTGGCGCTCGCCTACGCCGACGACCGCGAGCTTGCGCTGCCCGGCGCCGACGTGGCCTTTACGCTCTACGACATGCTTGATGCCATCGGTGGTGCCAAGCTGGGCACCCAGGCCGTCACGGTCCTCTATAAGGAGGAGGCCGACGCCATCGCCGCCGGTCTGGACTGGTCGCAGTATCGTCCCGAGGAGCACGGTGCTCACGAGGAAGGCTGCGGTTGCGGCGAGCACGGCGACGACCATGAGTGCGGTTGCGGTCACCATCACGGTGAGGACCACGAGTGCTGCGGCGGCCACGGTCATGACGACGGCCACGAGTGCTGCTGCGGCCATCATCACGAGGAGTAGCGCCCATGAGCTGGACGTTCGTGGTGCTTGCGCTGGTGCTCTTTCTCTTTGCGATCTACATTGGCTTTTTGTGCGGCCAGTGGGCGTGCGAAAAGCGTGTCATCACCAAGCGCGACTACTGGATTGCCAACTTTGCGGGAGCGGCGGCAGTCGTCCTACTGACCTGGGTGTTCTCGCTGTTCCCGCTGGTGCAGTTTGCGCCGATCGGCTGGCTCGGCGGCTTTATCGCCGGCCTTAAGATGAGCTTTGGCGAGTCCGTCGGTCCGTGGCGCAAGCACGACGAGGTCTTTAACGTCAACAAGGCTCATCGCGCCGCCGCCGACGCAGGCGACGCTGAGGAACGCCGCCGTGCGCGTCGCAATGGCGCGGCCGACCGACAGCTCATCTCGGTCACCGATGACAGCAAGGGTGCTGGCAAGCACGCTAAGAAATAGTAAGAAGAGGTAACTATGGCAGAAAACAAAGACGAACAGCTCACCGACGAGGAGCTGGCACAGCTTCAGCTGGCAGAGGAGAACGAGAACGCCGTCGACCGTCTGGTCAAGGAGCTCGGCTGCCCCACGCGCCGCATCCGCCAGTTTGCCGCCCGCGTGCTGCACCTGCTTGCCGAGCGCGATCCGCAGCGCGTCGTGCCCTGCGTGCCCGCGCTGATCGAGGCGCTCGACCGCCCCGAGGCTCAGACCCGCTGGGAGGCCCTCGATGCCCTGACGGCGCTCGCCACCACCTGCCCCGAGCAGCTGGGCGATGCCTTTGAGGGTGCCGAGACCGCACTGTTCGACGAGATTTCCTCCACGCTGCGCTATGCTGCCTTCCGCCTGCTGTGCGTGTGGGGCGCCACGAGCGTCGAGCGCTCGCGCGAGGCTTGGCCCATCCTGGACGAGGCCATCCAGTGCTACCACGGCGACCTCGAGTATCGCGACATGCTCGGTTGCCTGTACGAGTTTGGCCAGGGCGAGATTGACGCCGAGGTCGCCGAGAAGCTCGCGCTGCGCCTTAAGTTCGACGCCGAGAACGGCAAGGGCAGCTATCTCAAGGCCCGTTCGAGCGAGATTTGCGAAATGCTTGTTAAACGTTTTGGCCTGGATCTCTCCAAAAAGAAGAAGCGTGCTAGCGTTAAAAAATCTGACGACGCCGAAAACGAGGAGTAACAGATTATGGCGCACGATGTAGTCCTGATTCCCGGTGACGGTATCGGTCCCGAGATTACGCAGGCCATGCGCCGCGTGGTCGAGGCCACCGGTGTCCAGATCAACTGGAACGTCCAGGAGGCCGGTGCCGGCGTCATGGACGAGTTTGGCACGCCGCTGCCCCAGCACGTGCTCGATGCGGTCGCCGAGACCAAGGTCGCCATCAAGGGTCCCATCACCACGCCGGTCGGCACGGGTTTCCGCAGCGTTAACGTTGCCCTGCGCAAGCATTTCGACCTGTACGCCTGTGTGCGCCCTTGCCTGTCACAGCCGGGCGACGGCTCTCGTTTCCGCGATGTCGACCTGGTTATCGTGCGCGAGAACACCGAGGACCTCTACGCCGGCATCGAGTTCGATGAGGGCGCTGCCGAGGTCGAGGAGCTCTCGCAGCTCGTTGAGCGTTCGGGTCAAAAGACCTTCGCCGCCGATTCCGCAATCTCGATTAAGCCGATCTCTATCGCCAAGAGCCGCCGCATTGTGGAGTATGCCTTTGAGTACGCCCGCCGTTGCGGCCGCAAAAAGGTGACGGCCGTACACAAGGCAAACATCATGAAAGCGACTGACGGCCTGTTCCTGCGCGTTGCGCGCGAGGTGGCCGCCAACTATCCCGATATCGAGTTCAACGACAAGATCGTCGACGCCACCTGCATGGGCCTGGTCCAAAACCCCAACGACTTCGATGTCCTGGTGCTGCCCAACCTGTACGGTGACATCGTGAGCGACCTGTGCGCTGGCCTGGTGGGCGGCTTAGGCATGGCCCCCGGCTCCAACATCGGTGCCGACTGCGCAATCTTTGAGGCTACGCACGGCTCCGCGCCCGATATCGCTGGCCAGGATATCGCCAACCCCACGGCCGAGATTCTCTCTGCTGCGATGATGCTCGATCACCTGGGCGAGAACGACGCTGCCAATCGCATTCGCGCCGCCGTATCTGCCACGCTCGACGAGGGCGAGCAGGTTACCGGTGACGTGCGCCGTGCCCAGACCGGTTCCGTCGAGGGCGCCGTGGGCACGCAGGCCTTTGCCGATGCCGTTATCGCGCACCTGGCCTAAGGTAGGCACGCTGCAAACGCCTAAATAGTACTTAAGTGTTTGCGTATAACCTAAGAATCAGTACGCCCGGCGCTCTGTCGGGCGTATTCTATTGCGGACTATGTTTCCTAACAAGGAGTAACTGATATGGGTCTGATTCAAAAGAAGGACGAGAAGGACGAGATCGACGGCATCCAGATTATCGAGCGCGGCGAAGGCCCCGACGGTGATGAGGATGAGAAGATCGACCTGGTCGCCGGCACGTCTGCCGAGCATATTGCCGCCGGCACGACCGCTGAGGAGGAGGACGCTCGCCTGGAGGCAAAGATCGCCGCGGACGCCGCCGATGAGAACCTCATGCCCGAGGAGCAGGACGAGGACGACGACTCGGACGTGGACGACCACGCTTGCAAGCACAAGAAGACGATGATTGCCGCCTTTGTGGTCGCCGTCGTGATCGCTGCCGTGGTCGGCTTCTTTATCGGCAACGGTGGTTTTGGCGGCAAGGGTGCCGGCTCGTCGACCCTGACCGAGGACCAGCTCGATTCGACCGTGGCAAGCTATAGCTACAACGGCAAGAAGAGCGACATCACCGCGCGCGAGGCCATCGAGAGCCAGTACAGCCTCGACACCGTCAAGGATAGCGATGGCAACTACACCGCTCCTTCTGCCGACGTCATCCTGTCCTACGTGCGCAACAAGATCCTGCTCGACGCTGCCGAGGACGAGGGCATTACCGTCTCCTCTAAGGAGATGAAGCAGTACGCCGAGGAATCCATCGGCACTTCGGACTACAAGACCATGGCCACGCAGTATGGCGTGTCCAAGGACCAGGCCAAGCAGATCGTCCGCCAGTCCGCGACGTTGCAGAAGCTCTACAAGAAGAAGGTGGGCGATAGCTCCGCAAGCATGCCGACCGCTCCGACCGAGCCTGCTGACGGCAACGAGGAGACCGCGAGCAAGGACTACGCCGACTACATCATCAACCTTGCCGGTGACGAGTGGGATAGCGAGAAGGGCACTTGGAAGGACGCCGACAGCACCTACGCTAAGGCCTTTGCCGACGATGCCTTTACGGCCGATAGCGCTACCTATAAGCAGGCCATGACCGCCTACTACACTGCTTACCAGCAGTACTCTTCGCAGGCTTCGAGCGCCAGCTCCAAGTGGACCGAGCATGCTAACGGCCTCTACGCCAAGGCCAACATCAGCATCTACGGCCTGTTTGCGTAAAGATTTGTCTGAGCCACCGAGCGCGTAGCCGAAATATCTGAATAGCCCGCTAGAACGGATGTTGTTCTAGCGGGCTATTTGCGTTTAGGCTCTGGTGGCTAAATTATGCCTATGAATCTTTAAGTCCAAAAAGAATATCGGCTTCATCGTCAGGCATATATTCCAGCACATCGCCCGGTTGGCAGTCGAGTGCCCGGCATATCGCGTCAAGAGTTGAAAAGCGCACGGCAGAAACCTTGCCCGTCTTGATGCGCGACATATTGACCTGGGAGATGCCCACGCGTTCCGCAAGCTCTTTGGATGAGATCTTGCGTTCGGCAAGCATGCGGTCGAGCCGCAGAATAATCATGGATTCCCCCTAGAGCAACTCGTCATCTTGTTTTTGCAGGATACACCCTTACTGGAAGACGCTGGCAATCAGGCTAAAAATCAGGCCCGCAAAGAGCATAGAGAGGTCGAGCAGTTGGTCGCCAAGCGCATCCGTAAAGCTACCGCCAAATCCTGAGAGTATCAGCCCTGTGACTATGGCACCAAAAGGTTTCACGGCGGCGCCGCCGATAAGGAACAAATGTCCTATTTGACGTAGTATGCGGATGCATTCGAGGTCAAAGGGCCTGCCCGACTTTTCAATGGAGGAGAAAAACCTGTATGCGCTTAGCGCGATGGCAAGCGCGAGGCATGTCATCATGCCGCTCCCTATGGCAGTATGACCGTCGTGCGCGACAAGCATAAGAGGGGTCTGTTCGTTGGCGCCGACGAGAGCGAGAAATGGCCCTTTGCCAGCCGTAAGCTCTACGGATTGGAGACAGAACCCTTGGGAGAGGCTAGGCAATATGAGTAGAAGTTCGATTGCAATGACTGCGAGGACTCCCAGAGCGAGCGCCACGGTGGTGCAGATTGTGGCCCATTTGCAGTAGCGAGTGAGCTTCCTCAGTTTGGCTATTGCCTGTTCACGGTCGATGGCTTCATTCGATTTGGATACGTTCCAGCGGATCATAGCTCCTCCAACCAATGTCTTGGATGATACTTGTATCATATCAGAATTAACGATAAACGATAAATAATTACGAATATTGAGTAAGTAATGATTGAAAACGATTAGCGTGAACTATTGGCTCATTTTGGGTGCCGGAGTTTGGTGCGCGGGGGATGAGGACAAATGTCAAAACTTTCCGTGATCGCACAAGTGCTTCATCGGGTTCCCCGATTCATATGGGAAAACAACTGCAAACGATTGCAAGTAACCGGTGAACGGTCGAAAACTACCGTTCACCGATAATCTCAAAACTGGTTCTAACTGGTATTAAGTCAAAAAGACCAATTCACATATCTTCACAATGACCTGCAATTTTTCTACACGCTATTTTTAGCCGCCCTGCGTTGTTTAGGGACAGGAAAAGTTCCGATCTTTTGCCAAAACATTTCGAAACGGTTTCAAAACCGCAGGTAGAAGTGTTAACGACCGGTAAACGGTCGATTTATCACCGTGAGCGGTGCAAAAACGTTTTACCGTATGAATCAACGAAAGCGACCTCTTCTGGGGTGATATAGTGACAACAACACGTCACGTGGTTACTACCAGTTTAGAAACCACTGGTCTTCAAAGAACGCTTTCTAAGAAGCTTTAAGGGCGAGCGCCCGCTGGCTTCCGAAAATCATCGGACTCAGATCGTACACACCTTCGGAAGGGAAATTTGAATGGTTGGCTTTATTCTTACCGGTCATGGACAGTTCGCACCCGGTCTCGCAAGCGCTATCGCTATGGTTGCCGGCGACCAGCCTGCTTTTACCGTCGTTCCTTTTGAGGGCGACCAGGCCGCATCCTACGGTGAGGATCTCCGCGCCGCTATTACCGCCATGCGCGAGGAGTGCGATGGCGTGCTCGTCTTTACCGACCTGCTTGGCGGCACCCCGTTCAACCAGTCGATGATGATTGCCCAGGATGTCGACAACGTCGAGGTTCTGACTGGCACCAACCTTCCCATGGTTATTGAGCTTCTGTTCCTCCGCGGCAATGCCACGCTCGCCGAGCTTGGCGAGCAGGCCGTGACCGTTGGCCAGACGGGCGTCACCGCCCAGACGGTCGCATCCGTTGCCGGCTCCGAGGAAGAGGATATCTTCGGCGACGAGGACGGCATCTAATGGCCGATTTCGGAGCCAACGTCCTGAGCTCCTCGGTCGCCCTTTTAGGCCTGCTTGTCATCATGGGCTTGATTTACACCATCTGGTCGCAAATCAACATGAAGAAGAAGCAGAAGTACTTCAAGGAGCTGCACACCGAGCTCAAGCCGGGTCAAGAGGTTCTTTTCGCCGGCGGTATCTACGGAACCGTCAAAGGCATCGAAGGCGAGAAGGTCCAGATCAAAGTCCGATCCGGAGCCGTCGTAGATGTTTCGCGTTACGCGATTCAGGAGATCAAGTAACTGTCGTCAGCAAATAACGAAAGGAAGCTGATCAACATGGCAGAACCCAACATTCTTCTTACCCGCATCGATAACCGACTGGTTCATGGTCAGGTTGCCACCCAGTGGAACTCCACCCTGGGCTCCAACCTCATCCTCGTCGCCAACGACGACGTGGCGTCCAACACCATGCGCCAGAACCTCATGAAGATGGCCGCTCCCGCCGGCGTCGCTACGCGTTTCTTCTCTCTGCAGAAGACTATCGACGTCATTGGCAAGGCGAGCCCGCGCCAGAAGATCTTCATCGTGGCCGAAACACCGGAAGACGTGCTTACGCTCGTCAAGGGCGGTGTGCCTATAAAGAAGGTAAACATCGGCAACATGCACATGTCGGAAGGAAAGCGCCAAGTCGCCACCTCCGTCGCAGTTAACGACGAGGATGTCGCTGCGTTTAAAGAGCTGCAGGAATTGGGGGTGGAGTTGGAGATCAGGCGCGTTCCGAGCACGCCTGTTGAGGACACGAGCAAGCTCTTCTCGTAATCCTCGTGATCCACGTTGTCAGGAGTGAAACCCTGACGTTCTGTACGTGAAATCCAAAGTGCGTACATACATTTTGAAAGGAGGAGCAAGATGGAATACTCGATCATCCAGATCGCTCTGGTCTTCGTCGTCACGTTCATCGCGGCAATCGACCAGTTTGACTTCCTCGAGTCTCTCTATCAGCCCATCGTCACCGGCGCCGTCATCGGTCTTATCCTTGGCGACCTCAACACCGGTCTTCTCGTGGGTGGTACCTATCAGCTCATGACGATCGGCAACATGCCGATCGGAGGCGCTCAGCCGCCTAACGCCGTCATCGGCGGCATCATGGCAGCCATTCTCGCTATCGCCACGGGCCTCGAGCCCAACGCGGCAGTCGGCCTCGCCATTCCGTTCGCTCTGCTTGGCCAGCTTGGCGTTACCCTGGTCTTCACGCTTATGTCCCCGCTTATGTCCACGGCCGATAACATGGCTCACAACGCGGACACCAAGGGCATCGAGCGCCTGAACTACTTCGCCATGGCTCTGCTCGGCCTGATCTTCGCTGTCGTCGTCACCCTGTTCTTCATCGCTGGCGCTACCATCGGTCAGACCATCGCTTCTGCCATCCCGACTTGGCTGCAGACCGGTCTCTCCGCTGCAGGCGGCATGATGCGCTTCGTCGGCTTCGCCGTCCTGCTCAAGGTTATGATGAACCGCGATATGTGGGGCTTCTTCCTCATGGGCTTTGGCCTCGCGCTCATCACCGTTGCCAACGATTCGCTGGCAACCCCTGCTCTGCTCATCCTCGCTCTCATCGGCTTCGGCATCGCTTTCTGGGACTTCCAGCAGCAGACCGAGCTGAAGGGTGCAGCTGTTTCTGACGGAGGTGACTTCGAAGATGGCATCTAATGAGTATGTGATCCCGGAGCACTACGAGGATCTCACTCCTGCTCCGCAGCTCGACCAGAAGACCCTCAACAAGATGGCTTGGCGCTCCTGCTTCCTGCAGGCATCGTTCAACTACGAGCGCATGCAGGCCGCTGGCTGGCTCTACTCCATCATCCCCGGTCTGGAGAAGATCCACACCAACAAGAACGACCTCGCGGCTTCCATGAGCCACAACCTGGAGTTCTTCAACACCCACCCGTTCCTTGTCACCTTTGTTATGGGCATCGTGCTTTCGCTCGAGCAGAACAAGGTTGACATCCCCACGATCCGCGCCGTCCGCGTCGCCGCAATGGGCCCGCTCGGTGGTATCGGTGACGCCCTGTTCTGGCTGACGCTCGTGCCTATCACGGCCGGCATCACCTCCAACATGGCCATCAACGGCAACGCCGCTGCACCGATCATCTTCCTGGTGATCTTCAACGTCGTCCAGTTCGCTCTGCGCTTCTGGCTCATGAACTGGTCCTACAAGCTTGGCACCAGCGCTATTGACGCTCTGACCGCCAACATGCAGGCCTTCACGCGTGCCGCTTCCATCATGGGCGTCTTCGTCGTCGGTTGCCTGGTCGTCACCATGGGTGGCACCCAGATCAACCTCCAGATCCCCAACGGCACCACCCGTGGCCTCTCCGCTACTACCGTGATCGTCTCCGAGAAGGAGGCCGAGAACTTCACCGGTATGGAGGGTATCGATACCGAGACCGCTGAGGCCGGTACCATCGCCATGACCGATGAGGACGGCAACGCCCTCACCGCTTCCGATGCCGACGGCAACGCTGTCGAGTGCGGCGTCACCGATCTGGGCAACGGCATGGAGTCTGTTACCTACGGCACCGTCACCGAGGATCCGGTCAACTTCTCTGTTGCCGACACCCTCAACACCATCGTCCCGAAGCTCGTCCCGCTTATGCTTACGCTGCTGCTTTACTACATGTTCGCTAAGCACAGCTGGACCCCGACCAAGGGCATTCTGCTGCTCTTCGTCCTTGGCATCCTGGGCGCTGGCCCGCTTGGTCTCTGGCCGAGCATCTGGTAAGGCTCTAGCTTGAGGGGTGTGTCCCTACGCGGCTCACACCCCGACTCCTTAAGCCATGTGTATGTTAAAAGCCGCGTGCTCGAAAGAGCGCGCGGCTTTTGTTTTCTTGATGAGTCGGGTGTTGCAGACCGATAATGCTTAACACCCTAGGTAGTTAGCCGAATTCGAGCAAAAGGGAGGATAGGATGGCGATCGGAGCGCGCAAACAGCCCCTTTACGATCAGCTGGTCGATATTCTGACCGAAAAGATTGACCATGAATATCATGCCGGTGACATGATTCCTTCCGAGCGCGAACTTTCGGAGCGCTATGGTCTCTCGCGCACCACAGTACGCCTAGCTCTACAAGAGCTGGAACGCTTGGGACTGGTGGTTCGGCAGCACGGTCGCGGCACCTTTGTGACCGACCGTTCGGCAAAGGCAACCAATCTTACGCAGTCCTACAGCTTTACCGAGCAAATGCGGGCGATGGGTCGCGATCCAGAGACCACGATTCTCGAGTTTTGTGAGATGGAGGCCGATAAGAATCTGGCCGAGCATATGGGGTGTCGCATCGGCGACCGTATCTTTAAGCTCAAGCGCCTTCGTTCCGCCGACAATATGCCCATGATGGTCGAACGCAGCTATCTACCGGTTCGTCAATTTCTGTCCCTAAAGCGACCGCTGCTGGAGCGTAAGCCGCTTTACGATGTGATTGAGCAAGACTTTCAGCAAAAGATTCGCGTGGCCGAAGAGGAGTTCTATGCGAGCATAGCCCGTCCCACCGATGCCCACCTTTTGGGAATTGTCGAGGGCTCGCCTGTGCTCGATTTGATCAGAACCACGTATAACGAGTCAAACGAGGTCGTGGAGTATACGCTCTCGGTTGCTCGTGCCGACCAGTTTAAGTACAAGGTTTATCACCAGCGCACCGATTAGTGATGCGCCTGTTTCGTTGTGTTGATTCTTTGCAGTCAACTGGTTACTACCAGATAACCAACCGAAGTGTATAATTGCACGTCAGAGGTTTACTTCTAGAGAGAGGTATTAGAAATGTTCGAGAAGAGTGTCGAGGAGCTTACCGAGCTCGGCGCCCAGATCACCACGGCCGAGATTGCTCAGCAGCCCGAGCTTTGGCGTGATACGCTCAACATCTATCGCGAGAACAAGGAGGCCATCGAGGCCTTTCTGGCCGAGGCTCGCGCTATGGGCGAGGGCCGTCTGTCCGTTGTCTTCACCGGTGCCGGTACGTCCGACTACGTTGGCGATACCTGCGCCCCGTACCTGCGTCACGCTGGCAACACTGATCTCTACGACTTTAAGCCCATCGCCACGACCGACATCGTGAGCGCTCCGCGCGACTTCCTGCGCGCCGAGGATCCCACGCTCGTGGTTTCCTTTGCCCGTTCTGGCAACAGCCCCGAGAGCCTTGCCGCCGTCGCCGTTGCCAAGGAGCTTGTCCACAACGTCAAGTTCCTCAACATCACCTGCGCTCCCGAGGGCAAGCTCGCCGTCGAGTCTGCCGATGATCCTAACGCGCTGACGCTGCTCATTCCGCGTGCCAACGACAAGGGCTTCGCCATGACCGGTTCTTATTCCTGCATGACTTTGCTCTCCACCCTTATTTTTGACACTGCCTCTGACGAGCAGAAGGCTGAATGGGTCGAGACCATCGCCAAGATGGGCGAGGAGGTTATCGCTCGCGAGTCCGAGGTCGCCGATTACCTGGCTGGCGACTTCAACCGCGTGACCTACTTGGGTTCTGGCTCCTTCGGTGGCCTTGCCCAGGAGAGCCAGCTCAAGATCCTCGAGCTCGCTCACGGCCTGGTTGCCACTTCTTACGACACTTCCATGGGCTATCGTCACGGACCCAAGTCCTTCGTCGACGACAAGACCCTCGTCTTCGTGTTTGTCAACAACGACGCCTACACCCGCCAGTACGACATCGACATCCTCAACGAGATCGGTGGCGACGATATTGCTCAGCACACCGTTGCCGTTCAGCAGGATGGCGCTACCGTCTACGAGGGCGAGTCCTTCACCTTTAAGGGCTACGAGGCGCTTCCCGAGGGCTACCTTGCTCTGCCGTTCGTGATGTTTGCCCAGACTATCAGCTTGCTCAACTCCGTGCGCGTGGGCAACACGCCCGATACGCCGAGCCCCACCGGCACGGTCAACCGCGTGGTTAAGGGCGTGACGATTCACCCCTTCACCGCTTAATCGCGTCCCCCTGTAAGGGCGCCCGTCCGCTCATAACGGCGGGCGGGCGCTTTTTGTTTTATGTGAGCTGGGTATAAGCATCACTACAGTCAACTGCTTTAGAAGCAAGGAGTGCATATGAGCACGTACGCAATTAAGGCTGACAAGTTCTTCTTGCCGGCAGGTCCGCAACTGGGCGGCTATCTTATGGTCGAGGATGGCGTCTTTGGCGCCTGGCAGGCCGACGAGCCCTCTTGCGAGATTAAGGACTTCACGGGATCGTGGATCGCACCGGGCATGGTCGATACTCACATCCATGGTTTCTACAACCACTCAACTACCGATAACGATCCCGAGGGCATCGATATCAGCTCGACCGAGCTCGCCCGTCGCGGTACCACCAGCTGGCTGCCCACGACGTTCACCGATGGCGTCGAGCAGATCAAGGACGCCTGCGCCGCCATCGCTCAGGCGGACGAGGGTCGCGGCCCCGACTTCTGCGGTGCTCGCATTCAGGGCATCTACCTGGAGGGCCCCTTCTTTACCATGAAGCACGTGGGCGCGCAGAACCCCGCTTATCTTATCGATCCCTCCGAGGAGATCTTTGATCAGTGGCAGGAGGCTGCGGGTGGTCGCATCGTCAAGAGCGCCATGGCGGCCGAGCGCGACGGTGCCGCTGCTTATGCGGCTGCTCTGAATGCCAAGGGTGTGGTGACCAGCATCGGTCACTCCGACGCCACCTACGATGAGTGCATCGCCGCCATCAACGCCGGTGCCAGCTGCTTTACGCATACCTATAACGGTCAGCGCGGGCTGCATCACCGTGAGCCCGGTGTCGTGGGCGCTGCCATGTCCACGCCCGAGACCTACGCCGAGATCATCTGTGACGGCAAGCACGTTAACCCTGCCGCCATCAAGGCGCTGCTGCAGGCAAAGGGCTGGCAACACACGGTGCTCATCACTGACTGCCTGGGCTGCGGCGGCATGCCCGAGGGCAGCTACACCAGTGGTGGCATGGACGTCATCATGAAGGACAACCTGTGCTGGCTCGCCGACGGCAAGAGCATTGCCGGCTCGGTGCTCACGCTTGCCCAGGGCGTCAAGAACATCGTTGACTGGGGCATCGCCAGCGCCGATATCGCCATTCGCATGGCAACCGAGGTGCCGGCACGCTCCGCGTACATCGAGGATAAGTGCGGCAGCATTATGCCGGGTCGCGACGCCGACTTTGTCGTGTTCGACCATGAGCTTACCCTCGTCGAGACGTATGTTGGCGGCCAGAGCGTCGGCAACGCCTTTACTGAGTAACGATAGAAAAAGACGGCGGGCCCGAATCTGCTCGGACCCGCCGTATGGGTTAAACGCTCAAAAGCACCTTCACAGTTACAGCTTGTTAGCGATCTTCTTTGCCGTGCGCTTGACGCCGGCCACCAGGCCTCCTGCAGGATGCTCCTTCTCGTATGCTAGACGCTTCTCGCGCTTGGCGTACTCTTCGACGATGATATCGCCATATTCGTCTTCGATCTTGTCGAAGAAGTCGACGGCGCCCTTAATTTCCTCAGCGGTCGGGTGTCCCTTTTGGACACCGCCGGCGAGTTTGAACGGCCCCCACGTATCAAAGCCGGGGCAGCCGTAGACACCCATAAAGATGGCCTGCCTCATGCGGCAGATGCCATCGATATCCTTGCCGTACCACTTGTTTTTGCCACCGTAGGTCATAAGGCCAAACACCTTGTCCTGCGGCTGCAGCACGTTCGTGAGCACGCGTGCCATGTCCTTGTCGATCTCGGAGTAATAGATGCCCGTGGCGACACCGATCAGATGATATTCGTGCAGGTCGGGGTACTCGTTTTTACCGAGCGCCTTGACGTCGAGGGTATCGATCTCGGGGTGTGCCTCGACGATGGCGTCCACGAGCTTTTTCGTATTGCCGTGATGGCGCGAGGCGTAGAGGATGATGGTTCGCATAAGAAGGCCTTTCAGCTGTAATTGCATCAGTGTCTGTATGGTACCCCGTTACATGGCTGGGATACCGGACGCATCGATGAACGTGCGGGTTTGTCCTTTGGCTAGGGCCGAGACGGGTACTTGCGAGCAAAAAGCAGTTGTTCGAAAGGATGGGCAATGGAATACGCTCTCTCCAACGATTCGATTTCTATTAAGGTGTCCACGGCTGGTGGTTCGTTTACCTCGATCGAGGCCGGAGGTCGCGAGTATCTGTGGCAGGGCGATCCCGCCGTGTGGTCCGGCCAGGCACCGATTTGCTTCCCGATTTGCGGAGGCTTGCGCGATAACAACGCCATGACGTTTGCCGGGCATCATGTAAAGCTCGCTCGCCATGGGTTTGCGCGCAAACAGGAGTGGAAGCTGCTGAGCCAGAGCGAGAGCGAGCTGGCGATGTGCCTGGCTTCGGAGGATAACGCCGCGCTGCTGAGCGATTATCCGTATCCGTTTAAGCTTGTCGCCCGCTATACGCTCGAGGACGCTGCCGTGCGCGTTTCCTACGAGGTCACCAACGAGGGCACCGAGGACATGCCGTTCTTTATCGGCGGTCATCCCGGCTTTAGGTGTCCGCTCGATGAGGGCGAGGCCTATACGGACTACGAGTTGCGCTTTGAGAAAGACGAGGCTGCGGAGCTCTGCACCGCCGTTCCCTCGACTGGATTGATTGACGTGGCAAACCGCTCCAAGAACCCCATGGTGGGAAAGACGCTGCCCCTGTCGCACGAGCTCTTCGATTTTGCGGAGACCATCTTTGACGTGCTCGAGAGCCGTCAGGTCACGCTTTCCAAAAAGGGCGAGGACAAGGGCGTCCGCCTGAGCTTTGAGGGCTTCCCATATCTCATTGTGTGGAGCAAGCCCGAGGGCGATTTTGTGGCGGTTGAGCCTTGGGGCGGTCTCTCGACCTGCTCCGATGAGGACGACGTGCTTGAGCATAAGCGCGGCTGCCTTGTCGCCAAGCCCAAGGAGACCGTCGTTCGCTCGTTCACGATTGAGATTCTGTAATTCCGTTTTGTCGACTCGTATCGCGAGGCACAAGGAGCCTGCGAGATAAGGAGCTAAAAATGATCCTCACCGTTACGATGAACCCGTCTGTCGATACGCGCTATCAGCTCGATGAGCTCATTATCGACGACGTCAACCGTGTGACGCCCGAAAAGACCGCCGGCGGCAAGGGCCTCAACGTGGCCCGCGTGCTGGGTCAGCTGGGCGACGACGTTGTGGCAACCGGTCTGCTCGGCGGCCACATGGGCGCCTACATGGCTGAGCTCATGGACGCCAACGGTATTAACAACGACTTTGTGCCCATCAAGGGCGAGACTCGAATTTGCCTCAACATTCTCCACGCCGGCAACCAGACCGAGCTGCTCGAGAGCGGCCCGACAATTGCCCCCGAGGAGCTCGATGCCTTTACCGCCAAGTTTACCGAGCTTGCAGGTAAGGCCGACGTCGTCACCATCTCGGGTTCGCTGCCCCGCGGCGTCGAGGCGGACTACTACGCCAAGATCACGGGTATTGCCGAGAACGCCGGAGCCAAGGTGCTGCTCGATACCTCGGGTGCCTCGCTCGAGGCTGCGCTCAAGTCCGAGGTTAAGCCCGAGCTGGTCAAGCCTAACCTGACCGAGATCAACGGCCTTCTGGGCACGAGCTTTACCACCGACGATGTGGACGAGCTCCGCGCCGCGCTCGCTTCTGACGCCCGCTTCTCCGATATCCCCTGGGTCGTCGTGTCCATGGGCGCTGCCGGCTCCGTTGGCTTCCACAATGGCCGTGCGTTCCGCGCAAAGACGCCCGATATCCCTGCCGTTAACGCAACGGGCTCTGGTGACTCCACTATCGCAGGCTTCGCGCATGCCATCGCTGCTGGCGCAGACGACGAGACGGTGCTGCGAACCGCCAACACCTGCGGCAAGCTCAACGCCATGGATCCTATGACCGGCCATCTGGTCATGGACCGTTGGGACGAGGTCTACAACGGCGTTGTCGTGACCGAGCTGTAAGGGCTTGGGCGTCGGTCCCGGCATCGCTTGCTAGCTCATGTCGACGACAAGTGCGATAGCATTATGCCGGGGCGCGACGCCGACTTTGTCGTGTTCAATCCCGACCTTACCCTGGTCGAGACGTATGTGGGTGGCAACAGCGTCGGTAACGCGTTTACCGAGTAGCCGCCAAAGAAACGATCCGAGAGGGGATTTAGATGATTTACGGTGCATTGGGCGATATCGAGGAATACCGCGGAATGCTCAAGGGCCTCGATGTGCTGATTGACTGGCTCGAGGAGAACGATCCGGCGCAGCTCGAGGTCGGCAGCCATCCGATTCTGGGCGACAAGGTCTATGCGAACGTCATGGCTCCCACGACGCGTCCCGAGGCCGAGGCTCACTATGAGACGCATCAGCGCTATCACGACCTGCAGATCGATGTCGAGGGTCGCGAGGCCTTTAAGGTCGCTACGGGCAGCTTGACGCTGGTCCAGGAGTTTGACGAGAAGGACGACTACGATCTGGTCGATTCCGACGCCTCGATCGCCGGCGATCTTGCTGACGATAAGTTTGCACTGTTCGTTGCCGGCGAGCCTCATATGCCCACGCTCGAGTTCCCGGACGATGGCGCGCAGCCGGTCAAGAAGATCTGCTTTAAGCTGCTTGCAGATGCTTACTGGGAGGAGTAGCGAGCTGCTCGGCTGAGCTGTTCGTGTTGTGAGCGTTTTCCTTTGGAGGAGCGCGCTTGAGCCCCGTTAATCGCGGTTCCTTTGGGGATTGCGGCTGGCGGGGTTTTTGTTGAGTAGGGGAGTTGCCGGCGGCGTTGTGCTTGGATTGGCATTGTGCGATAAATCGGCAACAAAAAAGCCGCCCGAAGGCGGCTATCTTGTGCAATGGAGCCAGCGACCGGGCTCGAACCGGTGACCCCCGCTTTACGAGAGCGGTGCTCTACCAACTGAGCTACGCTGGCGGCCATGTGATGACGCAACTGAGGCGTCAACGGCTGTCTATGATACGGGACATCGCACATCCGCGCAAGGGTTCTGACGGCTTTTCTCACTTTAAATGCACTAATATTGGAGAAGTGATGTCTTGCTCTTACGGGTCTTAAAGAGAATGGGGCAGCGATGGCTCAACCCAAGATTCTTCTCACACGCATCGATGACCGGTTTATTTACGGGCAAGACGTTGAGCTGTGGAACGAGGCTATGGGTTCCAATCTCGTCCTAATCGTCAACGACGAGATTGCGGCGGATTCGCGCAAGTGGGCGCCTATGAGGGTGGCGGCGCCCGAGGGCGTGTGGACGCGGTTTTTCTCGGTGCAAAGGACCATCGACATCATTCATACCGCAACGCCGCGCCAATGGATTCTGGTCATGGTGGCCTCACCCGCCGATGCGCTCGCGCTGGTTAAGGGCGGTGTGCCGATCACCAAGATCAGCATTGGGCATATGCAGGCAGGGGAGGGCAAGCACCCCATAACGCCCGCAGTCGCCGTAGACGATACGGACATCGTTGCCTTCAAAGAGCTACAAGAACTCGGCATAGAGCTAGAAATCCGTTACCTCCCCAGCTCCAACCCCGACCCCATCCAACTAGTCATTGGGGACGTTCTTAAATGACTAGTCAAGCGGGACACCCTTGGCACTTGGGGACGTTCCTTATGTGCCGGCCTTTTAGGAACGTCCCCAAGTGCCGGCAGGTGGGGACAGTCTTTCTTGCCAAACGTTAAAGACTGTCCCCAACGACTAGTCATTTAAGAACGTCCCCAATGACTAGGTAGCAAAACGCCCGTCGGCGGTGTGCCGGCGGGCGCTGCTGTGCGATATGTCGCGCTGTGGGCTTAGTGCCTCATAAAGTGGTATTCGATCACATTGCTGTAGGGGTGACCCGGGCCCACAATGCCCTGCGGGAACAGCGGCTGGTGTGGCGTGTCGGGGTACATCTCTGCCTCGAGGGCAAAGCCGGCGCCCCAGCCATAGTTAGCATCGTCCTTGGCGTGCTCGTCGCCCAGCCAGTTGCCGGTGTAGAGCTGCACGCCCGGGGCGGTGGTGTAGTAGTCCAGCTCACGACCGGTCCACATCTCCTCGACGTGCATCGCGCGGCGCAGATTACGGCCGTACTGATAGCCATCGACGCACAGGCAGTGGTCGTAGCCACGGGCCTGCTTAATCTGCGGATCGTCGGCCTCCATGCCAGGCGCGACGGGACGCAGCTCGCGAAAGTCAAACGGCGTGCCTCCGACCGGAGCGATCTCGCCGGTGGGAATGTTCTGGTCATCAATGGGCAGGTAGTGGGCAGCGTTGGCAACAAAGAAGTGTTCGCAGTCCATGCCGGCGTTATGGCCGGCAAGGTTAAAGTACGTGTGGTTGGTCATGGACACGTAGGTGGCGCGGTCGCTCTCGCAGCCGTATTCGATACGGAAGTGGCCGGTGCGCGTCACGGTAAACACAGCCGTAAAGGTGCGGTTGCCGGGAAGGCCCAGCTCGCCATCCTCAAGCGAGGTGGTCATGCGCACGGCGTTGTGGACCTCGTCGAGCTCAACGTCCCACACGCGCTTGTGCAGGCCGTGCTCAAGATCGCTGTGCAGGTTGTTGACGCCCTCGTTGGCTGGCATATGCCAGTCCGTGCCGGCGATGGTAATCGTGGCACCCGCAGTGCGGTTGGCCACGGGGCCGATGGTCGCTCCAAAGCAGGCGGGGTTGTCAAAGTAATCCTCGAGCTTATCGAAGCCCAGCACCACATCGCGCACGTTGCCGGGAATGTCGGGCACGTCGATACCAAGTACGGTGGCGCCATAGTCCATAATGCGAACGCAGATCTCGGGCCCGTTGAGGGTGTAACGATGAACAGGGGTACCGCACGGCGCGGTGCCGAAAAGCTCGGAAGTGATCATTTGGTTCCTAACATCGAGGTATTTCCGACAAACTGTAGCGCGAACAGGCGAGATTATCACTACACCCCACTAAAGCAGGGGGTATTTTTCTCAAAAAAGTGATGATTGAGCTGTACGGGCGTTCATTTTTGACACGCACGGGTCTGATACAATTTGTTCGTTACTGTTTGAATGATATGCACGCATAGAACGGCGAGGATTCATCGTGATTAAGGCAGAGCGACAGGATAGGGTTCGTCAGCTGCTCGAGGAGCAGGGCACGGTCTCGGTCAAGGAGATTTCGGATGCACTGGGTGTCTCGGATATGACGATCCGCCGCGATCTCGAGGAGCTTGCGAGCCTGGGCGAGATCGAGCGCGTGCACGGTGGAGCCCGCAGTGCGCAGGGCCGTCCACATGCTATGTTGCGCCATGAGTATTCGCACAGCGAAAAGCGCACCAAGCATGCCGAGGAAAAGTTGCAGATCGCGCGCCGCGCCGTGGAGCTCATCGAGGAGGGCTCGACCATCTTTTTGGGTACGGGCACCACGGTTGAGCAGATGGCCTCGATGCTGCCGGCATTTCGTCTGCGCATCGTGACCAATTCGCTTTCGGTGTTTAACCTGCTCGAGGCGCGCGAGGACTGCGACCTGTGCCTAGTGGGCGGCATGTACCGTCGCCGTACCGCCGCTTTTGTGGGACCAACGGCCGAGGATACCCTGCGTGCACTGGGTATCGACGCGGCGTTTATCGGCGCCAACGGCATTCTGGATGGCGACGTGTCTACGTCTAATATGGATGAGGGTCGTATCCAGCAGCTCGCCTTTAGCAAGGCCGACTCGCGCTATCTGATCGCCGACTCCAGTAAGATCGGCAAGCGCGACTTCTACACCTTCTGCCGTCTGGACAGCCTGGACGCCGTGGTGTGCGAGCCGGGCATCGCCGCCGAGGATCGCGCCGCCATCGAGGAACTCACGCAGGTCATTTGCTAGCTAGCGCTGCAAGCGATACATCTGCCCCCTGCCGGCGCGGGGGTACCGCTTTACAATGACGCGTAAATAACTTTGGGCAACAAGGATGAGGCTATTCTGGGATATGACTAGACTCCGTATTTCGTCTTTATGTCCCTTGAGAATGAATCGTAGTCTTCATAGAGCCCCTCTCTGCTTTCATCCTCGGCGTGGTTTACACGTTCAAGGAGCTTATCCTTTGGAGCCTCTTTTGTTATTGCGGCCTCGCTATCGGGTAATGTGGATTGCAAGAATAGTTCTAGAGCATGGACGTCTTTGAGTATGTAGCCCGTCGAACGACCCGCTCCTGTTTTTTCGATTGCGCTGCAACTAACAAGCTGACTGAGGGTTCGTTTAACGGTTACCTCGCTGATATCGGGGCAGCTGGACCGGATGTCGGATTTCTTAATGACGCCGGGTCTCTGTTGAAATAGAACAGCGATGCGCGCTTGCTTCGACATGGGACGAGTGCTTGATTCAATTAAGGTACGCTGCTCGAGCTGTCGGTAGGCGGCCAGGGTTGTTCCGAGCATGAAACGGATAAAGGGTGCTTCGGTGTTTTGGTTTCCATTCCATCCAGTGGAGCTTGCAGCGAGGGCGTTGTAGTAGAGCGCCTTGTTGTCTTCAATAAGTCGTTCGATGCTGATGTAACGCGCAACATCGTATCCAGTCTTTTCGAGCAGCAGCGTTGTAAGGAGCCGGCTCATCCTGCCATTGCCATCGTTGAAGGGATGAATGCTAACAAAATCGAAGATAAAGCGGAGCGATATAAGGAGGGGATCGCAAACTTGGCGAGATAAAGCATCGTTGAGGGACTGGCAGGCTTCTTTAATAAGTCCCGGGGTTGCTAGAGCCGAAGGGGGCCTAAAGCGCACAAATCGATTACCTTGATCGTCAATGGAGACGATTTCGTTATCGCCATCTTTCCAATGGCCTCCATACGAGATTGCCGTGTGCGCCATGAGGTCACGATGCAACTGCAGAATGACCGATGGCGTTACGGGAATGGAATCGTGTTGCTCGTGAATAAGCGACAGCACATCTCGGTATCCAGCGATTTCTTCCTCTGCGCGGGAGCTTGGCTTGGCGGAATACGCCATGATCGCTTTGAGTCTTTTTTGGGTGGTAACAATTCCTTCAAGTCCGTTGGAGGATCGGGTGCTTTGGATCTTAGCCTCCTCCATTAGGGACGATAGAAGCTCGGGTTTGACTTGACTCAGAGCAAGCTGACGGCCTTTATGCTCGCGTATCGAGAGGAGGAGGTTGGTGATTGGAGTTGCTTCGAGTTCCGCTGGGACTGTGGTGTAATCGAACTGGCGCATGCGGCTCCTTTCGGTATCACGAACATACTTTCGATATCATAATACCATAAAATGATACCGAAAGTATGTTCGTGATACCGAAAACTGGAAACCATGGTTCATAACTGCTTGGAAAGTTCGGATTTGACTATCTTATTGTCTTGATCTGTAACAGTTAGACGGTTAAAAGTGGGCTACGTGTTACAGATTGAGATCTTTCAGCCCTGGTCGCCCGTTCGTCTAAATCTATAACAGTTAGGATTGAAAATCCCTGCTAGATGTTACAGATCGAGATAAACGGTCCGCACGGGCTCACCAAAAACAAAAAGGCCGCATGCGAACCCGTGGAGGGATTCGCATGCGGCCGACAGGGGGTATGCGGCAAAAGTTAGGCCATAAGCAGGCCGGTCTCCGCGACGTTCTTGTACCAGTACGCGCTCGCCTTGGGATAGCGCTTCTGGGTCTCAAAGTCGATGTAGAACAGGCCATAACGCTTGTTGTAGCCGTTAGTCCAGGAGAACTGGTCCTGCAGCGACCACACAAAGTAACCGTCGACGTTTACGCCGCCGTCGATTGCCTTGAGGATCCACGCGAGATGCTGACGCATGTAGTCGATACGAGGGGCGTCATCGATAAAGCCATCCTCGAAGTCGTCCTTATAGCCCATGCCGTTCTCGGTGATGTAGATCTTCTTGTAGTTGGGGTAATCGTTCTTAATGCGGAGCAGCAGGTCGTACAGGCCCTCGGGATAGATGATCCAGTCCCAATCGGTGGTGGGTACGCCTTCGCGCACGCACGACTCGCCCACGCCCTTGAGGAACCAGCGCGAGGAGCCCTTGTCGCCGGTGCCATTGTGGTTGATGTCGTTTTCGCCCTCGGCGGCACGCAGGAACTGGCACTTGTACGTGTTGACGCCCAAGCAATCGTTGTAGGGGAGCGCGGCGGTCAGCGCGGCGATGTCCTCGTCGCGGACGTCGAGCTCGCCGCCGGCGATATGGGCAAGCTTGGTTGCGGCTTCCATGGTGTCGGCTGCATAGTGGCCACGGAAGGTGGCGTCGAGTACCCAGCGGTTGTTGATGACGTCGGCCATGCGAGCTGCCTCGCAGTCGGCAGCGCTGTTGGGATCGAGGGGATACTTGGGCTCCAGGTTCTGAACAATGCCGATCTCGCCCTCAAAGCCGCCCTCATGGAAGGCGACGACAGCCTTGGCGTGGGCCACCATCATGTTGTGCATGAGCTGGAAGGCCTTGTCCAGGCGGTACTTCTCGCCGTGCGGCCAGTTGCCGACGATAAAGCTGCCCTCGGCGGTTGCGGGAATCTCGTTAAACGTGAACCAGTGCTTGACCTCGGTGAACTCGGCAAAGCAGAACTTGGCGTACTCGACAAAGGCGTCGATCGTCGTGCGCGTCAGGAATCCCTCGCCGCCGTTCTGGTAAAAGGCCTCGGGCGTATCGAAGTGATCGAGCGTGACATAGGGGATAACGCCAGCTTTGTTGCAGGTGGCGAAAAGCTCGTGATAGAAAGCGACGCCCTCGGGGTTAATCTCGCCGGTGCCACTGGGGAAGATACGGCTCCAAGCGATGGAGACACGGATACCGTTGATGCCAAAACGCTGGCACAGGTCGATATCGACCGGGTACTTGTTGTAGAAATCGCTTGCGGGATCGGGGGAGAAGCGACCCTGGGCTGCCAGGAAATCGTCCCAGGGCACTTTGCCCTTGCCGTGCGTGCGGGTCTCGCCCTCAACCTGGTAAGCGGCGGTGGCGCCGCCAAACACAAAGCCGTCGGGGAACTGCATGGGGTTGGTCATGAGTCATCCTTTCTGTGGGATACGAATAGGGAGAGGTGCCCGAACTGGGGATCCGGGCACCAACAGAGGGAGGAACTAGTCGAGGTTCTCGCGGAGCCACTTGATGGCGCCAGCGGGGTCGCGAGTAAGGTCGATATATTCCTTGCCGCGGGGAGCGAGCAGCTTAATGCCCAGACGATCGGTGTCGGCCTTCATGTCGTTGTAGTAGCTACGAACCTGCGGGGCGAGCACGATGACATCGTACTGATCCATGATGGCAGTGTGCTGACCATAGGCGCCTGCGGAGGAAGCGATATTCTCTCCGGTCTGCGCAGCACCTTCCTTGATGGCGTTGGCGAGCATGGCAGAGGTGCCGGCGCCGGCGCACAGGACGAGGACCTTCAGACCGTCGACGTCCTTCTTAGCGGATGCGTCGGCGGCGGGCTCGGGCTGATCGGCGACAGGCTTGCTGTCGGCGGCAGCGGCGGTCGGCTCGACGGAAGCGGTGACAGCGGTAGCCTGCTCGACAGCGGGCGCAGGGGCGTTGGCGGCGATGGTGGCAGCACCATCGGACTCAAGACCCAGCTCTGCGGCGCGTTCGGCCTCCTGGTCGCAGAGCAGCTTATCGTATGCCTTCAAGAACGGCAGGTAGATGATGGCGTCCAGCAATATGATGATTGCGACAAACACCAGGGCGATAAGCTGGAAGTTCGTGGTGATGAAGATGCCGATGGGGGCAGGGGTAGCCCAAGGCACCACGAAGGAGAAGCCGTTCATGCCCACGTTGTCGATAAAGAACTTGGCAACACTCACGTTGACGCAGCCGGCGGCAACAAAGGGGATGAGCATGTAGGGGTTAAGGATCATCGGCGCGCCAAAGAGCAGCGGTTCGTTGACGGCGAAGGCAACAGGAACAATCGAGGCCTTGCCGACGGCTTTGAGCTGCTTGGACTTCATAAAGAGAATCAGCAGAAGCGGCACGATGAACGTGGCGCCGGTGCCGCCGAACTCACCCACGAGCGACATGTTGAAGGTGAGGGAGTGGGCGGGGTGACCACCGGCCAGCAGAACCTGCAGGTTCTCGGCCTGGTTGGCAAGACGGATGGGGTCGATGCCCGGCTGGACAATCGAAGGACCATGGACACCGATGAACCAGAAGAACGCGGTGGCTGCCTGGATAAGGATAAGGCCAGGATAGGTTTCTGCCGCAGTGAAGAGCGGGGAGAGCAGCTTGATGAGCAGCTCGGAGAACGGAACACCCATGAGGTTGCGTACGACAACATCGATGATGCCGCAGATGATGACGGCGCCGCCAAAGGGGATGATGTCGCGGAAGTTCTGAGCGATGGCGCCCGGGACCTCCTTGGGCAGCTTAATGGTCAGATCGCGCGAGACGCAGAACTTATAGACCCACACGGTAATGAACGCGGCGATATAGGCCGAGAACAGACCGCGCGTACCCATGCTGGTGCAATCGAAGACCGAAAGCTCGGAGCCGTTGAACTTGGTGGTGAACTGCGTAACAGCGAGCAGCAGCATGCTGCACTGGGCGGCCACCATGGTGGAGCCGTCGTTGAGCACCTTGCCGGCGGGCATGCGACGGTTCATGGAAGCCGTGAAGTTCTTGGCGGTGGTGCCGGCAACCATGATGCCCATGACGCCCATGGTGAAGTTGTACAGCTTGTTGCACCAGTCGATGAGCGGCTGGGGCAACGTGATTCCAACTACGCCGGGAAGGGTGGCGATCAGCAGAAAGATCGAAGAGGTAAGGACGATGGGCATGCACCCAAGGAATCCGTCCTTAATAGCCTGGAGGTAGATGTTCCTCGAGATCTTCTCAAAGAACGGCTGATGCTTTTCGAGCATCTTTACGATGGCGTCCATAAAGCTCCTTTGCTACTTGATGCGCGATGCATGTGGATGGAACTGGTCGTCGATGGATGGTCAGGACTGCCCGGAAACCTTCCTGCTTAAGGAAGGCATTGCGAAATGACAACGTTGTCATTTCGTTAATGACAACGTAAGACATTTTTGGAAGAGCAACAAGGATACACGGGTGAGCGGTCGATATTGTCCGGTAAACGGTTGATTTATCAGTCAGGCAGGTAGTGTATGCTAGAACGCAAAAAACAAGCGATAGAGAACCGAGTGGAGAAGCAGTGGCAACGATGGACAAGAAAAATGTCTCAATGAATGATGTGGCAGTTGCCGCGGGCGTTTCTCTCAAGACGGTTTCGCGTGTGATCAACGAGCCCAATAGCGTGCGAGAGTCGACACGCGATAAGGTCCATTCGGCTATGGAGGCGCTCGGGTTTCGAACCAACTTTGCCGCGCGTTCGCTCAAGTTGGGCCGTTACGGGTGCATCGGCGTGGTGATGTTCCACTTGTCGGGCGGCGCCGTGGACATGATTGACGGTATCGCCGATGCCGCCGAAGAACGCGGCTTTGCGCTCACGATGATTAAGAAGCGGGCGGGGGAGAAGATGACCCTTGCCGAAGCGGCGCGTAGGATGTCGCAGCTGCCTGTTGATGGCATGATCTTCAACCTGCGTCAGATGGTCGATGACTTTGATACCTTTGAGGCACCGAAGGACCTCAAGACGGTGATTATCACACCGATGGAACATCCTACCTGCTCCACCGTCAGTGACGACCAAGAGGGCGGCGCGCGCATGGCGTGCGAGTACTTCTTGAACCACGGGCATAAAAACGTGTACTTCGTCTCTGGTAAGAAAGAGTCGTTGTCGAGCCAGTGCCGTATGAAAGGTTGGCGTGCGGCACTCGAGGCGCGTGGCATTGAGCCGCCCGAGCCTCTGCAAGGCGATTGGAATGCGGATAGTGGCTATGCCGCGGGCCTTGTGCTTGCCGATAAGCCCGATTGCACGGCGGTCCTCGCTGCTAACGACTGCATGGCAAACGGCGTGATGATGGCTCTACGTGACAAAGGGCTCAGTGTGCCCAATGATGTGTCCGTGATCGGCTTCGACGATGAGCTCTATAAGACGATTCCCAACTCGATTCTGACGTCGGTGAAGTTTCGCCACCGCGAGCTGGGCGCCCGTGCGCTCAACGAGGTCGTCGCGGGTCTGGAAGCTCCGAGCTCCAGAAGCCGTACGCTCGTCTCGGGTGTGCTGGTCGAGCGTTCCAGCGTAAAGGACTTGCGGGCGTAGACGTGCTCGGCCTATTCCGTTTGTCTCAATCTGTAACAGCTAGGACCCAAAAACTCGGCTAGATGTTACAGATCGAGATTTTTGGCCCGGCTTATTCCGTTTGTCTCGATCTGTAACAACTAGACGGTCAATAGTGGTCTACATGTTACAGATTGAGATTTTCGGCTTGGCCTGTGCGTTCATCTCGATCTGTAACAGCTAGGACCGAAAAACTCGGCTAGATGTTACAGATTGAGATGAACAGGAGGACGGGTGCGGTCTAAACAAAATGGCCCGCGCATCACACATCGATGCACGGGCCATTTATTGTCTGCGAGCGGCAGGTGGTGTCAGCGTCTTATGCCTCGAGGTTTTCCTCGATCCAGGCGACGGCACCCTTGGGATCCTTAGTGAGGTCGATGTACTGTTTGCCCTTGGGCGACAGCAGCGTGATGCCCAGGCGGTCGGTGTCGGCCTTCATCTCGTTGTAATAGGTGCGAACCTGCGGAGCCAGGACGATGACGTTGTACTGGTCCATGATCTGTCTCTTATACACATCTCCGAGCCCACGAGACTAAGGCGAA